>NZ_CP124535.1:301250-602500 GCF_029953595.1 Fuscovulum ytuae | reverse complement strand
TGGCGCAACTGGTCTTTGAATATGATACGGAACGCCTGAAAGAACCGCCGCAAAGCATTGATTCTATTCTGCAATGGGCAATGTCGAACCCTGGACGGTTCACCTATCCTCAGCCACCTGATTATCTAGGCACGACCTTTCTCAAACAGGTTCTTTATGGCGTCATGCCGGACCCTTCGGTCCTGCAATCCCCAATCGATGACGCCTCGTATGAGGCACTGGTCGCCCCTCTCTGGGCCTATCTCGACCGTCTTCATCCCGCCCTCTGGCGCGCGGCCAAGGCCTTTCCGCAAAACGAACCGGCCTTGGGTCAGCTTCTGGCGGATGGCGAGATCGACATTTCCTTTGCCTTCAACCCGGGCCGCGCCAGCGCCGAAATCGCGGCGGGCAACCTGCCCGACACCATCCGCACCTTCGTTCTGGACGGCGGCACGATCGGCAATGCCTCTTTCGTGGCAATCCCTTTCAACGCCGCCCATCGTGCAGGCGCGATCGTCATCGCGAACCTCATCCTCGACCCCGAAGTTCAGGCCCGCGCGCAAGACCCTGCCGTTCTTGGCTTCCAGACTGTCCTTGATCTTCAATCACTTACCCCCGAAGATCGGGCGCGGTTTGATGCGCTTGAACTTGGCGTTGCGACCCTTTCGCCAGCCGATCTTGGCCCCGTCCTACTGGAACCCCATGCCAGTTGGATGACCCGGATCGCACAGGATTGGTCCAGTCGCTACGGGGTTGCCCAGTGACGGAAAGCCCGCGGCAAAGAGGCGGTATCTTGCGCCTCGTGCCGCCTCTGACGCTGGGCCTGATGGTCCTGCCGATCATGGCGGGGCTTGCGGGAACCGTCATACCGGCCTTTTCCAACGGCGCAGCAGGGGTATCCAAGTTGTTGGAATGGCAAGGCCTTTCCAAAGCGGTAGCCCTGTCAGTGGGAACCGGGCTTGCCTCGACAGGCCTTGCCTTGATCCTGACCATTCTCATCCTTGCCGCCTTTGCCGGCACCCCAACCTTCTCCCGTATCCGGCGCGGCTTGGCCCCGCTGCTTTCCGTGCCCCATGCGGCGGCAGCGCTGGGCCTTGCCTTCCTGATCGCGCCGTCAGGCTGGATCGCGCGCCTCCTTTCACCGGAACTAACAGGCTGGCAGACCCCGCCTGATCTGCTCATCTTGAACGATCCTTGGGGCCTTGCCCTGACCCTAGGCCTTGTGGCGAAGGAATTGCCGTTCCTTCTTCTGATGTCCCTGACGGCGCTGCCCCATATCGACGCAGACCGCCGCCTGACCACCGCTGCGACGCTGGGTTATGGGCGGATCAGCGCCTTTATTTTCACCCTTCTGCCCGATCTCTACCGCCAATTACGGCTGCCGACCTATGCCGTTCTGGCCTATGGCGTGACGACTGTCGACATGGCCATGATCCTTGGGCCGACCTTGCCGCCCACGCTTGCCACGCAGATCACCCTATGGATGGGCGAGGCGAGCCTTGCCATGCGCGACACGGCCGCAGCCGGGGCCCTGCTTCAACTGACACTTGCGCTTCTTGCCATAACAATATGGCGTGTCATGGAAATTCTACTCAAACGCCTGCTCGTCCATACCGCCCAGTCGGCCCCACGCCTGCCGCATCTTGATGCGCCCGCAGCCCTTTTGGCACGAGGTGCCGCCGCAGTGGTCACCGCGATGTTGATGTTTGGTCTGGCGGGGCTTGCGCTTTGGTCCTTCGCAGGCCTTTGGCAGTTTCCCGACGCCCTGCCCGAAAGCTTCACCTTCCGCACCTGGGCCAGTGCAGCACCCGCCCTTGCCGAAACGTCTGCGGCCACACTCTTGATTGCGGTAACGGCGACGCTGGTCGCACTTGCCCTCTGCCTCGGCTGCCTACAGGCCGAGGCGACGCTGCATCTTGCCCCCACCTCGCGCGCGACGATCTTGCTTTACCTGCCCCTTCTGGTGCCGCAGATCGCCTTTCTTCCCGGCCTGCAAATGCTGGCCCTGCCCTTGGGGCTTGACGGCTCCCTTGGGGCAGTAGCTGCAATCCACTTGGTTTTCGTGCTGCCTTATGTCTTTCTCTCGCTGTCTGGCCCCTTCCGGGCTTGGGACGCGCGGATCGCCACCGCAGGTGCCACCCTAGGCGCAAGCGATGCGCGCATCTTCTGGCGCCTTCGCCTGCCAATGCTGTCCGGGCCATTGGCAACGGCGGCAGCCGTTGGCATGGCCGTATCGATCGGCCAATACCTTCCAACCTTGATGATCGGCGGCGGTCGCATCGAAACCCTAACGACCGAGGCCGTTGCCCTGTCATCCGGGGGCAACCGCCGCCTGATCGGGGCCTATGCCGTATTGCAACTGCTATTGCCCGCGCTGGCCTTCTTTGCCGCCCTTACCCTGCCCATGGCCCTATGGCGCGACCGCCTTTTGATGCGAGGTTTGGAATGACGGGCGATCAGGGTCTGCTTCTTGATGACCTCTCCATCGCGATCAATGGCCGGACGCTCGTCCGCCTCTCGCTTAGCATCGGCGCCGGCGAGGTTGTCACGATCATGGGTCCATCGGGTGCCGGAAAATCCACAGCCCTTGCCGCAGTAACCGGAACCCTTTCACCTGCCTTCGATAGAACGGGCCGCATCATCTTGAATGGAAAGGATATCTCTGACGCTCCGACCCGCCTTCGCGGGGTCGGGTTGATGTTTCAAGATCCCGTCCTCTTTCCCCATTTTTCCGTGGGCGGCAACCTTGCCTTCGGGCTGCCCGCGAATGTCTCTGGACGCCGCGAAAGGCGCAAGCGGATTGAGGCGGCCCTTGCCTCTGCAGGTCTGGAAGGGCTTGCTGACCGCGATCCCGGCACCCTCTCGGGCGGCCAGAAGGCCCGCGTGGCCCTACTTCGCACCCTGCTTGCCGAGCCAAAGGCCCTTCTGTTGGATGAACCTTTCTCACGGCTTGATGCCGAACTTCGCGCGCAGATCCGCAACTTCACCTTCGATCGCGCGCGTGCGGCAGGCATTCCCACCCTTCTTGTCACCCATGATGCCGAAGATGCGCGCGCCGCTGCCGGCCCCGTCCTTTCCCCCCTCGGCGTGCGCTTGCCGCTCTGAAAGGTACCGCGGTGAAAGGGCTCGCCGCCCTGTCTATTCCGACCTATCCTTGATGCAGTTTGATCACGTTAAGGTGCTGCCATGTTCAGGTTTCTTTTTCTCCTAGCCCTTGCCTTCACAATCGCGAACCCAGCCGCCGCCTGCCGCCTGCCACAGGATGCTCAAACCCTGATCCAGACAGGCCTGACCGCGATCAATGCCGAACGGCAGGCCAAGGGACTCGGCCCTCTGCGCCAAGAGCCGCGCCTGCAAATGGCTGCGCAATCCCACGCCTGTGACAGCGCAACCCGCAATCGGATGGGCCATGATGGCAGCGACGGCAGCGATCTGGCCGACCGCGCCACCCGCGCCGGATATGACTACCGCGAGATTGCCGAAAACGTGGCGCAGGGCTATCCCACCCCGCAATCGGTCACCAAAGGCTGGATGAACAGCCCCGGCCATCGCCGCAACATCCTGATGCGCCGCGCCACGGATGCGGGGTTGGGCGTTGCGATTGGTGCCGATGGCGATCTGCACTGGGTGTTGAAACTTGGCCGATAAAGACATGAAGATCGCTGCCTATCTTCATGCTCTCGCAGGCTAAACTCCCAGAAACCACAGCCGCCATTAGCGCGCGACCAGCAGTTCTGCCTTCAACCCGCCCAGTGTGGCGCTTTCGCCCAACCGCAATTCGCCGCCATGGCTGCGCGCAATATCCGAGGCGATGGAAAGACCAAGGCCAACGCCGCCGCCCCGGTTCGGATCGCGCGCCGCATCCAGCCGACTGAATGGCTGCACCGCCTCGCCCCGCCGTGCCGCCGGAATGCCCGGCCCGTCATCCTCCACCGTAAAGCGCAACCAGCGATCGCCCATCGCGACGCTCACCTCGGCCCGGCTGCCATAGCGCAGCGCATTGGTAACAAGGTTCTCCAACGCCCGCGCCATGGCCTGCGGGCGCAATTGCACCCGCTCCATCCGCCCTTCCAGCCGCAAATCCACCCGCTTGCCCAGACGTGCGGCATTTTCCACCACCCTGCGCGCCAAAGCCTCGGGGTCGATCGGTTCCACCGCTTCTGTCGCATCCCCTCGGGCAAAGGATAAAAACTCGTCCACCAAACGCTCCATCTCGGCCACATCGGACAAAAGCGCCTTGGTTTCTTCATCCTCCGGCAG
The DNA here is from genome assembly GCF_029953595.1 of Fuscovulum ytuae. Taxonomy (NCBI): domain Bacteria; kingdom Pseudomonadati; phylum Pseudomonadota; class Alphaproteobacteria; order Rhodobacterales; family Paracoccaceae; genus Fuscovulum; species Fuscovulum ytuae. Next base: position 598,261 of record NZ_CP124535.1, on the reverse strand, counting down.
AAGAGACAGCCCCAAACGCATCCGCGTCAAGGGCGTGCGCAGGTCATGGCTCACCCCCGAAAGCATAAGCGTGCGCTGTTCGATCTGCCGTTCGATCCGCGCCCGCATGTCCAGAAAGGCATGACCTGCCGCCCGCACCTCGGTCGCGCCCCGCGGGACATAGGGGATCACTTGCCCTTTCCCAAAGGCCTCTGCCGCCAAGGACAGCCGCGCAATGGGGCGCAACTGATTGGAAAGAAAAAGATAAGCGATGATCGTCATAAGGATTGATGTCACGATCATCAGAACCAAAAGCTGATGCGGATTGGTCGCCGACATCCGCGCGCGGTTCACCGTCACCTCCATCTGCCCCCATCGGGTGGGGTGAAACAGACGCACCATCCCATCCCCTTCCACCAGATCGACCGGGGCCAACCTTGGAAAGACATCCCGCAACGTGCGGATCACCACCCGACCAGACAGATCAAGCCACTCCGTCCGATCCTCTGCCACCGGCAAATCCAAGGCCGGCAGGGCCACCTGCAACTTCAAAGGCCCCGCGGCCTGTTCCAACTGCCGACGCGCCGCCTCGACGCTGTCTGCTTTCTCGGCCAGCACCAAAAGCAGCCGCAACTCGGCAACCACCCCACCGGTGAGCTGTTCGGTAACCCTTTCGAAATGTCTTTGAATGAAGGTGACGGAAACGACCAATTGGATCGTGACGATCGGCACGATCAGGATCAACGCAGCGCGCCCATAAAGGCCACGGGGAAGGAATGACTTGCGGCTCATGGGCCCAAAGCCTAGCCTGCCCCCCGCCCCGAGGGAAGAGGAGGCCTGTCCCTTGCCGCCCCAACTGACGCTATCGCCTGCGCCACAAGGATCGCCCCAACCGCGCGTCCCGCGCCTGCGCTGCTTGCTTGCCCCTAATCCATCACCGCTCACCTTTCGCGGGACGAATACCTATATCATCGGATCCGGCCGGGTTGCTGTTGTGGACCCCGGGCCTGACGATGACGGTCATATTGCTGCGATCCTTGCCGCCCTCGACCCCGGCGAAATTGTGGAGCAGATCCTCATCACCCACCCCCATCGCGACCATTCCGCCCTCGCGTCCCGGCTCTCGGCCCAAACGGGGGCACCCGTTCTTGCCTTCGGACGTGCTGACGAGGGGCGTAACCCGCGCATGGCGGCCCTTGCCGCGCAAAGGCCGACTGGCGGGGGAGACGGTCTCGACACATCTTTCGCGCCCGATCGCAACCTCGCAGATGGCGAAAGGATTTCCGGCCCGGATTGGGAGGTGACATCCCTTCACACGCCTGGCCATCTTGGCACGCATCTTTGCTTCTGCTTGGGTGAGGTTCTTCTATCTGGCGACCATGTCATGGGATGGAGCACGAGCATCGTCGCCCCCCCGGATGGCGACATGGGCGATTACATGAACAGCCTCGCCCGCCTCGATCGCCCCGATTGGCAACAGTTCCTGCCCGGCCATGGAGATCCGATCCCCCATCCGCAACGGCGCGTGCAAGAGTTGATCACACATCGTCGCGCGCGCGAGGCACAAATCCTGGACGCGCTGGCACAGGCCCCCCAAACGGCCGCGCAAATCGCGCACAGCCTCTACCCCGATCTCGCCCCCAATCTAAAGCCCGCCGCAACGCGAAACGTCCTAGCGCACCTGATTGATCTGCATGGCAAAAGTCACGTTCACACCGACCATCCCCTGACTGCGAACAACCTCTTCCACCTTGCCTGACAGGATGCAAAACTTTTCCACCATTCCCCCCTTGTCCCCCAGATGCACCCTTGCTATACGGCCCCCGTGTTCCGGCGTAGCTCAGCGGTAGAGCAGTTGACTGTTAATCAATTGGTCGTAGGTTCGATCCCTACCGCCGGAGCCAATTTCCTTCGGGAAACCTAGAAAAATCAAGAAAAACAGCTACGTGAGGTCGATCTCGGTGCGCGTCTTGGCACACACGAGGCACACATGAGGCTAGTTTTGCGCTACGTTGAGAAGACCAAAGCAGGCGGCTGGCAGTATCGCCGCCGAGTGCCGAAAGACCTCTCCTCTGTAATCCTGAAGCGCGAGTTCAAGGGAAAGCTCGGGGACACCGAGCGGGAAGCCTTGGCTGCTTATCCCGGCTTTCACGCCAAGGTGGAGCGTGAGATAGCGGTTGCGAGGCAGTCAGCCGACAAAGCTGCCGCCGCAGAACGCGGGGAACTCTCGGAGCTTCAGCTTTACAAACTCGCCTATCAGCGGGCAGTGGAGATGGGGATGCTCAGCACGGATTGGGACGGAAGAGACCATCTGGCTCAGGAGATAGTCGACCGCTATCCCCGCGATGACGAGACTGGCTACCCGCTCCACCCCACCAAGCTGGATGCCTTCACAATCGGCATCCTCCAAAGTGCGGGCGAGGCCAAGCCACCCAAGGCAACCCTGCGAGACGCGATGAGCTTTTACCTTGCTGAGCGCGACCAGACAGAAGCCCCTGAACTGCGCGACCGCTTCAAGCAGCAGGTAGAGCGGGTGGCGGGATTGGTGGTCGAGGCGCTGGGCAAAGACCCTGTCTTGGTGAAGCTGACGCGTGACGATGCCCGCACCGTGAGAGACTTCATGCTTCAGCGGCTGAAGGGTAATGGAAAGCCGATCAGCCCCAGTTCAGTTGCCCGCGACCTCAACTCGCTCAATGCAGTGATCAACCACGCTGCACAGGAAATGCCGCTGCCCGCGACATTCAAGAACCCCTTCAGCGGGCTTAAGATACAAGGGGCCAAGGGCAGGCGAGACACGTGGGAAGAGCGCGACCCACTGCCGGAAGACGTTCTGCAGAGTGCGCGGGCTAGGATCACCACCCGCTGCACTGCGGAGCTAGCCTTGGTGTGGCGCTTACTGGAAGGAACAGGCTGCCGCCTTGCGGAAGTCACTGGCCTCAGGGTCGAAGATGTTGACGTGGCGGGTGAGTTTCCCAGCATCCGCGTCACATGGCACGAGCAGCGGAGGTTGAAGACTGCCGCTTCCCGTCGCTACGTGCCGTTGGTAGGAGATGCCCTAGACGCGGCCAAGGAAGCTCTTAAGACCACGCGAAAGGGTAACCTCGTGTTCCCGTCCTACTGCCGCCCCAGAGGGTCAGACGCAGCCTCTGCCGCGTTGATGAGCCACCTTCGTGCCGTGACCAACAACCCCAAGCACGTTGTCCATTCCCTGCGGCACAACATGAAGGACCGCTTGATGGTGGCGGAGGTGTCTTCCATGGACCAGAACCTGATCCTTGGACATGAACTTGGGGGCGTCGGTGATCGTGTCTACGGTGGAACACCCGCGAAGCTCCGGGTCACTACGAGAGCGATGCTGAAAGCCTTCGGTCTGACCGACCCGAAGAAGGCAGGGACGGACGCAGAGCCAACGGAGAACGCAGCAGAAGCCCTCTAGAGCGCCCTTCCTGTAGCCCGACCCTTTGCCCCTCCCAACAAGCGGAAGCCCCCTTCTGGGGGCCTCTGTGCGCCCCCTTCTGCCCGACGAAAAAAGCCTTCAAACTTTGAAGGGTATGGCCAGCGCCTGAACGAAGAAGATAGGACTAAGTTGAACTTAGGTCGTCGCTGCCTTGCCCTCCAAGACCCGATAGACAGAGGTCCGAGCGATGCCCAGCTTGCGGGCGATCTCAGTGGCTCCCAGCCCCTCGACATCATGCAGGCGCTGCACTTCTGCTGGGTCGATAGAAGCCTTGCGCCCCTTGTAGACGCCATTGGCTTTGGCCTTGGCTATACCCTCCATCTGCCGCTCCCTGCGGAGGTTGGTCTCGAACTCAGCGAACACCCCCAGCATCTGGAAGAACGCTTTTCCAGCCGCGTTGCTGGTGTCCACAGGTTGCTCAGTCGCCATAAGGGAAACGCCCTTCGCCTGAAGCTGTCGAGCTATGGACGACAAATCCTCAAGGGAGCGTGCCAGCCGATCCAATCGAGTTACGACCAGTGTGTCACCCTCACGCATGAACTCAAGCAGGGTCTTCAGTTCGTCGCGCCCTGTCAGCTTCGTGCCGCTGCGCTTCTCTTCTCTGACCACGTTACAGCCTGCAGCAAGCAGTTTCTCCCGCTGAAGGGTAAGGTCTTGATCGTCGGTGCTGACGCGGGCGTAACCGTATCTCATCGAGGTGTCCTTTTTGGCTCTAGACCCTGATCGGATACTGTCCTGAAATATCGAAGTCAACCCTAATGGGACACAAAAAGTGTCACATCGCGGTGATGCGCTAGGGTATACTCTAATGTGTCACTCCGCCACCAAGGATTTCGGCGGGTTGAAGCGTGGATCGCAAAGGTCCACAAAGAGGCGATGGACGCCCCCAAGAGTTGAGGTGCAAAACATGCGAATTGCTTGGTCGGCCTGCTTGCTTCTAACCGTTACTTCGACTTCCGTTTCGGCTGAAACCCTTGAGTTCACATGCAGTTTCCCGATGAGGGCGACTGACGAAGGCATAGCAAAGCAAGACTTCGAAATGACCTTCGTCGTTGACACCGTTAGTGGCGAGGCTTTCCTTCGTGGGAACAATGGTGTGGCTGCAGTCGCCGTTCTTCGCGGTGAAAGCGCAACGACATTCGTAGAAAGACTCGCATCTGGAGCCATCCAAACAACAACCGTCACAGACGGCGGGGCAGCTGTTCATAGTCGCCACACGATTATCGCTGGCAGCGTCCTTTCACCTTCTCAGAACTATGGATCGTGCCGCTGGTAGCCTAGGTTCGTCTCCGCGAATGCTTGACTGCCACGGGGGAGAAATCGCGAACCGCAACTATTGGCAAGCCACTCGCAAATTTGCCCCAAAAACATCCTCGGGTGAACCGCAGTCAGAAGGGACAGTCGCCTTCCTCACTTTCCTCATCCGCCAGAACGTAACCGAGGTGGTCCATCACGCTTTCCAGTTGCCGCCCACCACAAAGGTCCAGCAGCTCCGCCGCTGCCTCTGGTGATCGCTTCATGAGGTCCGCCAGCTCTGCCCCGAAGCTGCGATGCGCCTTCTGCACCAGCCCTTGCCGCCACTCGTCACGCTCTTGATCAGACCATTCCCGATCCTCTTCACTCTTGTTCAGCTTCTGCGCCTCCCACCATGTCTTGGGGGCATCCTCACCCTTTGCCTGCAGCTCCCTCCATACCCGCCGCATGTGTGCGACTGTGCCGTCGCTGACCCCACAGGATGCAACCACCGTGGCCTTGGACTGCGCCCCTTCGACAGTCAGCTTCCATGCCCAGTTGGCACGGTCATTGTATTGCAGCGGAAGCCGAGCCTTGGCGTTGTCCTGTATGGGGATTAGGAGCGCGGTTCTCCTGTCGCAGCGGTAGATGCTTGCAGGGATGTTCTTGGCCTTACCGTGCCGAAGGTATGCCTCAAGCCGATGATGCCCATCAGCGACGGTCAGAGCGCCCGTGGCAGGGTCTTCCCATAGGCACAGAGGGTCTAGCTGGCCACCCTGCCGCAATACATCCTGCAGAGCGGCTACATGCGCTTCGTTCAGCCCTCCGCCTCGGGGCTGAAACGTGTCTTCGTCCGTCAGAACACGGTCAATTCGCACCATACGCGGCGCTGGGCGTGGAAGCCCGTCATTCTTTTTGTTTGTCATATGGTTACCGATGTTTTTGGATGTCAGCAGGGTATGCACCTGCACCCACCAAGGCTTGCATAGGCAAGCCGCAGCTCACGCTAGGGGCTTCAGCGTTCATCCCGCTCTTCTAATGGTGGCCCCCAACACCACTACCCACCCAGCTAATTGACTTGCGTCCACCATCCAAGCCAGTGTCCGGAAATGATGAGCAGCCTTCCACCTGAACAACTACTGCTGATGCTCCAAGGCTTGGTGCGTGACGCACCAGCCCTCCCTTCTGGCGAACGGCTCGGCGAAACCGAAGCTAGGTGGCTTGGCAGGGCGGACGCATTGCTGTCTGCTTTCGGGCAGGTCAACCAAGTCGTGTCGTTTCGTGTAGCTAGGGAGAACCTCGGCACCATCCGACACGACCGCAACTCGCTCATGCAGCCGTTGTTTGACGCACTCAGCCACCTTGAACTACTTGTTCCCGCCGAGCTTCAGGGGGCGTTCATTCGTGCAGGCGACACTTGGAACGGCTACGCCGCACTCGTTCAGATTGTTCAGCGTGAGTGCAAATCCCTCTTCATCGTCGACCCCTACATGGATGCGAGTGTGTTCTTGGACCTCGTGCCGCACATGGTGGCAAGTCAGTCCATCCGCCTTTTAACCGCACGACAGCCACCGCTTCTGCCTGCCTTGGTCGCCGCATCCAATAAGTGGAATGGAACTAAGGACCGAACAACACCAGACGTCGAGACAAGGCTTGCGCCATCAGGGCGTCTTCATGATCGGTTGATCATTGTTGACGGGAACGATGCTTGGCTCGTGTCGCAGTCCCTGAAAGACATAGCGAAGAAGTCGCCCGCGTCGGTTACTCGTGCAGACGTGGAACTCGCAAAGCTGAAAGCCGCTGCCTACGATGAGCTATGGCTTGAGAGCCGCCCCGTAGCATAACCATCGTCCTTGCCCCGTGCGAATGGCATTTGGCATGTCTCGCCGTTTCCTTCATGCTAGGCACACAATCGCAACCCACCAGACACACACCGCAACTAGACTGCTTACCACGCACCCCAGCAAACGCTTGATAATCAAAGGTAAATCCGAACAGGCTGCAGGATACTTCGACCCCTAGTCGCCTACCGCCGGAGCCAAGATCCCCTAAGCCCTTGATTTTAAACAAAGCACCCAAGGCTTGGGTGCTTTTGGCCATCTGGTCACCGCCTCTGGCAGCGTGCCGGAACGCTTAGGCCAGTAAGTAGCCCTCCGAAGGCGCGTGCATACGAACTTCTTGCACAAGCTCACCCTTAAAACCCAACAGCAGTGCACGACAACAAGACGGGCCAGGCCGGGGAAAGGTTGCCGCGCACCATAATTGTCATGAAACCTTCATTTGAGGCGCCAGGATATTTCCAATAATCTGGAAATATGGAAAATGTCCAAGCCGCCATCGCCTTTGCCGCACTCGGCCACACTGGCCGATTGGCAGTGTTCCGCCTTCTGATGCGCTTTGCCCCGAAAGGCGTGCGCCCGACCGAAATCGCAGAGGCCCTGCAAATCAAGCAGAACACGCTGTCCCACCACTTGGCCGACCTTTTGGCCTGCCAGCTGATCCGCGTGGTGCGCGATGGACGATCCCTGATCTACTCCGTCGATCTCGATTTTGCCGAACAGCTGATCGGCTATATCGCGCTTGATGTCGGACGGGGTCGACCGGACCTGCTCTCTCCCCTCCTCCCAACATTCCAGGAGCCCACTATGCGTCAGGCGCCCTTCGCCGTCCTCTTCATCTGTTCTGGCAATTCGGCCCGCTCAGTCTTTGCCGAGGCCTTGCTGCGCGATCTGGGCCGGGGTCGGTTCAACGCCTATTCCGCAGGGACGCGCCCCAACACCACCTTGAATCCCGTTGCGATCGAGGTACTGCGCCGCAATGGCCATTCTGTCGATGGGCTGCGATCCAAGCACATCTCGGAATTCCAACAAACCGGGTCGCCGCAGATGGACTTCGTTTTCACCGTCTGCGACACAGCCGCAGCTGAAGAATGCCCCCCTTGGCATGGCCAGCCGATCACCGGCCATTGGGGCCTTCCCGACCCCGTCAAGGCTACGGGAACCGACGCCGCCCGGGCACTGGTCTTTGCCCAGACCTATGCCGCCCTGCGCCGGCGGATCGTGGCCTTCGTTGAACTGCCCGTCGAAAGCCTCAGCCGCCTGTCCCTCCAATCCAGAGTCGATGCCATCGGCAGCGACGCCGAAGCGAAAGCCTGATCCATCATGCCCCGCATTGCCCTGAACGGCCTTGGCCGCATCGGAAAACTCGTCTTGCGCAACTTGATCGATGAAGGTCTGACAGGTGACGTCGTGCTGTTGAACGACCCGATGGCCGACGCCGCACAGCACGCGCTCCTTTTGGAATTCGACAGCGTCCATGGTCGCTGGCGAACGCCGGTCACCGCAGGCGAAGACGCGCTTGTGTTGAATGGTCAAGCGATACGCCTGACCCACGAAAAGACCATCGAGGCGCTTCCCCTCGCGCAGATGGGTATCGACTTGGTCATTGATTGCACCGGCGTTTTCAAGACTGCGGCCAAGGTGGCCCCCTACTATGCGGCAGGGGTAAAGACGGTCGTGGTCTCGGCCCCGGTCAAGGATGGCGGCGCGCTCAATCTTGTCTATGGGGTGAACCATCACCTTTACGACGGCTCGCAAAACCTTGTGACGGCGGCCTCTTGCACCACGAACTGCCTCGCCCCGGTGGTCAAGGTGATCCATGAAAATATCGGTATCCGTCATGGGTCCATCACCACGATCCATGACGTCACGAACACCCAAACCATCGTCGACCGCCCGGCCAAGGACATGCGCCGCGCACGCTCGGCCCTGATGAACCTGATCCCGACGACGACCGGATCGGCAACAGCCATCACCCTGATTTATCCAGAACTGAAAGGGCGCCTGAACGGCCATGCCGTCCGCGTGCCCCTTCTGAATGCCTCCCTCACAGATTGCGTGTTCGAGGTCGCGCGCGAAACCACGGTGGAAGAGGTGAACACCCTCTTCGCCACAGCTGCCGAGGGGCCACTCAAAGGCATTCTCGGCTATGAGACGCGCCCCCTCGTGTCTTGCGACTTCACCAACGACCCACGCTCCGCGATCGTCGACGCGCCTTCCACAATGGTGATCAACGGTACGCAGGTGAAGGTCTATGCCTGGTATGACAATGAATGGGGCTATGCCTGCCGCTTGGCGGATATCGCCCGCATGGTGGCCGCACAGCTCTGATCATTCTCTGTCTTCAAATATCCTCGGGGGGTCCGGGCGCCGAAGCGCCCCCGGTCCAGCCGCAGCCAAAGGCCGCAACGATGACCGTTCCGAATCCGATCCGCGCCTATGCCGCCGTAACCGCAGCCTATTGGGCCTTCATGCTGTCGGACGGGGCCTTGCGGATGCTGGTGCTTCTCCATTTCAACAGCCTCGGTTTCACGCCGTTGCAACTTGCTTGGCTCTTTCTGCTTTATGAGGTGGCAGGGATGGTCACCAACCTCGCCGCCGGGTGGCTGGCCGCGCGCTTTGGCCTGGCGGCCACGCTTTATAGCGGCCTTGCCTTGCAGATCGGTGCGCTGGTTGCGCTGGCCCAACTCGATCCTGGATGGTCCATTCCAGCCTCTGTCGCCTTCGTCATGGCCGTTCAGGGCGTTTCTGGCGTGGCCAAAGATCTGGCGAAGATGTCCTCGAAGTCCGCCGTCAAACTTCTTGCCCCAAAGGAGGACGGAGGCCTGTTCCGCTGGGTCGCCGCGCTGACGGGATCAAAGAATGCGGTCAAGGGCCTAGGCTTCTTCCTTGGCGCGGCTCTTCTGGCCTTTGCAGGATTTCAAGCGGCGGTTTGGGGGATGGCAGGCGTTCTGACAGCCATCCTGATCGCGGTCCTCCTGTTCCTACCAAAAGGCCTTCCCGGCCGGATGAAGGGCGAAGATGGCTGGTCCGGCTGGCGTTCACGAGACGCGCGGGTGAACCGGCTTAGCCTTGCCCGCCTTTTCCTTTTCGGCGCGCGCGATGTGTGGTTCGTCGTGGGTATCCCGGTCTATTTTCAGGCCGTTCTCTCCGACGGCACGGGCGAAGGACGGCGAGAGGCCTTTTTCCTGATCGGCGGTTTCCTTGCCCTCTGGATCATCGCTTATGGTGCCGTCCAGGCCGCTGCGCCGCGTTTGCTGGGAAGCCGCAATCAGTCCGAGGCGGAAACAACCCGCAAGGCGATCTTTTGGGCGGGTCTGCTGGTGCCGATCCCCTTTATTCTTGCAGCAGCGGCTTGGGCGGCCGCGGCTCCTGCCCCATGGCTCACAGCGCTGCTGATCGGTGGACTTTTGCTCTTCGGATTTGTTTTCGCGATCAATTCCTCTGTCCATTCCTATCTCATCCTCGCCTATGGGACGGCAGAACGGATCACGCGGGATGTGGGCTTTTACTACATGGCCAATGCGGCTGGGCGGCTGATTGGGACGTTGTTGTCGGGGCTGAGCTATCAGATCGGGGGCCTGCCGCTTTGCCTGACCACTGCGGGACTGATGGCCTTGGCAAGCTGGCTCTCCGCGCGCCGCCTTGCCACCGTATAGGATTGGGGCAAAGCGATCTTCGTCCCACTCGCCCTCTGGTAAAGGCTTATCAACTTTGCCCGTATAGGATGTTTGCCGGGGCGCGACGGGGCCTGACCGGCATGGTTTTGATAGGTTCAGGGAGACGGCATGGACGGCGCATTCGTTGAAGGGCGCGAAATCATTGGCAGCATCCTGCTGCGCACCAATGGCTTTGTCTATCGCTGCCGAAATGATCGGGATTATTCCATGCTCCTAATGGAAGGGGCGGTGGCCGAACTGACCGGCTACCCCACCGCCGATTTCATCGAGGTGCCACAACGCTCTTATGCAGGCCTCACCCACCCCGACGACCGCGATTCCGTCTTCGCCGCTGTCGATACGGCTTTGGAACGGCAGGAAAACTGGTCGGTCGATTACCGTCTGGTCCGCCCGGACGGTAGCACCCGCTGGGTGCATGAGGTCGGTGGCGGCGTCTTTGACAAGACGGGTGCGCTTCTCTTCCTCGAAGGGATCGTCCTAGATCACGAAACCCGCAAACAAGAAGAGGCGCAGCGTGGTCAGCGCAACCGCCAGATCACCGAATTCTGCCGCAATCTCGTTTCAGAAACCAAACCGATCCTCAGTGTTCTTCGCGAACTTCGCATCCTTGCCATCAACGCCCGGATCGAGGCAGCGCGCGCCGGTCAAGCCGGCGCAGGCTTTGCCGTAGTTGCGGGTGAAGTGGGACGGATCGCCAATGAAACGACGACGCGGGCAAGCAGCGTCACCGACCTGACCGAAGAATTGCAGAAACTCTTGCGGAACGCGGGCTAAGGCGGCGCGACCCGACAAGGTTGCGCAGGCCGCGCCCAACGGACTAAGCTTTGGCAAACAGCCAAAGGCCGGATTTTGCCCGAAACCGCTTTCCTGATTACGGCCTTCGCCACGCTTTTCGTGGTGATTGATCCGCCCGGCCTTGTGCCCTTGTTCATCGCCTTGACCCAAGGGATGGATGCCGAACGCCGCCGTCGTCTGGCACTGCGCGCCTGCCTGATCGCGGGTTTTCTCCTTTTGCTTTTCGGGCTGGCAGGGGAATCAATCCTTGGCTTCATCGGCATCTCGATGCCCGCCTTCCGTATCGCAGGCGGCATCCTCTTGTTCCTGACCGCACTCGACATGCTGTTTGAACGTCGGACGCAACGGCGCGAAGGGCAAAAGGCCGACCATGACCATGACCCTTCGGTCTTTCCTTTGGCCACGCCGCTGATCGCGGGTCCGGGGGCCATTGCGACCATGATCCTTTTGGTCGGCGAATCCTCGGGCTGGCCAGGAACCTTTGCCGTTCTTGGTTTGATGATCGTTGTGCTGATTGCGACCTTTCTCTTTCTGCTGGCCTCGCCCCCGCTGGAACGGTTGCTTGGTCGCACCGGGACGATCGTCATCACACGCCTTCTGGGCATGCTGCTGGCCGCGCTGTCAGTTCAATTCGTGATCGACGGTGTGCGAGGCACGGGCCTGATCGGCTGACCCTTTCAGGCGCCCGCGCGCATCCCCATATCCGCAAGAAAGGAGACCCGCGCCCAATGGATGGTGATACGACTGCCCGCCTGTTCTACCTTCTGCTGCTGCTTGTCGCGGTGGGCGGCTATGTCATGGTCGAATACCGCAAGCGGATGGGTCAAGCCTTGCGCAGCTTTGCCGCATGGGGATTGATCTTTGTCGGCGTGATCGCGGGTTATGGCCTGTGGAACGATCTGCGCACCGAAATCGCACCGCGCCAGATGATTTCGCAAGAAGGGATCATCGAAATCCCACGCGCGCCGGACGGCCATTATTATCTGACACTCACCATTGGCGGGACGCCCGTACAATTCATGGCGGATACCGGGGCCACAAACATGGTTCTGGCAGCTGCTGATGCGCGCAGGCTGGGTCTTGATCCCGAAACGCTGGTCTATATCGGGCGGGCGCAGACGGCCAATGGCATGGTGGCCACCGCGCGGGTGGAGTTGCAGGATGTTGTCCTTGGTCCCTATCAGGAACAGGTCTTTCCTGCATGGGTCAATCAGGGCGAGATGGACCAATCCCTTCTGGGGATGGATTATCTCTCGCTCTACCGGGTGGAGATCGCCCGCGATCGAATGATCCTACGCCGATAATTGGTCAGCCCTTTTCGGCCTTCTTCTCCCAGCGTCCGCTTTCTTCAGACCAATATTGCGCGGGCAACCCCGCATCGGTCAGTGCCTTCCACTTCGCCCGCGCGGCGGACAATTGTGCGCCATCTGCCCCATCGAACAAAAGCCAGACCCGTTCCAACCCCCGCGCCTCATCCGCAGTGGTTTCGGCCCCATCGATCAAGAACAACCCCTGCGCCGCATTGGCGATGGGCCCCAGTCCCAAAAGGACAGGCTGATCGGCATCGTGGCGACCGCCCTCTAACCCATGCGGAAGAAAGGGCTGGCCCTCATCGACCCAAAGCCGTTTGTCCAGCCGTTCAAGCGCTGCGCGGTCCGTGCCCCGCACCATCACCCGCCAGCCCTGCGCCAAGGCGCGGGGCAGCAAGCTTGACAGCGTCTCCTCCGGCGCAGAGCGCGTGAGGTGATAGAACATCACCACGCCCATCGCACCCTCACTTGCCTTCGAACTTCTCGCGGATCAGGCGGTTCAGCGCCATCACACCCCAACCCGTGGCCCCTTTCGGCGCCAGCATGCTGTCGGATTTCAAAAGGGCGGTGCCCGCGATATCCAGATGGCACCAAGGCGTTTCAGGTTTGACAAAGCGCTGCAGGAACTGCGCCGCCGTGATCGCCCCGCCGTCACGCCCACCCACATTCATCATGTCAGCAATGCGGGATTTCAGTTTCGCATCATAGGCGTCGCCCATCGGCATGCGCCACGCCCCTTCGCCTTCCGCCTTTGCGGCCTTCAGGAAAGCGTTGCACAGATCGTCATTATTGGAAAACACGCCAGTATTTTCATGCCCCAAGGCGATGATGATCGCGCCTGTCAGGGTTGCTAGGTTGATCATCCCCACCGGTTTGAACCGCTCCTGCGCATACCACAGCACATCGGCCAGCACGAGGCGGCCTTCAGCATCGGTATTGATCACCTCGACCGTATCGCCCTTCATCGTGCGCACCACATCGCCGGGACGCTGCGCCCGCCCGTCAGGCATGTTCTCGACCAGCCCAACCAGACCAACGACATTGGCCTTTGCCTTGCGCAACGCCAAAGTCCGCATCACGCCCGCAACAACGCCCGCACCGCCCATGTCCATGGTCATGTCTTCCATGCCCGCCGCGGGTTTGATCGAGATGCCGCCTGTGTCAAAGACCACGCCTTTGCCGATCAGCGCAAAGGGGGCTGCCCCCTTCTCGCCGCCGTGCCATTGCATGACCACGACCTTTGATGGGCTTTCCGACCCCTGCCCCACCCCCAAGAGCGCCCCCATGCCCATCTTGGCAAGCTGCTCTTCTTCAAGGATTTCCACATCCAGACCCAATTCCTGCATCGCGGCAAGGCGTGCAGCAAAGTCATAGGTCGTCAGGATGTTTGCGGGTTCGTTCACCAGATCGCGGGTAAAAAACACCCCTTCGGCCACAGCGGCCCCGGGTGCCGCCGCGACAGCAAGCGCTTCGGGATTGGCGGCCATGAACTGTACCGGACCGGCTTCCTTTCGTTCCCCCGTCTTATGGGCCGAAAAGTCATAGGCCCGCATCGCCGTTCCAAAGGCAATCTCGGCCGCCATGGCATGGCCTTCGACAAGCACGGTCGTCCCTGAGGGCGACAGCGCCCGCCCGATCGCCCCGCCCGCCTTGCGCGCCTGCGCCACATCTGCCCGACGCGGCAGGCGGATGATCTGGACCGCCTCGGCCAAAAGACCGGCGGGCCATGCAAGTTCGACCGCCTCCCCCGGCTTCAAGCGCCCAAACGCCTCGCTGTTCAGAAAACGCAGGATCGCCCCCTTGGTCAGGCGATCCAGCCGCCGCAGACCGGCAGACAGGCTTTTCGCCGTATCGGCCAGCACGGCGATGCGCCCCGGTAAATGGGGAAGCTGGTCCAAGTCGACAGGACGAAAGTGGATCGGAACAGGATGGGTCATGGCTCTTTCTCGCGGTGGGAGGAGGGCACCACACCCTGCGCCGCGGGCGCAATCAGGCAGAGGGGCGACCGTGATCGGCAAAACGCTACCCGCTTGGGTCCGGAATGACCAGATATGAGTTTTCCCCGCAGCCAAATTCCGATAGGCTAACGCAACGCTTTGTGTGGGACCTTCCGAACTTGTCCAGATTTGACCGATATCTGCTGTCGCAGCTGCTGGCAGTCTTCGGCTTTTTTGCGCTGGTTCTGGTATCTGTATATTGGGTCAACCGCGCCGTCAGCCTGTTCGACAGGCTCATCGGCGATGGGCAATCCACCCTTGTCTTTGTCGAGTTTTCGCTGCTCGCTCTGCCCAATGTGATCCGCCTTGTTCTGCCAATCGCCGCCTTTGCGGCGGCGGTTTATGTGACGAACCGTATGATGCGCGAAAGCGAATTGGTCACCATGCAGGCAACGGGCAGCAGCGCCTTTCGGTTGGCACGGCCAGTCTTCGTCTTTGGGCTGACCGTGACGGTGCTGCATCTTTTGCTGATGAATATTCTTGTCCCCAGAAGCGACGCCCTTTTGCGCGAGCGTGAGGCACAGGTCTCAAACGATGTCACTGCCCGCTATTTGAAAGTGGGGGAATTCATGCATCCCTCGCCGGGCGTCACGCTGTTTATTGGTGAGATTTCGGAAGACGGACAATTGCGCAACGTCTTCCTTTTTGATGACCGCGATGTGGCGTCTAGTAACACCTACACAGCCCTTCGTGCGCTTTTGGCACCGGGGGATGCGGGGCCGGTACTTCTGATGTTCGACGGCATGATCCAATCGGTTGCCCGGGCGGATGGGAGGCTTTCGGTCACGCGCTATGCCGATTACAGCTTTGATCTGTTGTCCTTGATCGAAGAACAGGGCGGCGCCATGCGCGTCGTGGAAACCGCGACCACGCTGGAAATCATTAGGACGGATCCGGTTGCCTGGCCCGCCACCTATAATACCAGCTATGAATACGTGCTTCAGGAACTGCATTCGCGCTTTGCCCAGCCCTTCCTTTCGGCAGCAGCGGCAATGGTGGGCTTCGCGGCCCTGCAATTGGGTGCCTTTAGCCGGTTTGGACTAACACGGCAGATTTTGGGCGCGGTGTTGGTGCTAATCTTCCTACAGCTTTTGAACACGACCGGGGCATCAATGGCCGCCCGCAATGCGTCGGCTTGGCCTGCCATTTATGTGGCACCGCTTGCTGGATTTGCCATCGCCTTCGCGATGCTGCATCTCTCGCAAAGCATCCCGCCCTGGCGGAGGCGCGCGACATGACCCTGGCCCTTTACATTGCAAGGCGCTTTTTCGCGACCTTCCTCGTTGTGTTGGCGATCTTTTTTGGCGTCATGCTCTTGATCGACGTGATCGACCAACTGCGCCAATTGACAGGGCCCGATGCAGGCGTCGCCTCGGCCTTGCGGCTTGCTGCGCTGAACGTCCCCGAAAGCCTTTATCGCATTCTGCCGTTGATCACGGTCCTTGCGTCAGTTGCGCTTTTTATGAACCTCGCGCGAACAAGCGAGTTGGTGATCATCCGCGCCTCTGGACGGTCCGGCCTACGCTTTCTGGTGGCACCGCTTCTTGTTTCGCTGATCTGTGGCATGGTGGCGGTGACGGTCTTCAATCCCCTCGTTGCGGCCACCACCAACCGTTATGAAATCGCGCGGGCACAACTGACAGGAACCGGGGACAGCCGCCTGTCCATTTCATCAACCGGGCTTTGGTTGCGTCAGGGCAGCGCATCGGGCCAGACGGTCATTCAGGCCGCCCGCGCCAATGCCTTTGGCACCGAACTGACAGATGTCACCTTCCTGATCTACGGCCGCGACGGCCAGCCCGACATGCGGATCGAGGCGGCCAATGCGCAATTGGAGCCGGGCGCATGGGTCTTGGGCGGTGCGATGCGTTGGCCCCTGTCAGCCGCCAACCCGGCCAGCGCCGCCGAGGCCTTGCCCGACGGCACCCGAATTGACAGCGACCTGACCGCAGAGGGCATCCGCGACAGCTTCGGCACACCGTCCGAAATCGCCTTCTGGGCCCTGCCTGCCTATATCGAAGGCCTTGATCGCGCAGGCTTTTCGTCGCTGGCACATCGTGTCTGGTTCCAGATGGAGCTTGCCCAGCCTCTTTTGCTGGCCGCCATGGTCTTGATTGCCGCCGGGTTCACCATGCGGCCTGCCCGCTTTGGCCGGACGGGCCTTTTGGTGCTTTTGGCAATTCTCAGCGGCTTCGTGATCTTCTTTTTGCGCAACTTCGCGCAGGTTCTGGGCGCGAATGGTGAGATCCCTGTCGCACTCGCGGCATGGACTCCTCCCGTTGCAGCCTTCATGATGGCGTTGGGCCTTTTGTTACATGTCGAGGATGGCTGAGCACCCATGCGTCAGCATCTGATCGCTTTCTTCCTTTGCGCGACTTTCGCCGTCGCGCCTACGCCGACCTCTCTGGTTTTGGCGCAAGAAGCGGCCACGCTTATTGCAGACAGCCTAGAGATTGCCGGGGACAATACGCTCATCGCCGATGGGTCGGTTGAAGTGTTCCACCAAGGCCGCCGCATGACGGCGAGCCGGATCGTCTATGATCAGGCGACGGATCGGTTGCGCATCGACGGCCCCATCCGACTGATTGACGAAACAGGATCGACCGTGATCGTGGCCGCCCAAGCCGATCTGGCCTCGGATTTGACCGAAGGCCTGATGCACAGCGCTCGGATCGTTTTGCAGGAACAGCTTCAGATATCGGCCGCCGAACTGCGCCGCAGCGACGGGCGCTACATGCAGTTGGACAATACGGTGGCCTCAAGCTGCCGCATCTGCGACGCCGACAGCGCGCCCTTGTGGGAAATCCGTGCCCGCCGGGTTCTGCATGACACCCAAGAAAAGCAGATTTATTTCGACCATGCGCAGGTGCGTGTGGGTGGGTTACCCGTCTTCTATTTGCCTCGCCTACGGATGCCCGATCCATCCTTGGAGCGCAGCACGGGCTTTTTGCAACCCACGCTGGTCATTCGAACCGACCTTGGGACAGGACTGACCTTCCCCTATTTCGTCACCCTTGGACCATCGCGCGATCTGACCTTTTCGCCGACTCTGACGACGACCGGTGCCTTAACTCTTGGCCTGCGTTATCGGCAGGCTTACGACAACGGCGCCATCACACTTCAAGGCGCGATCAGCCGCGATGACCTGCAACCCGGTCAGACGCGCGGCTATGCCATGGCAGATGGCACCTTCATGCTATCGAATGGCTATCGCTTGTCCTTCCACGCCGAAACCGTCAGCGATGATGCCTATCTTGCCGATTACAACATCAGCAGCGCAGACCGGCTGACCAATACGCTGCAACTCGACAAGGTCACGCGCGAAACCTATTTCGCCGGGCGCTTGATCAATTTTCAGTCCTTGCGGGCGGGCGAGCTTGGCTCAGCGACACCCTACCTTCTGACAGATGCCACCTATCTGCGTCGGTTCAGCCTTGGCCCCTTGGGCGGTGAAGGCATGTTCCGGGTCGCAGGACATACCCATACCCGACAATCCTCGGTCACGACCGATTCACCAGATGACGCAGACGATGTGGCCGAAGGGGCGGATCTGGGGCGGCTTTCCGTCGGGGCAGACTGGCGGCGGGACTGGATCACGACAGGCGGGCTAGTGGTGGCGGCCTTGGGCGAAGCGCGGATCGACGCCTATCAGGTGCAGGACGATGCGCGCTATGGCGGGTCAACCAGCCGCAGTTTCGGTGCGGCGGCGGTTGAACTGCGTTGGCCATGGGTTCGGGCGGGGGCCACAACGCAAGAGGTGATCGAACCGATCGCCCAGATCGTCTGGTCAGACAGTTCGGGCCGATTGATCCCGAATGAAGACAGCCGCCTTGTCGAGTTCGACGCAAGCAACCTTTTCTCTCTAAACCGGTTTCCGGGATCGGACGCTGTTGAAACGGGCACGCGGCTTGCCCTTGGCATGTCATGGACACGGATCGCCGAAGAAGGCTGGAGTTATGGCGTAACCGCCGGACGGGTCTTCCGCGACACACCTGTTGCCACCTTTGGGGCCGCGTCTGGGCTAAGCGGGACCACATCCGACTGGATGATAGGGGCGACGATTGACTCGCCGGGCGGTCTGCAAGTCGCGGGCCGGGTGATTACCTCATCCTCCCTCGACGTGACGCGCGGCGAGATTCATGCCTCTCTCAGCAAAAGCCGCTATTCGATCAGCGCTGGCTATATCAACTCCATTGCTGATCCGGTCGAAGCGCGGGTCGATCGCGTGTCGGATATCGTGCTGTCAGGCAGCTATAAATTCACCCCGCAATGGAGTGGCACGGCCTCTGGTCGCTATGATTTCGTGGACGATGGCTATAGCCGTGTCGATATGGGTCTAACCTATAGAAACGAGTGTGCGAGCTTCGATCTTTCGCTCTCGCGTCGTCTGACAACCTCGACTAATCTTCAGCCCAGCACGACGATTGACGTGTCCTTCGGCCTGATCGGCTTTGGCGCCGGAAGCAGCGGCGCCGCGCGGCAGTGTCGGCGATGATGCGACGGGCAGGACAACAGGAAAAGAAAAATATGACGAAAGCTTTGCGGAACAGGACGGCTGCGACCCTTCGGACGGGTGCGATCGGCCTTATTCTCTGGGGTGGAGCCATCACGACGCCCGTCATGGCGCAGGATGGCGGCTTGTTCGCCCCCCGCATGGTAATCAACGGCCAGACCATCACGAATTTCGAGGTCGAGCAGCGCATGCTCTTCCTGCGCGCCCTGCGCGCGCCGGGCGATCCCGAGAAAGAAGCCATCACCGCCCTGTTGCGCGACCGTCTTGCCGCGCAGGCCGCCAAGGATGCCGGGATTTCCGTGACGGCAGAACAGGTGACCGAAGGGCTGACAGAGTTTGCGTCGCGCGCGAACCTGACCGCCGAACAGTTCACCGCCGCATTGGCCGATGAAGGCGTCGCCCCGGAAACCTTCCGCGATTTCGTGGCAAATGGCATTCTGTGGCGCGAAGTGGTGCGGGCGAAATTTGGGGCGCAGATCCGCATCTCGGAAACACAGATCGACCGCGCCCTTGCCGAGAACGCCAAGACGCAGCAGGTCCGCGTTCTTCTGTCGGAACTTATCATTCCGGTGCAGGGAGAAGATGTCACGCCGGTTCTGGATCAGGCCCGCAGTATCAAGGCGGGGTCGGCCGGGGCGGCCTTTGCTTCGGCGGCGCGCCAGTTTTCGGCAGCGCCTTCCGCTGCGCGCGGCGGGCGTCTGGACTGGATGGAACTGACCAACCTGCCTCCGGCCATCGCGGGCGAGGTGCTAACGTTGTCGCCGGGCGAGGTGTCGGATCCCATCGTCGTGCCGCAGGCCGTTGTCCTGTTCCAGTTGAACGGGATCAGCGATATCGAGGCCCGAATGCCCGCACAGGTCGAAGTGGAATATGCCCAATTCGCCATTCCCCCGGGCATGGATGCCGCAGCCATTCAGGCGCAGGGCGATGGATGCGATGATCTTTATCCCTTGGCGCGCAAGCTGCCTGCCGATCAGTTGCGCGTAACGACCCAGATGATGGGCGCCGTGCCGCAGGATATCGGGCTGGAACTGGCCAAGCTTGATCCCGGTGAATCCGTCCTGCGCCCGCGCAACGGTTACACTGAACTTCTGATGCTTTGCCTGCGGACAGGCGTGCCTGAGGCGGACCCTGCGGCGGCGGCGGAAATCCCCGTCACGACCGAAGAGGGAGAAGCGGCCGAGGATGCCCCTCTTGTCGACCGTGAAGCGCTGCGCAACCGACTGGGCAACGCGCAGCTGACCGCATTGGCCGAGGCCTATATGGAAGAGCTGCGCTCGGAAGCCATTATCGAGGAACGGTGACCGTCACCCTGCCCATCGCGCTAAGCTGTGGCGATCCTTCCGGCATCGGCACGGAATTGGCTTGGTTGGCCCGTCAGGCGCTCGGGGCTGCGGTGCCCTTCTTCTGGATCGGGGACCCTGCGCATCTGCCCCCCGGCACACCCTATGCGGTGATCGCGGCCCCTGCAGAGGCGCAGGCGGTGGCGATGGATGTGCTGCCAGTTCTGGCCCATCCCTTCCCCCACGCTGCCCCACCTGGACAGCCCGATCTGCGCAACGCGGCCGCCGTTATCGCCGTTCTGGAACGCGCGGTGGCCCTGGTTCAGGCGGGGGAAGCATCGGCGCTTTGCACCCTTCCCATTTCGAAAAAGGTGCTAAAGGACGGTGCGGGTTTCGCCTTTCCGGGGCATACGGAATTTCTGGCTCATCTGGCAGGGGTGGATCGGGTGGTCATGATGCTCGCCTGCCCGGAATTGCGGGTCGTGCCGACCACGATCCATATCCCGCTGTCCGAGGTGCCGCGCACTCTGACCCCTGCCCTGCTGGAAGAAACGATCCGGATCACCGAAGCCGGGCTTATCCGCGACTGCGGCATTGCGCGACCCCGG
Organism: Fuscovulum ytuae; assembly: GCF_029953595.1. Classification (NCBI taxonomy): domain Bacteria; kingdom Pseudomonadati; phylum Pseudomonadota; class Alphaproteobacteria; order Rhodobacterales; family Paracoccaceae; genus Fuscovulum; species Fuscovulum ytuae. The sequence goes on along the minus strand of NZ_CP124535.1, from coordinate 577,568 downwards.
ATCGCGGTGGCAGGATTGAACCCGCATGCGGGTGAAGGCGGGGTGATGGGGGCCGAGGAAGGCGCATGGATCGCCCCCCTGATCGCCCGGTTGGCGGCGGAAGGGATGGCAATTTCTGGCCCCATGCCGCCCGACACGATGTTCCACAGGGCGGCACGGGCGCGCTATGATGTGGCGGTTTGCATGTATCACGATCAGGCGCTGATCCCGATCAAGACGGTGGATTTCGACGGTGGGGTGAATGTGACGCTGGGCCTGCCCTTCATCCGCACCTCGCCCGATCATGGCACGGCCTTTGACATTGCCGGACAGGGCATCGCCAATCCGTCCAGCCTTGTCGCGGCCCTGCGGATGGCGCAAGACATGGCGGCGTCGCGCGGGGCTTGATGTGCCGGACCGGGGGCCAGCCCCCGGACCCCCGGAGTATTTGGGCCAAGATGAAGGGGCAGGGACAAGGATGGGAATGATCGACGGGCTGCCGCCGCTGCGCGAGGTGATCCGGGCGCATGATCTGGTGGCGAAAAAGCAGTTGGGTCAGAATTTCCTGCTGGATTTGAACCTGACGGCCAAGATCGCGCGGCAGGCGGGGGACCTGTCTGCCTGCGACGTTCTGGAGGTGGGCCCCGGCCCAGGCGGGTTGACGCGCGGCCTTCTGGCCGAAGGGGCGCGGCGGGTGCTGGCGGTAGAGAAGGACGCCCGCTGCCTGCCCGCGCTGGAGGAGGTGGCAAAGGCCTATCCGGGGCGGTTGCAGGTCATCAATGGCGACGCGCTTGAGGTGGATGTTCTGGCCCACTTGACACCGCCGGTGCGGGTCGTGGCCAACCTGCCCTATAATGTGGGGACAGAACTTCTGATCCGCTGGCTGACGCCGGATCGCTGGCCCCCGTTTTGGGAAAGCCTCACGCTTATGTTCCAGAAAGAAGTGGCAGAGCGGATCGTTGCCAAGCCCCGGAGCGATCATTACGGGCGGCTGGCGCTGTTTGTGCAATGGCGGGCCGAGGCGAAGATTGTCATGCATCTGCCGCCCGAAGCCTTTACCCCAGCGCCAAAGGTACATTCTTCGGTTGTGCATATCACACGACTGGCAGAGCCACGCTACCCCGCCGATGGGGCCGTATTGCAGCGGATCACGGCAATGGCCTTCAACCAGCGGCGCAAGATGCTGCGGTCCTCGCTCAAGGGGTTGGGGCCGGATATCGAAGAACGGCTGGTCGCGGCGGGCATCGCGCCCACGGCGCGGGCGGAAGAGATTTCGCTGGAAGGCTTTTGCGCGCTGGCCCGCCTCATCGCAGGATAGGCGGGGCCGGGGCAGACCCGGCCGCGCGACATTTTCCGTTAACGAACCGTTAACCGATTATTCCGCGGCTTCTGCGGGGCCACCATCCGTGGGCGTCTTTTCGGCCTTGGGCTTACGTGGGGCGCGCGGTTTCTTGGGGGCCTCGGTCGCGGCGGGGGAGGACACAGGCGCCTCTTCCGCTTTGGCGGGTGCAGGTGCCGGCGTCTCGATGGCCACAGTCACCACTTCGGGCTTGGCAGGTTCCGCTGCGGGTTGTTCGGAACGTGCCTCGCGATCCCGATCACGGTCGCGATCCCGATTGCGATCCCGATCCCGGTCACGATCCCGGCGGAATTCCCGCCGTTCGCCACCTTGCTGTTCGCTGCGCCGGTCGTTCTGACGATCACCGCCGCCCTGCCGTTCATTCTGGCGGTCGTTCTGGCGATCACCACGATCCTCGCGGCGCGATTGGAAAGGCCGCGCTTCGGGGGTTTCGATCAATTGGGTGTCGCCTTCGCCCAGTTCGATCACCTCAGCCCCACCGCTGCTGTCTTCGGAGCGATCTTCACGGTTGTCGCGGTAATCGCCGCGATCCTGACGGTCGCGCCACGGTTCGCGATCCCGATCCCGATCCCGGAACCCATCGCGATTGCCGTTATTTCCGTTGTTTCCGTTGTTTCCATTCTGCTGCTGCTGACGCTGCCGTTCTTCCTGTTCGGCGGCCATTTCGCGCTGCGCCTCGCCCAACATGCGGGTGTAATGTTCGGCGTGCTGAAGGAAGTTCTCGGCGGCGACACGGTCATTCGACAGCTGCGCATCCCGGGCGAGAAGCTGATACTTCTCGATGATCTGCTGCGGCGTGCCGCGCACCTTGCCTTCGGGTCCGGAGCTATCGAACACGCGGTTGATGATATTGCCGAGGGTGCGCGGGCGGTTCGCCTTGTTGCGCGAGCGGGACTTGGAAGATCTCATCTTGTCCTTTGGTCCAGATGACCTGGCTTTCTGCGAAGCGTCTTCAAGTCGCGTGGTCCTTTTAGGGACCGGAAGACGTTCAAGCTGTCTGGCAGTTCCAGCGTGGGGGAGCATACGCCCAGCCCCATCACCTATGCCGACTAACCACTTCATCGCCGGCATGACAAGCTGATTCTCGCAGCGAACGGTGGTCCGGGCTGGATTCTGCGGCAGCAAAGGCACGAATGTGGCCGATTTCCCGCAGATCAGGCCGTGCCGCAGCCCGTGTCATCGCTGGCTTTGCGAGCCTGCACCACCCGGTCGCGGCCATCAAGGTCTGGCAGAATAGCGATATCCTGCAGCCCTTGGGCGGCAAAGAGGGATGCCACAGCAGCGCCTTGGGTCGGACCGATCTCGACCATCAGCCGCCCCCCCGGCATCAGGCGCGCCGGTGCCCCACGCGCGATCACGCGATAGGCATCAAGCCCATCCCCCCCCGGCGTCAGTGCCCGGCGCGGTTCATGCAGCACTTCGGGCGAAAGCGCGGCCATTTCATCCTCGGCGATATAGGGGGGGTTCGACAGGATCAGATCGAACCGGCCGGGCACCGCTGCGAACCAATCGGAATGCAGAAATCCGGCCCGCCCCTGAAGGCCATGGTTGCGCGCGTTTTCTTTGGCCACGGCAAGGGTGGCGGGATGGATATCCGTGCCGATCCCCCGCGCCATGGGCATGCCCGCAAGGCAGGACAAAAGGATGCAGCCCGTCCCCGTGCCAAGGTCGAGAACCTTGAGAAAGGGTTCCGACAACGCCGCCTCGACAAGGATTTCCGTCTCTGGCCGGGGGTCGAGCGTGTCGGGCGTCACGCGAAAGCTGCGCCCCCAGAAAAGGCGCAGGCCTGTGATATGGCTGATGGGTTCGCGGGCGGCGCGGCGGGCGATGGCGGCATCGAAGGCGGCAAGGGCGTCGGGCGGCAGCGGGTCATGCAGATGCAACGTGAGCCGATCGGCGGCAATCCCTGCGGCATGGGCCAAAAGGACACGCGCATCGCGGGGGGCATCGGGAATGCCTGCGGCCACAAGGCGGGGAATGGCGGCGCGCAGCGCATCGGCCCCTGTTACAGGCCCTGTCACGGGCCCTGTCACGGGCCCCATCATCCTTCCATCTCGGCCAGCTTTTCGGCCTGATCATGGGCAACCAGCGCATCCACCACAGCATCCAGATCGCCGCCCATGATCTGTGGCAGGGCATAAAGCGTCAGGTTGATGCGATGGTCGGTCATCCGGCCTTGAGGGAAATTATAGGTGCGGATGCGTTCCGACCGATCGCCTGATCCCACCTGCGCCTTGCGGTCTGCGGCGCGATCTTGCGCCTGACGTTCCCGCTCCATCTCATAAAGCCGTGCGCGCAGCACCTGCATGGCGATGGCGCGGTTCTGATGCTGGGACTTTTCCGATGAGGTCACCACGATGCCCGTCGGGATATGGGTGATGCGCACCGCCGAGTCGGTGGTGTTCACATGCTGCCCCCCTGCCCCAGAGGACCGCATCGTATCGATGCGGATATCGGCGGCGGGGATGTCGATATCCACCTCTTCCGCCTCGGGCAGAACGGCCACCGTGGCAGCAGAGGTATGGATGCGCCCCCCCGCTTCGGTTTCCGGCACGCGCTGCACGCGATGGACGCCGGATTCGAACTTCAGCTTGGCAAAGACACCCTCGCCTTGGATATGGGCGGTCAGTTCCTTGATCCCGCCCAGATCGGACAGCTGCTGTTCAAGGATGTCGAACCGCCAGCCCTGCCGTTCGGCATAGCGCTGATACATCCGCAACAGATCGCCCGCGAAAAGGGCGGCCTCTTCGCCCCCGGTGCCGGGACGGATTTCAAGGATGGCGGGCCGGGCATCGGCGGCATCCTTGGGCAAAAGCGCGATCCGCAGCGCCTGTTCCATTTCGGGGATCAGAGCGCGCAGGCGGGGAAGTTCATCCTCGGCAAGGCTGCGCATTTCGGGATCGGACAGCATCGCCTCTGCCTCGGCCAGATCATCAAGCGCGCGGCGATAGGCAGCGATCTGGTCGGCCACAGGCCGCAGATCGCTGTATTCGCGCGAGATTTTCGCAATCTCTGCCGGGCTTGCACCCGCGTTCAAGCGCGCTTCGAGATATTCGAAGCGCTGCGTGATCTGGGCGAGTTTGTCGAATGGAACCATGGGCGGGGTTTGGCCGCTTCGCGGTCAAGGGTCAAGGATTCGCAGCCGCGGGCAGGTCTGCCTTCAGGCGGGTCAGCCAATTGACAAGCCGCGCGGCGTTCACGCCCAAATCGCTTTCGCCAAAGCGCAGGCGCGCATGGATATCCAGCCGCGTTTTGCCATCCGGGCCGGCCGTGACCTGCGCGGTGGTGTAATCGGGAAAGCCCCAGAGCGCCGAACGGGTGATCCACGTGATCCGCCCATCGGCCCAAGACCCTGCCAGCCGTTTCGTGCGTGGTGAGGTCACCGCGATGGTATCCAGCGCCATCAGGACCTCCGTCGTCTCACCCGGCACAAGACAAGCGGCGCGGGCATCCCCGCGCCCCTGCTGGATCGACATAAGACAATCCTCCAGGGCGACCGCATCGGTCGGCAAGGGCTGATGCCAACGCGCCGCCTCGGACGGGGCAAAGCGGACATAAAGGCCAAAGCCCAGAACGATCAGGGCCAATAGCCCTGCGATCATGCCCATCCTGCCCACTCCGAATCGCCTTTTCCTATGAACTTCCGCCTTTTAGCGCCGAGTCCTCGCCCAATGGTAGAGGCAGATCAGATCATAGGCCACATGCGCCCCGGCAATCGCCGTGGCCCCGGTTGTGTCATAAGGGGGCGACACCTCAACCACATCACCACCGACCATGTTGATCCCCGCCAGATCACGCAGAATCGCCGCCACCTGCCAGGAATGCAGGCCACCCCAAACGGGCGTCCCCGTCCCCGGCGCATAGGCCGGGTCCAGCGCGTCGATATCAAAAGTCACATAGGCGGGCTTGTCCCCCACGATCTCTTTCGCCAGCGCCACGGCATGGGCCACGCCCTTTTCATGCAATTCCCGTGCGGTCAGGACATTGACGCCAAGATAGTCCTCCGTCGTTGTCCTGATCCCGATCTGAAGAGAGCGTTTGGGGTCCACGAACCCTTCGCGCACCGCCTTGTAAAGCATGGTGCCATGGTCGATCCGTTCAGGATTGTCATCCGGCCAGAGGTCGGAATGCGCATCGAAATGGATCACGCCAAGCGGGCCGAATTTCTGCGCATAGGCGCGCAGGATCGGATAGGTGATGTAGTGATCGCCGCCCAGCGTGATCGCCCCCGCCCCGGCCGCAAGGATCGTGGCGATATGATCGGTCAGGGCACCCGGAAAGCTGGGCGTATGGGCGTAGTCGAAGGCCAGATCGCCGTAATCCACCACCGACATATCCTCCAACGGGTCGGTGCCCCATCCGAAGGGGGGATCATAGGCGATAAGGCTGGATGCCTCGCGGATCGCGCGCGGGCCAAAGCGGGTGCCGGCACGGTGGCTGGTCGCCTGATCGAAGCAAACGCCGGTGATGGCCAGATCGACCCCGGCAAGGTCCTTGGTATAGGTCCGCCGCAGGAAGGAAGCGGCACCTGCAAAGGCATTCTCAAAGGAATGGCCGCGCAGGCCCTTGCGGGTGAAAGCGGTATCGATGTCAGACTTTGCGTCTTCCAAAAGTGACATGTTGGGATAGCCCCTGAACAACGGCGCAGTCGTTTGAAAGCCGAGACGCGCGGATCGGGTGGCGCCATCGTGCCATGCCGAAACATTGTGTCAAGAAGCGGCGTGCAAATCAGCGGCGCGCGGCGGGTTAAATCCCTGATATCTCAAGAAATACCCCGACATTGCTTGTGCCCTGTTTTGTGCCGAGTTTTGTGCCGCAAACTGTGGCCACAGAGCGCGCACTGCCTGCGGGGTAACCCCCCATTAACCAAGCAGAACGAATCAGGCGCAAGGAGGGCCTTTCCCGGACCTGACCCTTGGTCTTCCGCCCAATCAGAGGTCGCGCAAGGGAGGGAGGCCCCGGGTCAGGCCCGGGGCGGCTGTCCTTGTGGCTTAACCCAGCCGGAACCCTTCGCGCACCAGTTCATCCGTCACCTGACGGATCGCCTTTTCCAGCGTCACGGCGATAAATTCCACCTCATCCTCGGAAATGGTCAGCGGTGGCGACATCACATTCAGATGCGCCATCGGGCGCACGATCAGACCCATCGCCTCAGCCGCGTTCGAGATGCGCTTGCTTTCGTTCACCCCGTCGGGCAGCGGCTCCTTCGTGGTCTTGTTCATCACATTCTCAGAGCAGATCATCAGCCCCCTGCCCCGGACCTGCCCGACCAGCGGCAAATCCTCCAAGGCCTTGAGGCGGGATTGAAACAGGGCGCCCATCCGCGACGCATTGCCCAAAAGGTCCTCGCGCTCCATGATCTCGATATTCTTCAAGCCCGCGGCGCAGGCGACCGGATGGCCGGAATAGGTGAAACCTGCCGTGAACCAGCGGTCAGGGTCTTGGCCCATGATGTCCCACAACCGATCGGAAAAGATCATCGCGCCCAAGGGCACATAGCCAGAGGTCAACCCCTTGGCCGTGGTGATGATGTCCGGCACCACGCTGAATTCGGCCTCAGAGGCGAACCAGTGGCCCAGACGGCCAAAGGCGGTGACCACCTCATCGGCGATGAAAAGAAGGCCGTGCCGCTGGCAAACCTCCCACATCCGGCGCAGATAGCCCTCGGGCGGGACGATGACGCCACCCGAGGCCTGAATCGGTTCCGCGATGAAGGCGCCAAGCCGGTCCGCACCGACACGGGCGATCAGTTCTTCAAACTCCGCCACCAGCATGTCGCAGAATTCCGCCTCGGTCATGCCGGCGGGGCGGCGATAGGGATTGGGCGGGGTCAGATGCCAGATGCCATCCTCCTTATAACGGAACTCCGGCACCCGGTCGCCCGGACGTTTGCCCACGCTTTGCGACAAGTAGGTGGAGCCGTGATAGGAATGATCCCGCGCCACGATCCCGGTCTTTTCGGGAAAACCAAGGCAGGATTGCACATAGGCCACCATCCGCACGGCCGTATCCACCGCCGTGGACCCGCCCGTTGTGAACATGACGCGGTTCAGATCGGCGGGGGCAAGGTCCGCAATCTTTGCGGCCAACCGGGCGGAAGGGTCATTCGCCATGTCAACAAAGGTATTGGAAAAGGCCAAACGCTCGGCCTGATCGGCGATGGCTTGCGCCATCTCGCGCCGCCCAAGCCCGATATTCGTGCACCACAGCCCGCCCACCGAATCAAGATAGCGCTTGCCATCCGCATCCCAGAGCCAGCACCCCTCGCCCCGCGTGATGACGAGAGAGCCTTCCTTCTGAAAGCTGCCGAAATTGGTCCAAGGATGCAGGTGGTGGCTGTGATCCATCTCCCACAGATCGGCGGGCGACGGGGAATTAAGCGCGGCAAGCGGGGACATGAAGACCATCCATGCGTTGAGTTATTACACGTTAGTATAACAAAACGGCAGATTGCGCGCCAGAGCAGAGGCCACACATCAGAAGGCGCGGCCTGCGCCGCATGCCCTTTGGCGTCGGGGGCCGCGTGCCGCGCCTCCATCCGGGGTCAGGGGCCGTTCCCTCGCCTCTTGTCCAGCCTGTGGCGTGCCATTGCGTCCCTTAAGGACACTTGAAGACCGAAAATGCAGAAAAAGCAGCGTGTTAACCTTAACAGCCTGCCCTTTCCCCTTCATCTTGGCAAAAAATACTCTCGGGGGTGAATTGGCCGAATGGCCAAGAGGGGGCAGAAGGCCCCCTAACCCCGGAGGAGGCGCGGCACGCGACGACGACGCCAAAAGGCTTGCGGCGCATGCCGCTCCGCTGGATCAGGCCACAGGTTGGGCGCGCTCCACAAGGCGGGCGAAGAAACTGGCACCGATCGGGGCCGCCTCGTCGTTGAAGTCATAGGCCGGATGATGCAGCCCCGCGCCCGGCCCGGTGCCAAGGAAGAGATAGGCCCCCGGTCGCGCCTCAAGCATGTAAGAGAAATCTTCCGACCCCATCTCGCGGTTGGCGGTGTCATTCACAGCCGTCTCGCCCGACACCTCGCGCGCCACTTCGGCAGCGAAAGCGGCAGAGGCGGCCTCATTAATCGTTGCCGGATAGCCCCAGTCATATTCGATCCGCGCCGTCACGTTATAAGCCAGCGCATGGCCTTCGATGATCTCATGGATGCGGCGCTTGAGCAGTGCGCGCACTTCGGGATTGAAACAGCGGATCGTGGCGCAGAACGTCGCCTCTTCGGGGATGATGTTCGACGCGGTCCCGGCATGGATCTGGGTGACGGAAATCACCGCCTCGTCCAGCGCATAGACGTTGCGCGGGATGATCGTCTGGATCGCCCCGACCATGCCCACCACGGCCACCACTGGATCGATGCATTCATGCGGGGTCGCGCCATGGCCACCCTTGCCGGTGATATGCACGAAGGCCGTATCGACCGACGCCATCAAGGCGCCGGGATTGGTGTGGAAATGGCCGAATTCCACGTTGGGCGCATTGTGGATGCCATAGACCGACCCGATCCCGAACCGGTCCATCACACCTTCCTTCACCATCACTTCGCCGCCGCCACCATCCTCTTCTGCGGGCTGGAACAAAAGCGCCACACGGCCCGAAAAGCGGCGAGTCTCGGCCAGATACTTCGCCGCGCCCAAAAGCATGGTGACATGGCCATCATGGCCGCAGGCATGCATCTTGCCGGGGATGGTCGACGCATGTTCGGCCCCGGTCTGTTCCTCGATCGGCAGCGCATCCATATCGGCGCGCAGGCCGATGGTCGGGGCATCCCCGGCCTCAGCGCCCTGCCCTTTCAGGATCGCCACGATCCCGGTCTTGGCGATTCCGGTATGGATCTCATCCACCCCCATCTCGCGAAGGCGGTCCACGATGAAGGCCGCCGTGTCGTGACAATCAAAGCCAAGTTCGGGATGGGCGTGCAGATGACGACGCCAGGCCTTCATTTCTTCGGCATAAGCGGCGATACGGTTCAGGACGGGCATTGCGGTTTCCTTGCGCGTGGTGACCTTTGATCAAATCCGAAATCTTGGGGGGCTGCAATGGGTGGGGGCATGGCGGAAGGCGACGCAGGCGGGAACCCGATCACCGATCCCAAAGGCGGCATGCCGCGGCTTCTGGCGATCATGCGCGCCTTGCGCGATCCGCAGGCAGGATGCCCCTGGGATATCGCACAGGATTTCGACAGCATCGCCCCATACACGCTGGAAGAGGCGCATGAGGTGGCCGATGCCATCACCCGCCGCGCTTGGGGCGAGTTGCGGGGGGAGTTGGGCGATTTGCTGTTTCAGGTCGTCTATCACGCGCAGATGGCCGAAGAGGCGGGGCATTTTGCCTTTGACGATGTGGTGCAGGCGATCTCTGACAAGATGGTGGCGCGGCATCCGCATGTCTTTGGCAACGAAAGCCGCGACAAGAGCGCCGCGCAGCAAACCGCAGATTGGGAACGGATGAAGGCAGCCGAACGCGGGGCCGCGCGGGTTCTGGATGGGGTCGCGCTGGCCCTGCCTGCCCTGACGCGGGCGGTCAAGTTGCAAAAGCGGGCGGCGCGGGTGGGGTTCGACTGGCCCTCGACCGATGAGGTCGTGGCCAAGATCGCCGAAGAGGCCGCCGAACTGGTCGAGGCGCGGGATCGGTTGACCGAGACAGAGGTGGCCGAAGAATTCGGCGACCTTCTATTCGTCATGGCAAATCTGGCCCGTCATCTGGAGGTGGACCCAGAGGCCGCCCTGCGCGCGGCCAATGCCAAATTCACCCGCCGCTTTGCCCGCATCGAGGATTGGCTCGCCGAGGCAGGCCGCACACCCTCGGACAGCGATCTGGCCGAGATGGACGCGCTTTGGAACCGCGCCAAGGCCGAAGAGAAAGCGGCGAAGACAGAGAACGGCATCTGACGCCGTTTCCGCAACCTCCGCAGTTTCCGCAAATCCCGCGATCTGCGTCAGGCCGGCGTCGGCATATTTGCCGATTTTTTTACTCGGCTATTGACCTGAGTAAAATTGTAAGGTTTATGGGGCGCATAAGTTTCCGACAAAAGGACTCAAGAAAATGTCGATGCGCTTTTCTCTCCTGGCCCTTGCCTGTGCCACCACCGCGCTGCCTGCGCTGGCCGATGAGATCAACGTCTATTCCCACCGCCAGCCGGAACTGATCCAGCCGCTCGTCGATGCCTTCACCGCCGAGACGGGGATCACCGTCAATGTGGCTTTTGTCGACAAGGGGATGGCCGAGCGTCTGGTGGCGGAAGGCGCGCGCTCGCCCGCCGATCTGGTGCTGACGGTGGATATCGCGCGTTTGCAACAGATCGTGGATGCGGGGGTGACGCAGCCGGTGCAGTCGGATGTGCTGGAGGCCAATATTCCTGCCGATCTGCGCGATGCAGAGGATCATTGGTTCGGCCTGACCAGCCGCGCGCGCATCGTCTATGCCAGCGTGGATCGCGTGGCCGAGGGCGAAGTGACCACTTATGAAGACCTCGCCGATCCGAAATGGAAGGGCCGCGTCTGCATCCGCTCTGGCACCAATGATTACAACGTCGCGCTGACAGCGGCGATGCTGGCGCATCACGGGGTAGAGGAAACCCGTGCTTGGCTGGAAGGTGTGAAGGCGAACCTTGCGCGCAAACCCGAAGGTGGGGATCGCGATCAGGTCAAGGCCATTGCGGCGGGCCAATGCGATATCGCGGTGGGCAACACCTATTACATCGGCCAGATGCTGAATGACCCGGAACAGAAAGAGGCCGCCGAGGCGGTGCGCATTCTGTTCCCGATCTTCGAAGGGGCCGGGACGCATCTGAACGTGTCGGGCGTCGCGATGACCAAGGCCGCGCCGAATCGCGAGAATGCGCTGAAGTTCATGGAATGGCTGTCGTCGGACGAGGCGCAGCGCATCTATGCCGAAACCAACCACGAATTCCCGGTGAAGCCGGAGGTGGCGAAATCGGCACTGGTGGCAAGCTGGGGCACGTTCACGCCCGATCCTATGCCCTTGACCGATGTGGCAAAGCTGCGCCCCGATGCGCTGAAACTGATCGAGGAAGTCAATTTCGACGGCTAAGGCTTGCTTGAAGAATTGATGACAGGGGCGCCCCAGGCGCCCCTTTTCTTTTTGACCGTCTGGACAAGAACGGTTTCATGCGGTTCTGTGCAAGATATATACGACCAAGATCGCAATTCATTCGCGAAGCGCGAATGAAATGACGGTTAAAGGGCGCGCGCCGTCCTTGGTCCATTGGTTGGCAGGCGACAAAGGATGGCACATGGCACAGGCGCGCAAGATCATCATCGATACCGATCCCGGACAGGATGATGCGGTTGCGATCCTTCTCGCCCTTGCCAGCCCAGATGAGATTGAGGTGCTGGGGATCACCGCCGTCGCGGGGAATGTGCCCTTGCCGCTGACCCAGCGGAATGCCCGTATCATTTGCGAATTGGCGGGACAGCCGGAAATGCGCGTCTTTTCGGGCTGCGACCGACCGATGCGGCGCAAGCTTGTGACGGCCGAACATGTCCATGGCAAAACGGGCCTTGATGGCCCGCAAATGGCCGATCCGGTGATGCCTTTGCAAAGCCAGCATGGCGTGGATTTCCTGATTGAAACGCTGCGCCGGGAGCCGGCAAATTCGGTGACGCTCTGCCCGCTTGGTCCGCTCACCAATATCGCCACGGCCTTTGAGCGTGCGCCCGATATCGTGGATCGGGTGGAACAGATCGTGCTGATGGGGGGGGCCTATTTCGAGGTGGGCAACATCACCCCCGCGGCCGAGTTCAACATCTATGTCGACCCCGAGGCGGCGGCGATCGTGTTCGGTTCAGGCGTGCCGCTGGTGGTGATGCCGCTGGATGTGACGCATAAGGCCCTGACCAACCGCGCGCGGATCGAGGCGTTTCGCGCGATTGGCAACACGTCCGGTCGCATGGTGGCGGAATGGACGGATTTCTTCGAACGTTTCGACATGCAGAAATACGGCAGCGAAGGCGCCCCGCTGCATGACCCTTGCGTCATCGCCTATCTGCTGCGCCCCGAACTGTTCGCAGGCCGCCACATCAATGTGGAAATCGAAACGCAGTCGGACCTGACGCTGGGCATGACTGTGGCCGATTGGTGGGGTGTGACGGACAGGCCCGCCAACGCGCTGTTCGTTGGATCGGTCGATGCGGAAGGGTTCTATGCGCTGCTGACGGAACGGATCGCGCGGCTTCCGTAGGATGGGCAATATTGCCCATTCTACCCATCAGCCAAGCGCATAACCCGATCCGCGCACCGTGCGGATCGGGTCTTCCCCCCCGCCTTCTGTCAGCACTTTGCGCAACCGCCCCACATGGACATCCACTGTCCGCGTTTCGACATAGATATCGCGGCCCCAGACCCGGTCGAGCAGCGCCTCGCGGGTGAAGACGCGGCCGGGACGCTCCATGAAACAGGCCAGCAGACGGAACTCGGTGGGGCCAAGCCGCACCTCTTCTGCGCCGCGATGGACGCGGTGGGTTTCCGTGTCCAGCCTTATGTCGCCATGTTCCAACACGATCCCCACCGTGGCGGGCCGCACGCGCCGGAGCTGCACCCGCACCCGCGCCATCAGTTCGACCATCGAATAGGGCTTTACCACATAGTCATCCGCCCCGGTTTCCAGCCCCCGGACACGATCCACCTCTTCACTGCGGGCCGAGATCATGATGACCGGAATCCGCCGCGTCTCGGCCCGCGCCTTGAGGCGGCGGCACAACTCGATCCCCGAAAGTTCGGGCAGCATCCAGTCCAGCAGGATCACATCCGGTGGGGTTTCCGCGACGATCAATTCCGCCTCGGCCCCGGTCACGGCCTGCACCACCTCGAACCCATCGGCGGCAAGGTTATAGGCCAGCACCTCGCGCTGCGCGGGTTCATCCTCGACCAGCAAAACGGTGGGGCGCGTGGTCATGCCGGCCTCAGGAGGCCGGGCCGGTCAGCGTGCTGTCGACTTTGGGGCGCGCATCGCCGGGCAATTGGCCGGTGATCAGATAGATCACCTGTTCGGCCACGGCGGTGGCATGGTCCCCCACCCGTTCGATGTTCTTGGCGATGAAATGCAGATGCATCGCGGGGGTGATGTTGCGCGGGTCTTCCATCATATGGGTCAGAAGTTCGCGAAACAGCGCGTTGTACATCTGGTCGACCTCATGGTCGCGCTGGCGCACATCTTCGGCCAGCTTGGCATCGCGGGCGATATAGGCATCCAGCCCATCCTTAAGCAGCAGCGCCACCTGTTTTGCCATGCGCCGGATCGACCCCGTCGATCCCGGCAGCGCGGTCATCTGGGCCAGAACCATCGACCGTTTGGCAAGGTTCTTGGCATAGTCGCCGCAGCGTTCCAGATTGGCCGCGATCTTCATCACCGTCAGCACCGTGCGCAGATCAGATGCGGCAGGCGCGCGGATGGCAATGACGCGGGCGCATTCAGAATTGATCTGTTCCTCCAGCGCGTCGATGGCCTTGTCGCCCGCGCGCACGCGTTGGGCGATTTCTTCATCGCGGGTTTCCAGCGCCTCGGCGGCGTCAAGGATCGCGGCCTCGACCAGCCCGCCCATCCGCGCCAGCAGCGCCTGAATGGTTTCAAGATCGCGGTCGAAGGCAGACATGATGTGCGACTGTGACATGGGTCTTCTCCGTCAGCCGATACGGCCGGTGATATAGGCTTCGGTGCGGGGATCGGTCGGGTTGGTGAAGATATGGCCCGTCTCGCCATATTCAACCAGATGACCCAGATGGAAAAACGCCGTGCGCTGCGACACGCGCGCGGCCTGCTGCATGGAATGGGTCACGATCACGACCGAGAATTGGGCGCGAAGTTCGTCGATCAACTCTTCCACCTGTGCGGTGGCGATGGGGTCAAGGGCCGAGCAGGGTTCGTCCATCAGCAGGACCTCTGGCGAGGTGGCCACCGCGCGGGCGATGCAAAGCCGCTGCTGCTGACCGCCCGAAAGGCCAGTGCCGGGGGCGGAAAGCCTGTCTTTCACCTCGTTCCACAAGGCGGCCTTCTTCAGCGAGGTTTCGACAATCTGGTCAAGCTCGGCCTTGTTGCGCGCAAGACCATGGATCTTGGGGCCATAGGCCACATTGTCATAGATCGACTTCGGGAAAGGGTTGGGCTTCTGGAACACCATCCCCACCTTGGCGCGCAGCTGCACCGGATCGACGCGGGGGTCATAGATGTCTTGCCCGTCCATCTCGATCCGGCCCGTCACGCGCGCTGATGCCACCGTGTCGTTCATCCGGTTCAGGCAGCGCAGGAAGGTTGATTTGCCGCAACCCGAGGGGCCGATGAAAGCCGTCACCGTCTTGTCGAGGATATCGACATCCACATCCTTCAGTGCATGGTTCGTCCCGTAATGGACCTGCACGCCGCGGGCCGTCATCTTGGCGGTTTCTGTCACAGCTCTCTCCGTCAGACGCATGTCGTTCATGGTCGGTCCCCTTTACCAGCGCCGCTCGAACCGGCGGCGCAGGATGATGGCAAGCGCGTTCATGGCCAGAAGGAAGGCCAGAAGGACGATAATCGCGCCCGACGCCCGTTCCACAAAGGCGGGATCGGCGCGCTGGGTCCAGCTATAGACCTGCACCGGAAGGGCGGCGGCGGGGTCAAGGAAACCCGCCGGCGGCGCGGCAGGGAAGTCGCGCACGAAGGCGACCATCCCGATCAGAAGGAGCGGCGCGGATTCCCCCAAAGCCCGCGCAAGGCCAAGGATCGTGCCCGTCAGGATGCCCGGCATAGCCAAGGGCAGCACATGGTGAAAGATCGCCTGCATCTTCGACGCCCCCACCCCCAGCGCCGCATCGCGGATCGACGGCGGCACGGCCTTCAGGCTGGCGCGCGTGGCGATGATGATCGTGGGCAGGGTCATCAGCGTCAGCACCAGCCCCCCCACCAAGGGCGCGGATTGCGGCAGGCCGAGGATGTTGATGAACAAGGCCAAAGCAAGGATGCCATAGACGATGGATGGCACGGCAGCGAGGTTGGCGATGTTGATCTCGATCAGGTCGGTCCAGCGGTTTTTCGGGGCCAGCTCTTCCAGATAGATCGACGCGGCCACCCCGATGGGCAGCGACAGGACCAAGACCACGATCATCATATAGGCCGAGCCGAGGATCGCCACGCCTAGACCCGCCGCTTCGGGGCGCAGTTCAGATGCGTCTGGGCGTGTCAGGAAGCCCGCATTGAACCCCATGCCCATCAAACCGGCTTCGCCCATGCGATCGGCCAGATCAAGCTGTGCGGGGCTCACATTGGCGTCGCGCGCGGCGCTTTCGCGCGTCACGCGGCCCTTGAGATAGCCATCGATCCGCGACGTGGCCAAGGCGCGGAAGGTGATGGTCTGGCCCACCAGCGACGGATCGGCCAGCACTTCCGTGCGCAAATCGGCGGGGGCTTCTTTCGACAGAAGGCCCGTCACCTCTTTTTCGGTCAGCGCATCGGTGGGGATGCCCTTTTCGGCCAACGCGTCGACCAGCGCCTTCTCCAGCAGCTTGCCATAGCCCAGCGTGGTGACCTTCGCCATCTCATCCGGATTGCGGTTGCCCTGCTTGTCCAACACGGCGGCATCCAGCGTCACGGGGATGGTGATCCACGTCTGGCGAAAGGCCGACAGGCCATTGCCAAGGACCGAACTCAAGAGCACCACCAGCGCCAGAAGCCCCACGCCGACCGCAGAAAGGCCCAGCAGGCGAAAGCGCCGTTCCGATGCGTTCCGGCGGCGCGTCCGGGCGTCCGGCGTGACGAGCGAGGCCCCCTTGTCGGGCGCGGCCATGGCTGGCGCGGTCATTCGTACTGCTCCCGGTATTTGCGGACGATATAAAGCGCGAGGACATTCAGCCCCAGCGTGAAGACAAAGAGCGTCAGCCCAAGGGCAAAGGCCACCAGCGTTTCGGGGCTGGCGAATTCGGTGTCGCCGGTCAACTGGCTCACGATCTTGACGGTGACGGTGGTCATCGCCTCGAACGGGTTGAGATCAAGCTTTGCCGCTGCCCCGGCCCCAAGGACCACGATCATTGTCTCACCAATCGCGCGGCTGGCGGCCATCAGGATCGCCCCCACGATCCCGGGAAGGGCTGCGGGAAAGACAACCTGCTTGATGGTTTCCGATTGCGTCGCGCCGATCGCATAGGACCCATCGCGCAGCGCCTGCGGCACGGCGTTGATGATGTCATCCGACAGGGACGACACATAGGGGATCAGCATGATCCCCATCACCACCCCCGCCGTCATGACGGAAGAGGAACTGTCCCCAAGCCCCGTGGGCTGTGCAAGCCAATCGCGCAGGAAAGGGCCGACCGTCATCAGCGCGAAAAGGCCGTAAACGATGGAGGGGATGCCCGCCAAAACCTCAATCGCCGGTTTTGCGATGGATCGCAGCGCAGGGCTTGCATATTCCGACAGGTAAATCGCCGCCATCAGCCCGATCGGCACCGCCACCAAAAGCGCGATGAACGACACATAGAGCGTTCCCCAAAGCAGCGGCCAAAGCCCAAGATCGGACCCGCCGCCAAATTTGGGCGACCACGTCAGCGACAGGAAGAAATCCCGCGCCGGGTAAAGCTGGAAGAAATGCCAGCTTTCGAAAACAAGCGAAAAGATGATCCCCGCCGTTGTCAGGATCGCCAGAGATGACGCTGTGATCAGCAGGACCTGCACCACCCGTTCCACCACATTGCGGGCGCGGAATTCAGGCGTGATCCTCCAAAGCGATAGCAGAAACCCCGCCACCGCGATGGCCAGCACGGCCACGGCCATCGCCCCCTGCCCCGCCGCCATGGATTGGCGGTAGATCAGCGCGGCCTCGGCCACATGGGCCGAAATCGGGGCCGCCAGAGCGACATTCACCCCGGCCAGACGGTCCTTCAGGGCATCGGGCTGCGTGGCAAGGGCCGCCACCTCGCCGTCATTCGCGGCACCGCTCGCGATCAGGACGCCCATGCCTTCGGCAATGCGCCGAATATCCGACATCACCAATTCACGCGACGATCCAGGGCCGATATCTTCGGGCAGGATCAGGCCAAGCGTCCTCTGCTCCACCATCAACGGCTGCACGATCAGCCAGACCAGCATCACCAGCGCCGCAGGCACCACGGCGGCCAGCGCCACCGCCTGCCCGTAATAGGCAGGCAGCGAATGCAAGTCGCGCGCATCGCCCCGCACCGAGGCCAGCGCCCGCTGTCGCCCCGCAACAAAGCCAAGCGCCGCCAGCGCCAGAAGAACGAAAAGAAGAAGGCCGAGGCTCATATGCGCATCTGTCCTGCGGAGTGGTTATTGCGAAAGCGGTTCCATCGGCCGCTCGGCCGCGATCATGGCCTGCGTCTGGGCAAGCTTGGGGTCCGACACAAGGCCGTAATCGGCAAGCGGGCCATCCGGCCCCGCCACTTCATCCGACAGGAAGAAGGTGACGTATTCGCGCAGGCCGGGGATCACGCCCAGATGCGCCAGCTTCACATAAAAGAACAGCGGGCGCGACACCGGGTATTCGCCCGATGCGATGGTTTCGACCGAGGGCATCACCCCGTCCATCGTATAGACCCGCAGCCGATCCGTGTTCGATTGGTAAAAGGACAGGCCAAAGACGCCAATCCCTACCGGGTTCGACTGCACCCGCGCCAAGGTTTCCGTATAGTCGCCGTCGATATCGACGGCCGCGCCATCGGTGCGCAGATCAAGGCAGGCCTCGTCGGCGGCCTTCTTCTTGGCGTCAGCATCCCCCGTCGCCGCATCGGCAAAAAGGTCATGCGCGCCTGTGGCCTTGCAGCCTGCCAAAAGCACGTTGTGGTCAAACACCTCGCGCGTGCCGTGCTTGGTGCCGGGGATGAAGGCCAGAATCTCTTGCGACGGGAAGGTTGGGTTTACTTCGGCCCAATCGCGCAACCGGTTCTGAACCAAAGCGCCGTCCTGCACGATCTCTGCCCCCAAAGCGCGATACCAATCCGCCGGGGTAAAGGCGAAATCGGGCTGGTCACGCAGCGCGGCAAAAACGATGCCGTCATAACCAAAGCGCACCTCCATCACACCCGTCACCCCGTTTGAGGCGCAAAGATCAAGGTCGGATTGCTTGATCCGGCTGGAGGAGTTGGCGATGTCGATCGTCCCCTCGCCCAGCCCTTCGCAGAGCTTCTTTCGCCCCGCCCCGGACCCGCCGCCTTCGACAACCGGGGTTGGATGATCGAAGTTCTCACCAAAAAGTTCGGCCACGATGGTGGCATAGGGCAAAACGGTGGAACTTCCCGCGATCTGGATATTGTCGCGCGCCATTGCAGGGGCCGCGATGCCCGCCGCCACCAGAAGGGCGCAGGCAGCAGAAAGAGGCGGGCGGATGGACATGCGAACTCCGTCTGGGGCGGCGCCGGGCAGCACATGCCGTGCCTCGAACGCGCGCGCCTTTTGCGACAGCTTTGTAACAGCTAGATGACAAAGGCGTCACAAATCCCGCTCCCCAGCGCCATGCCTGCGCCGTGCAAGGTTCAGGTTTCAGGAAATATCACACTGAAAACGCTGCCTTTTCCACGCTCACTCTCAATCCTTATGCGGCCGCGATGGCGGTGCAGGATATGTTTGACAATCGCCAGCCCCAGCCCCGTGCCGCCCTTTTCTCGCGAACGGTGGCCGTCGACGCGGTAGAATCGTTCCGTCAGACGGGGGATATGGACGGGGTCGATTCCCTCGCCACGGTCGATCACATCGATGCGCAGCCCCGGCCCGCGCGGCAAGGCCTCGCGCGCCACATGCAGCGTCACCACGCCCCCCGCGCCCCCGTATTTCACGCCGTTCTCGATCAGGTTCACCAGAACCTGCGTGATCTGATCGGCATCCCCCGGCATCATCAGGGGGCCTGCCTCGCCCGTGATTTCAAGCCGGACCCCTGCCCCATCGGCCAAGGGGCGCAGGCTGTTCACCGAACTCCCGATCAGGGCGGCCAGATCGACCCGTTCGGTTGGGCGGACGCGTTCATCTGCCTCCACCTTCGACAGATGCAAAAGGTCGGAAATCAGGCGGTTCATCCGTCCCGCCTCACGCTCCATGATCTCTAGAAACCGGGCGCGAGCGGCAGGGTCGTCACGCGCCGCCCCTTTCAGCGTTTCGATGAACCCCAATAGCGCGGTCAATGGTGTGCGCAATTCATGGCTGACATTTGCCACGAAATCGCGCCGCATCTGGCCCATCTGTTCGGCCTCGGTCACATCCTCGAAGGTCAGGATGGCATGGCCCTCGGCCGGGGCCACCGTCACGCGATAGATGATGTCTTGCGACGGGCCGGGGATCACATGGCGCGCCGTGCCCGTCTCGCCCTCGCCCAAGGCCGCGGCAATGGCCGATTGCAGCGCAGGCTGGCGCAGGGCCAGCAGATGGTGCCGCCCCTCTACCCCCGGCCCAAACAGCGCCAAAGCCGCCACATTTGCGGCAAGGATGCGTTCATCCGGGCCGATTGCCAGCACTGGCAGTGGAATCGCTGCCACGATTTTCCGCATCATTTCCGTATACATGCCACGCTCCTGCCGTGTTCCGCCGTCATAGCATGGTCAATCCCAATGGCCAGAGCGAAGGGCAGACGCGGCATGCAGACGGGTGGACAGGAGCAGATTCCCGATCGCACTAGACCACCGCGCCATGTCGCGGCGCGGCGCGGTCGCGCGGCCTCGTCCAAAGTGGCAGAAGCCGGGGCACAGCCGTCGCGGGCCATCGTTCTGGGCTTTGCCGCCAATCCGCCCGAAAGCATCGCTGTGGATGGGCCGGGCAAGATCGACTCTGTCCTGCTGGCAACCATGGCCCCGGACAAGGTCATCTGCCCGCTTTTTGCCACCGACTATGACGCGCTGGTCGTGGCGCAGCTTCTCACGAAGCTGGGCTTTGGCGGCACGCTGGTCGTCGTCGCCCCTGATTTGCCCAATCCCCGGATGGTGGAACGCGAGATTCGCAATCAATCGGGCGGATTGAAGGTGGCTGTCGTCGTTCGCCCGTGACGGTCAGGGGTTATCCCGCCGATAGATCCAATCATGATCCGGATCGTTCTGGAACCGCCAGTTGCGGCGCGGTCCGGCCATGACGTTCAGGTAATACATGTCATAGCCATAAGGCGCCCCGCAGGGATGATGCCCCTTCGGCACCAAGGTCACGTCATGATCCTTGACCGCCATGGTGACATCCAACGCGCCATCTTCGGTATAGACCCGCTGGATCCCGAAACCCTGCGCGGGGTTCAGGCGCATATAATAGGTTTCCTCCAGATAGGTCATGCGGGGGAAATCATCCTCGTCATGCCGATGGCTTGGATAGCTGGACCAGTTGCCTTGCGGCGTAAAGACCTCGGTCACCAACAGGCTGTCGGCCACCTCGCGCGCCTCCATCGCGATATTGTTGATGTAGCGTGTATTGGCCCCCGTCCCGCGCGGGGTCAGTTCGATCCCTTCAGGCCCAAGGCGCCGGACGGGATGGTTGCCCTTGCCCGGCGCGGTGCAGACCGCCAGCACGCAATCGGTGACGGCCACCGCCTGCCATTCGCTGCTATTGGGGACATAAAGACAATGCGGCGGGGTGCGTTCGAAAACGCTCATCCGCTCGCCCATCTCGCCAAAATCCTGCCCGCCCGCTGTGATCCGTGCCTTACCCTCGACCAGCACAAGGATCGCCTCGCGGTCGCCCGTCGCCTCAGCCGCCTCTTGCCCCGCGGTTAGGCGGTAAAGGCCAAAACCCACGTAACCCCAGCCTGCGCTTTCGGGCGTGATGTTATGGACCTTGCCATTGGTCCCTTTGGGCTTTCGCAGCAACTCCATGACGCAACCCCTTCATTTTCTGTCTGAAATATCACACGAGCGTCCGGGGAAGTGCCCCCCCGGTCCCGCCGGGTGATCAGATGAGACCGACTTCCTTCGACAACCGCTTCAGCGTCGCAAGGCCCAGCGTCTGATACAAAAGGGGGTTGCGAACCTGTGGGTCCTGCTCTGCCTCGATCACGATCCAGGCGTCTTCATTCCGCCCATAACCTGCCGTCGCCAATTGTCCCAGCAAGGGCGCGAAATCGATGCCGCCCTCTTGATCGCCCGGCACGGTAAAGGCGCCCTCAACCACGCCCTTCAGGAAGGACCAGCCTTCCGCCCGCACCTTCGCAACCACCGCAGGGCGGATGTTCTTGGCGTGGAAATGGCGCACACGACCGATATGCTTCGCCAGCACCGCCTCAGGATCGCCGCCGCCAAAGGCGCAATGGCCGGCATCGAACAGAAGATGCGTATGCGGCCCGGTCGCCGCCATGAAGGCGTCGATATCTTCGGGGCTTTCGACGATGGTGCCCATGTGATGGTGATAGACAAGCGTCACACCCTGCCCCGCCAGATAGGCGGCAAAAGCCTCAAGTTTCGCGCCGAAAGCTTTCATTTCATTGGCAGAAAGCGTCGGTCGGTCATTGACCGCACGGCCTGCATCGCCATGGATCGCATTCGACGTCTCGCAAACGATCATGACGCGGCATGCATTATGTTTCAGCTTGGCAAGGTGGGGTTGGCAGGCGGCAATCTCCTCCTCGACCGACCGGACCAGAAGTTCCGTCGAATACCAGCCCGAGATGAATTTCAGCCCATAAGAGCCAAGCAGTGCCCGCAATTCCTCAGGCTCGTCCGGCCAGCGATGGCCGTTTTCGATCCCGTCAAAGCCGATCTGTCGACCGGCCTCATCCAAAATGCGGGTGGTGGCGATATCAGCGCCAATGGAACGGTCGTCATCATTGGCCCAAGCGATGGGATTGGTTCCGAACAGGATCATGTGTTTTCTCAACTTCAGCCGTCAATCGACTGTTTTGCTTTCATTTCTTCGAACTTCGCCCGTGCTGCGCGCACGTCGGGCCGCACCGAAACCTCTGGCACGCCCACTTCCCACCACGTGCCGCCCGCCGCCGTGGAGGGGCCGGGATCGGTGTCGATCACGATGACGGATGGTACGGAACCACCCCGCATCTCGGTGATCTTGGCCTCCAACTCCGCCACCGACCCGGCCTTCACCGCCCGTGCGCCCATGCTGGCGGCATGGGCAACAAAGTCGATGGCCGAGGGGTTCACATGATAGGCATCGTCAAGAAGGTTGTTGAAAGGCGCGCCGCCCGTATGCTTCTGCAAGCGATTGATGCAGCCATAGCCCCGGTTGTCGGTGATGACGACGGTGAAGGGAATGCCCATCATCACTGCCGTGGCCAGTTCGGAATTGGCCATCATGTAGGACCCATCCCCCACCATGCAGACCACATCCGCATCCGGCCGCGCCATCTTGATGCCCAAGGCCCCCGCGATCTCATATCCCATGCAGGAGAAACCGTATTCCATGTGATAGCCGCCCTGCGCGGCATCCCAGATCTTGTGCAACTCGCCCGGCATCGTGCCTGCCGCGCCCATCACGATGGTGGCTGGGGTAGAGGCACGCTGCACCGCGCCGACCACCTGCATATCGGTGGGCAATTGATTGCCCGCCGCCGGGGCGGCCTTCACCGCCGCCTTAGCTGCGGCCCACTCTACCTTGAGCGCGGCATCCGGCGCGGCAAAGCGCAGGCCCGTCAATCCCGCGCCAAGCCGTTCCAGCGCCACACGGGCGTCAGAGACAAGGCTCATCGCCCCATGCTTGCCCGCATCATAGGCCTGCACATTGATCGCCAAGATCCGCCGCGCAGGGTTCTTGAACAGCGACCAGCTGCCCGTCGTGAAATCCTGAAACCGCGTGCCAAGGCCGATCACCAGATCGGCCCCCTCGCACAGGATATTGGCCGAAGATGACCCCGTCACACCCACGGGGCCAAAGTTCATCGCATGGTCATGCTCCAGGGCCGATTTGCCCGCCTGCGTTTCCACTACCGGGATGCCATGCTCAGCGGCAAAGGAGGCCAGCGCCGCCTCGGCCCCCGAATAGACCACGCCGCCACCTGCGACGATGACGGGGGCCTTTGCAGCCTTGATCGCGGCCAACGCCTCGGCCAGTTCCGCCTGATCGGGTTCCGGGCGCCGGATGCGCCAGACCTTCGGCGCGAAAAAACTTTCGGGGTAATCATAGGCCTCGGCCTGCACATCCTGACAGAAGGCCAGCGTCACAGGCCCACATTCCGCCGGGTCCGTCATCACCCGCAGCGCGCGGGGTAGCGCGGTCAAGATATGTTCGGGCCGCGTGATCCGGTCAAAGTAGCGCGACACGGGGCGGAAGCAGTCATTGGCCGAAACCGTGCCATCCGCGAAATCCTCTACCTGCTGCAAGACCGGGTCGGGCGCACGATTGGCAAAGACATCGCCGGGGATGATGAGCAGCGGCAGACGGTTCACATAGGCCAGCGCCGCCGCCGTCACCACATTCGTGGCCCCCGGCCCGATGGAGGTGGTCACCGCCATGGCCTTGCGGCGCTTTTGCGCCTTGGCATAGGCGATGGCCGTATGGGCCATGGTCTGTTCATTATGCCCGCGCCATGTGGGGAAAACATCGCGCGCGCCCTGCAGCGCCTCGCCCAGCCCGGCCACATTGCCATGGCCGAAGATCGCCCAGATGCCTTCGATGAAACGGCTGCCATCTTCGGCCTGCTGATTGGCCAGCCAGCGCACCATGGCCTGTGCGGCGGTCAAACGGACGGTTGTCATGCGGCTTTCTCCCCCTTGGCGCGCGCCTCGTCCCAGATCAGGCACAGGCGGCTGTATCTCTCCACCATCATCGCGATGGCCTCTGCGTCGCCCATCTTGCCTGCCAGCCAGCCCCGCGCGGCATCGGCAAAGATCGTGCGACCCACGGCGAAACCCTTCACCAGATCATGCCGGGCGGCAAGGCCCAGCGAGGCGGCAAGTTGATCCTCCGGCGCATCAAGGCCCAGCACCACGATGCCCCGCACATGCGGATCGCGCGTGGTGATGGCGTCGCAGGCATTGGCCCATGCGGCATCTGTGGCAAAGGGTTCCAGCTTCCACCAATCCGGGTAGACCCCAAGGTCATAGAAGCGGCTTATGACCTGCGCCGAAGTCATGTCATCCACCGGGGCGACCTTGGACGGGATCACCTCCAACAGCATTTCCAGACGGTTGCGGCGGCAGGCGTGGAAGAGGCGGACCACCGTCTCTTCCTGCTGCGCTTTCATCTCGGGCGCGTCATCGGGGTGATAAAAGCACAGCACCTTGACCACATGGCCCAAAGGCCATTCCGACAGCCCCCCGAAATCGGGGCCAAGCTCGGGTTCCAGCGTCAGGGGCCGCGACCCCGGCCATTCGACGGGCCGACCGATCCAAAGGCCGGTTCCCGCCGCCGCATGCAGCGCGCGACGGCCAAGGCGGTTGTCGCACAGGATGCCATGCCCCGGCTGGCCATCCGCCACCTGCAGCGCGGCGGCAAGGCACAACTCCTTGAACGCACCAATCTTGGCAGGCGTCGCACCCTCCATCGCCTCAAGCTGCATGCGATGGTCGAAGGCAAAGACCCGCATGCTGGACCAATCGCCATGGCGGTTGGTGGACCAGTGAACTTGCTCCAATTCCGCATCCTTGCGCAGCGCCTTTTCCTTGACGCCACGGTTCAGGAAGAACTGCAATTCCTCCCAAGACGGATAGGCAGGCGTGCAGCCATGGCGCGACACGGCAAAGGCCCCACAGGCATTGGCATATTTCAGGGCGATGGGCCAAGGCTCGCCATCCAGCCAGCCCTTCAGAAGGCCGGACATGAAGCCATCCCCTGCCCCCAGCACATTGAACACCTCGATCGGGAAGCCGGGGCCGCTTTCCCCTTCGTCCAGCGTATTGGGGATTGCGCCAGTAAAGGCCACCGCCCCCATTGGCCCCCGCTTGCACACAAGCGTGGCCTTCGACACCGCCCGCACCGCGCGCAGAGCGGCAATGGTGTCGGTGCTGCCGCCTGCGATGTGGAACTCTTCCTCCGTCCCGACGATCAGATCAAAGTAATGCAGGGTCGATTGCAGCTTGGCCGTGACGGCGGCGCTTTCGATAAAGCGGCTTTCGCCTGCGCCATGCCCCGCCAGCCCCCAAAGGTTCGGGCGATAGTCGATATCCAGCGCAGTCTGCACCCCATGTCTGCGGGCAAGCGCCAGGGCCTTGATGACGGCAGCCTCGGTTTGCGGATGGCTCAGATGCGTGCCCGTCGCGACCACCGAACGCGCCTCGGCGATGAAGCCTTCGTCGATATCGGCTTCGCACAGCGCCATATCGGCGCAATTCTCGCGGTAGAAAATCAGGGGAAATTGCGTTTCATCCCGGATGCCCAGCAGGACCAGCGCCGTCAGACGCTCTGGGTCCGTCTTCACGCCACGCACATCCACACCTTCGCGCGCCAGTTCCTCGCGGATGAAGCGGCCCATATGTTCGTCCCCCACCCGCGTGATGAGGGCGGACCGCAGCCCCAGCCGCGCCGTACCCGCCGCCATATTCGTCGGGCTGCCACCGATATATTTCTGAAAGGACCCCATATCCTCCAGCCGCCCGCCCACCTGCGCGCCGTAAAGATCGACCGAGGATCGGCCAATGGTGATGACATCAAGCGTCTTGGCTGGCGACACCGTTCCTCCTTCGACCCCACCCTGATGACGCAGAGATTCGGCCCTTATGCTGTTTTGGAATTTTTATTCCATTCCGCCATCAGTGGAAAGGGCTTTCTTCACCCCCGCGCCGTGCCCACCGCCACCGCCAGCGCGATGGAAAGCGCCAGCGTCGCCGACAGCGACCGAAAGGCCCCGAAATCCACCTCGGGCACGGTCAGAACGGTGGCCGCATGGCGGGCAAGCGGGCTGGTCAGTCGGTCAGTGATGCCGATCACGGGCAGGCCACGCGCTGCCGCATCCTGCGCAAGGGCCAGGGTTTCGTCGGAATAGGGCGCGAAGGTGATGGCGATGCAGGCATCGCCCAACCGCATCGCATGGCGGTGGTCCAACTTGCCCGCCCCGTCATGCAGCATGGCGGGCACCTGCATTTTTTCGAAGACATAGCTTAGATAACTCGCCACCGGATAGGCGCGGCGCAGGCCCACCACATGCACGGTCCCGGCCTGCGCCAACTGCGCCACGGCCTGCGCCAAGGCCGCCTCATCCACCGATTTCGCGAGCTGTTCCAAGGACAGCCGCCCTGCATCCACGAATTCGGCCAAAAGCGCGGCCGGGCTACCCGCGCCACTTTCCTTCAGGTTCTTCAACCGTGTCGCATAATCGGGCCAGCCGGGGCTATAGGCCTCGCGGAACAGGCGCTGCATTTCGGAAAAGCCGGTAAAGCCAAGGATCTGGCAAAACCGCATCAGGGCCGAGGGGGGCACATCCGCCCCCGCCGCCAGTTCCGCCACCGTGGAAACGGCAATGCGGTCGGTATTGGCGGCGATATGATCGGCGCATTGGCGCAGGCGTTTGGGCAGGCCATCCGTCACCTCGGCCAGCCGCAGGCGGAATTCGTCGATGCTGGCCGGTGCAGTCATGATTGCCCTCTTTTTCAGGGCAAGCTAGCAGCGTGGAACGAATATTCCAACCAGTTCTGGAATGACGGCGCGATTTCTGACACAGAAATCGCTGCGGAATTTGACGCAAATTCCTTGTGACCACGCCTCCCCCCCGATTTCTGCGTCAGAAATCGGCGCGAAATATGCGTCATATTTCGCTAAACCGCCCGCAACCCCGCCCGGAACCGCACAGCATTCGCCCGATACCCCGCCGCCGACTTAAGCAACCGTGCCCGCGCCGCGTCATCCAGCAGACGCACCACCTTGCCGGGGCTGCCCATCACCAGCGAACCGTCGGGGATCTCTTTTCCTTCGGTGATCAAGGCGCAGGCCCCGATCAGGCAGCCCTTTCCGATCCGCGCCCCGTTCAGGATCGTGGCCCCCATGCCGATCAACGTGCCGTCCCCGATCACGCAGCCATGCAGCATCGCCTTGTGCCCGATGGTGCAATCCGCCCCGATCACCAGCGGATAGCCCATATCTGTATGCAGGACCGAGGATTCCTGCACATTCGACCCCCGGCCCACCCGGATCTCTTCATTATCCCCGCGCAGCGTCGCGCCGAACCAGACGGATGCCCCCGCCTCCAGCACCACCTGCCCGATGATATTGGCATCCGGCGCGACCCAGGCCTCCGTGTCCACCACAGGCTCCACCCCGTCCAAAGCATAGATCATCGCGCGTCAAACTCCCGGTTCAGGCCGCGCACGAAATCCGAAAGCCCCGGTTGGCGGTCGCGGCGCAGACGCTCGGCCTCAAGGATCGTGGTCAGCCGCGTGAAAGTGGCGTCCAGATCGTCGTTGACCAGAACATAATCATATTCCGCCCAATGGCTTATCTCGTCGCGGCTTTTCGCCATACGGCCTGCGATCACCTCATCGCTGTCCTGCCCCCGGCCCCGCAGGCGGCGGTCCAGTTCGGCAATAGACGGCGGCAGCACAAAGATCGACACCACATCCCGCCCCAGCGCCGAATTGCGGATCTGCTGGCCGCCCTGCCAATCGATGTCGAAGACGGTATCGCAGCCCTCGGCCATATTCGCCTCCACCGGACCGCGCGGCGTGCCGTAAAAGTTCCCGAACACCTCGGCATGTTCCAGCATCTGGCCCGCATCGACCATCGCCTCGAATTCCGCCCGTGACCGGAAGTAATATTCCCGCCCGTCCACCTCACCGGGGCGCGGCGCGCGGGTGGTGGCCGATACGGAAAAGCGCATCGTTGCGTCCCACCCCATCAAGCGGCGGGTGAGCGTCGATTTCCCGGCCCCCGATGGCGAGGACAGGATGAGGAGAAGCCCCTTGCGCGCCATGGTCATTCCACGTTCTGAACCTGTTCGCGCATCTGATCGATGACCGTTTTCAGGTCAAGCCCGATCCGGGTCAGCGTCAGCGCCTGCGCCTTGGAACAAAGCGTGTTCGCCTCGCGCATGAATTCCTGCATCAGGAAGTCGAACTTCCGCCCCACCGGGCCATCCTCGGCCAAAAGGGCGCGGGCGGCGGCGACATGGGCGGTCAGGCGGTCCATCTCTTCGGTCACGTCATTCTTCACCGCGATCAGCGCCAGTTCCTGCGTCAGCCGCGCCTCATCCACGCCATCGGTATTGGCGATGACCTTGGCAAGCGCGTCCTTCAAAGCCGCCGCTGTCGCCTCGCGCCGGGCCTCGGCCTCGTGCCGCGCACCGGCTGTCAGCGCCTCGATCCGGTCCAGTTGCGCCACGATCACCCCTTGCAACGCAGCCCCTTCTGCGGCGCGCATCGCGTTGAATTCTGTCAAGAGGGGCGGCAGATCGGCAAGGATGGCCGCGCGAAGGGGCGCGGTATCCTCATCCACGGCGGATTGGTCCAACACCCCCCGCACCGCCAGCACATCCGCCGCGGTGGCCTGCGCCAGCGTCACACCTGCAGACATCGCGGCGGCCTCCACCTCTCCCAGCGCGCGCAGAACAGCGGTCAGCGCAGCGGGATTGATCCGCAGCGCATCGCTCCCCTCACCCGCCCCGTCGCGTGCCACCTTCAGCGACAGGGACACATTCCCCCGCCCCAAGGCGCGGCCCAATTCGGCGCGCAAGGCCGCCTCCAACCCGTCGATCCAATCGGGCACCCGCAGCCGCAGGTCCAGCCCCTTGCCATTGACTGCCCGCAAATCCCAGGTCCAGCCATGCCCCGCGCCCTGCCCCTTGCGGGTGGCGAAACCGGTCATCGAAAGGGTCATGCGCGTCTCCTTGCAGCGTTGCGCCATCGGCCACAGGGGGACGGGCTAACCGCTTTTCCCGAACTGCCGTTACTGGGGGTAACAGAGGGGCGAAACACGGGCAACCGGACTTGTCGAAGCAGGAGCATCAGGCGATGGAACGGAACAGGATCGGAGTTGCGGGGCCGGATGGCGGCGGGACGACATGGTCGTCCGGTGCCTTCCTGCGGCGGCTTTGGCAGGAGGCGCGGGGACCGCAGGGCCTGCCCCGGCGCGAGGCGCTGGCACCCCGCCGCCTGACGCCCATCCTGGCGCAGGTTTTGCTGGTGGAACGCTGGTCCGCCGGGGTGCCGATCATCCGCTATGCCGGGATGGATGTGACCACGCTTTATGGGCAGGAACTGACCGACCGCCCGCTTTCGGTGCTGTTCGAACCCGGCGCGCGCACAGGCTTGGCCGAGGCGCTGGATCAGGTGCTGGATGGCGCGCGCACGGTAGAGATGGGCATCCTGTCCGATCAGGGCATGCTGCGGCCACGGCTGGGCGGGCGACTTACGCTTTTACCGGTGGTCTGTGGTGTCACAGGGCTGATTTCGGCCTTGGGCTGCATCGATCTGGACGGGCCGACCCGCCATCCGCCACGCCGCTTTCGCATCGAACGCGATCTGGGCGAAACACTTTCGCCCCCGCCCCGCCCTGCCGCAGAAGCGCAACAGACTTTCGCCAAGGCTCAGGGCGGCGGCCGCGCGTAACGCGCGCGACCCGCCGCCCTGCCCGGATCAGAGCGCGACACGCCGCGCCGCGTCGCGCAGCGCCGTCAGTTCCTCGGCCACAAGGAAGGCCAATTCCAGCGACTGGCTGGCATTCAGGCGCGGGTCGCACGCGGTGTGGTAACGGTCCGACAGATCCTCATCCGTCACCGCGCGCAAACCGCCCGTGCATTCGGTTACATCCTTGCCCGTCATCTCGAAATGCACGCCGCCGGGGATCGTGCCTTCAGCTTTGTGGATGGCAAAGAACTCCCGCACCTCGCGCAGAACAGAATCGAAGGGCCGGGTCTTATAGCCCGTGGACGACTTGATCGTGTTTCCGTGCATCGGATCGCAAGACCACAGGACATTCGCGCCCTCGGCCTGCACCGTCTTGATCAGGCGCGGCAGATGTTCGCCCACTTTGCCCGCGCCAAAGCGCGCGATCAGCGTCAGGCGGCCCGGTTCATTGGCCGGGTTCAACTTGGCCATCAGCACCTTCAGGTCCTCAGCCGTGGTCGAGGGCCCGCATTTCAACCCGATCGGGTTCAAGACGCCGCGCGCGAATTCCACATGCGCCCCATCAGGCTGCCGCGTGCGGTCCCCGATCCAGATCATGTGACCCGACCCCGCCACCGGCTGGCCGGTGATGGAATCGATCCGGCACAGCGCCTCTTCATATTCCAGAAGCAGCGCCTCGTGGCTGGTGTAGAAATCCACCGTCGAAAGGGTATGCGCGGTCTCCGCATTCACGCCCGCAGCATTCATGAAATCCAACGCGTCCGAGATGCGGTTCGACAGTTCGCGATAGCGTTCCGCCTTGTCATGTTCGGCAAAGCCCAAGGTCCAGCTATGCACGCGGTGGATATCGGCAAATCCGCCTGTCGAGAAGGCGCGCAGCAGGTTCAAGGACGCCGCCGCCTGCGTATAGGCCTGCAGCATCCGGTTCGGATCAGGGATGCGCGCGGCGGGCGTGGCGTCAAACCCGTTGATGATATCGCCCTTGTAAGAGGGCAGCTCCACCCCATCGATCACCTCGGTCGGGGCGGAACGCGGCTTGGCAAATTGCCCTGCCATACGGCCCACCTTGATGACCGGAACCTTGGCGCCATAGGTCAGGACCACCGCCATCTGCAGCATCACACGGAAGGTGTCGCGGATATTGTCGGCGCTGAATTCGGCAAAGCTTTCGGCGCAATCGCCGCCTTGCAGAAGGAATGCCTTCCCCTCTGCTGCCAAGGCCAGCTGCTTTTTCAACTTGCGCGCCTCTCCGGCAAAGACCAGCGGTGGATATTTGGCAAGCTGCGCCTCGACGGCGTTCAGCGCGGCCTGATCCGGGTAATCGGGCATCTGGATCCGCGGTTTTGCGCGCCAATCCGTCTTGGTCCAGCCCTTGGTCATCGGTCTTCTCCGAAAGTTTGCGGTAACGGGCGCGGTATAAGGATTAAGCCGCGCGATGCAAAGGGTGAAACGCGCCGCAAATCCGTCGGTATTCCCCTTGCGGTCAAAATTATTCTCTGATTGGGTGTGGCCAATTCCGACATGCGCAGGTCGCATCATGACTCTCCCCGCCAAAAAGGCCCAGCAGATCGCCAAGAACGTCGCGCAGCGGCGCTTTGTCTTTTTGCTTTTGGACCGCTTCACTATGCTGCCCTTCGCGGGGGCGATCGAACCTCTGCGTGTCGCCAACCGCATATCTGGCCAGACGCTTTACGTCTGGAAACTGGCGGGCGAAGGCGGCGACGTGGCCACCTGTTCCAACGGTGCCTCCTTCAAGCTTGATATGGGGCTGGAAGAGATTGACCGCGACGACACCCTTCTCGTCTGCGGCGGGATCGACGTGCAGAAGGCCACGACGAAAAGCGTGCTGAACTGGCTACGGCGCGAGGCGCGGCGTGGTGTCACCATCGGCGGCCTTTGCACCGGGGCCTATGCGGTGGCCAAGGCCGGATTGCTTGAGGGCAAGAAGGCCACCATCCATTGGGAAAATCAGGACGGGTTCCTAGAGGAATTCGAAGAGGTGAAGCTGACGAAATCCGTCTTCGTGATGGATGGCAACCGCTGGTCCACGGCGGGCGGCACCTCCTCCATCGACCTGATGCTGAAGGTGATCGCCGCCGACCACGGCGAGGATCTGGCCAATACGGTCGCCGACCAGTTGATCTATTCCTCGATCCGCACCGATCAGGACACGCAGCGCCTGTCGATCCCCACGCGGATTGGCGTGCGGCATCCGAAGCTGAGCCAAGTCATCCAGATGATGGAAGGCAATATCGAAGACCCGATGTCGCCCGCCGATCTGGCCGAAGAGGTGGGCATGTCCACCCGTCAGCTGGAACGGCTGTTCCGCCGCTATCTGAACCGCTCGCCCAAACGCTATTACATGGAGTTGCGCCTGCAAAAGGCGCGCAACCTTTTGATGCAAACGGATATGAGCGTGATCAACGTGGCCTTGGCCTGCGGCTTTGCCTCGCCATCGCATTTTTCGAAATGCTACCGCGCGCATTACAACACCACGCCCTATCGCGAACGCGGCACCCAAGGCGGCGGGACGGGCGTGCGGCTGTCGATCTGATAACGAGTGTCGTTTAGGTAAGGGAGGCGCGGGCCATGATCGGGCGGCGCAGTGTGATGGGTCTTCTGGCAATGCTGCCCTTCGGCAAAATGGCAAAGGCGGCGGGCGGCGGGCGCATCGCGGTCATCGGCGCGGGCATGGCGGGCCTTGCCGCCGCGCGGGCGCTGCGTGACGCCGGGGCAGATGTCACGATCTACGAGGCGCGCGATCGCATCGGCGGGCGTGTTTGGACCAAAAGATCATGGCCCGGCCTTCCCGTCGATCTGGGGGCCAGCTGGATACATGGCCTGAAACAGAACCCGATCACCGCCTTGGCGGCCGAGGCAGGCGCCCCCCTTCACCCGACCGATTACGAAAGCGCCGCAGCCTTTGGCGCGGGCCGTGAAAGGCCCTATCCCGCCGAACCGTGGGACATGCTAGAGGCCGCGCAGAAACGCGCAGGGAAGGCTGATGCAGACATGTCCCTCCGCGCGGCGGTCGAGGCCTTGCCGCGTTGGACCAAGATGTCGTTGCCAGACCGGAATGCCTTTCGCGCCGCGGTTCACCGCATGGTGGAACACGAATACGGGGCCGATTGGGGCGATCTGTCGGCATGGTTCTTTGATGAAGCCGAGGCTTTTGGCGGCGGCGATGCCCTTTTCCCGCACGGCTATGACCAAGTGGCGAGCCACGCCGCACAAGGACTTGATATCCGGCTTGGCACAAAGGTCCGGGCGGTAACCGCCACGCGCGACGGTATCCGCCTGACCTTTGCCGACGGGTCAGAGGCCACAGCGGATGCCCTTGTCTGCACCCTGCCCCTTGGCGTTCTGCAATCGGGGGATGTGACCTTCGACCCGCCCCTTGCGCCGGAACGGCAAGCGGCCATCGACAGCCTCGGCATGGGGCTTTTGAACAAGTGCTGGCTGCGCTTCGACGCCCCACCCCCGGTCCCTGCAGCGGATTGGATATTGAACCTCGGCCCGCCTGCCGATCTTTGGCCCGAATGGGTGAACCCGTCTGCGGCCAAACCCGCGCCGCTCCTTCTGGCCTTCAACGCAGGCCCAAGGGCGGATGAGGTCGAGGCATGGGACGACTCCACCACCCTCGCCTCGGCGCAGGATGCGCTGCGGGGGATGTTCGGCAGCGCCTTCCCCGCCCCCATCGCGGCGCAGGTCACCCGCTGGCGGGCCGATCCCCTGGCCTATGGGTCCTACTCCTACCACTCCGTCGGCACAGGTGCCGACACACGTCGCGCCTTGGCGGGGCTGGATTGGGACGGGCGGCTGGCCTTTGCAGGCGAAGCGGCGTCGCCCGACCATCCCTCGACCGTCCATGGTGCATGGCTGTCGGGTCTTGCGGCGGCGCAGGCCTTGACCGAGTAATCAGCCCCCCGGCGTGATCCGATAGGCCGCGCCGTCGATCACCGACAAGAACCAGATCGACCCATCCGGTGCCTCGACAATATCGCGCACGCGCCCTGTCTGATCGCCTTCGATGCGCTCCTCGACAAAGCCTGCCTCTGGGTCCAACCGGCTGATGAAGCCGGAATTCAGCGATCCCGTCAGGATATCGCCCTTCCAAGCAGGAAACAGGTCACCCTGATAGAAGATCATCCCCGATGGCGCGATGGAGGGGTCCCAGTAATGCAAGGGCTGCTCCATCCCCGGCTTTTCGGTCCCCTCGCCGATCCGGCCCCCGCCGTAATTCGCGCCATAGGTGATGACGGGCCAGCCATAGTTGCGCCCGGCCTCCACCCGGTTCACCTCATCGCCCCCTTGCGCGCCATGTTCCACCAGCCAAAGCGCCCCATCCGGCCCCAAGGTCGCGCCCTGCGCGTTGCGATGGCCCAGCGAAAAGACCCCCGGCCGATGCCCCGACAG
This sequence comes from Fuscovulum ytuae, assembly GCF_029953595.1. Taxonomy (NCBI): domain Bacteria; kingdom Pseudomonadati; phylum Pseudomonadota; class Alphaproteobacteria; order Rhodobacterales; family Paracoccaceae; genus Fuscovulum; species Fuscovulum ytuae. The sequence continues at coordinate 543,406 of NZ_CP124535.1, read as the reverse complement.
GCTGGTCGCTGGGCTGCCATCACGGTTGAGGTGGATCACCTTGCCCTCCACCCGCGCGGGGTCTTGCGATTGCAGGCCCCCCGGCCCGGTGCCGCGATCGCCTGTCGTCAGAAAGACCGTGCCATCTTGCGCTTCGACCAAACGCGATCCGAAATGACGCCCGCCCCGCACGGCATCGCCATGATAAAGCGCGGCAAACCCCTCTAGCCGCGTGCCATCTGCCGACAAGACGCCCTTGCCCACAGCCGTAGCCGCGCCCCCATCCAAGGGCATCGCATAGCTGAGCCAAACCTCGCGGCTGCTGGCAAAGTCGCGCGGGATCATCACGTCAAGAAGCCCCCCCTGCCCGTTCGCATAGACCTCGGGCAGCCCGGCAACCTCTCCCACCGCACCATCCGCCATGCGCAACAAACGCCCGTCGCGTTCCGTCACCAGCACCGCGCCATCCGGCAGGAAGGCAATCGCCCAAGGCTCTTCCAAGCCCGTCACCATTGCCTCTATCCGCAACGGCCCGGCGGAACTGTACAAATCTTGCGCGACCGTCACACCTGGCAAAAGCAGTGCCAAGGCCGTCAGGCAAAGCGGGCGGGAAAAGCGGCGCGACATCCAATACCTCCATGCGAATTTAGGCCAGAGGTGGCCTCACCAGCGGTTGAATCAACCCGCTTCACGCCCTTCTGATCCGCGAAAGGCCGGGGTTTGCGTGCAAAATCCCACTGCGAGGGGTTCTTTTCTTTTGATCACAAGCACATTAGGTTCGCGTCAGGACACAGATCCAACCAGGGAGTTACCCAATGAAGAAACTGCTGCTCGCCTCGACCGCCACCGCGCTTTTCGCCGGTGCCGCCATGGCCGAGGACGTCAAGATCGGGATTCTGCTCGGCTTCACCGGCCCGCTGGAATCCATCACCCCGGCCATGGGCTCGGGCGCTGAGCTTGCGATCAAGGAAGTGAATGACTCGGGCAAATTCGCGCTCGGCACCGTTGCCGGTGTGCGCGGCGACTCGACCTGCGTCGATGCCGCTGCGGCGACCGCTGCCGCCGAACGCCTTGTGACCGCCGATGGCGTGACCGCCATCATGGGCGCCGACTGCTCTGGCGTGACCGGTGCGGTTCTCCAGAACGTGGCGCGTCCGAACGGGATCGGCATGATCTCGCCCTCGGCCACCTCGCCTGCGCTCTCGACCGCCGAAGATGATGGCCTGTTCTTCCGCACCGCGCCCTCGGACGCGCGTCAGGGTGAAATCATGGCCGACATCCTGACCGAAAAGGGCATCAAGTCCGTCGCGCTGACCTACACCAACAACGACTACGGCAAGGGTCTGGCCGACAGCTTCGCGGCCGCCTTCGGTGCCAAGGGCGGCGCTGTGACCATCTCCACCCCGCATGAAGACGGCAAGGCCGACTATTCGGCCGAAGTCGCCTCGCTGGCTGCTGCTGGTGGCGAAATGCTGGTCGTGGCGGGCTATGTCGATCAGGGCGGCAAGGGCGTGATCCAGGCCTCGCTCGATTCGGGTGCCTTCTCGACCTTCTACCTTGTCGACGGGATGTATGGCGAAAGCCTGATCGAAGCCATCGGCGAACCGCTGAACGGCTCTTTCGGCGCCGTCCCCGGCACCGACTCGGAAGGCGCTGCCAAGTTCCAGGAAATGGCCGCTGCTGCGGGCTTTGACGGGACCTCGGCCTTCTCGCCGGAATCCTATGACGCCGCCGCCCTGATCATGATGGCGATGGCTGCCTCGGGTTCCACCAATTCCAAGGATTGGGCCGGCAAGGTTCTGGATCTGGCCAACGCGCCGGGCGAACCGATCCAGCCGGGCGAATTGGGCAAGGCGCTGGAACTGATCGCCGCTGGCACCGACATCGACTATGTCGGCGCGACCGCGGTGGAACTGATCGGGCCGGGCGAATCCGCCGGGAACTACCGCCAGTACGAGATCAAGGACGGCAAGATCGAAACGGTCGGCTTCCGTTGATCTGCCGCTTGGCATGAGCTAAGGCATCAGGCGCGGCCCGGGCATCGTCCCGGGCCGTTGCCATAGACAAAAGCCCCGCAGCGGCGTCGGACAAACGGCGTGCGGCCATGACGGGGCACAGGGGAACACCACATGATCGTTGTCGAGAACCTGCACAGGCATTTCGGCGGCTTCCATGCCGTCGATGGTGCCTCGCTGGAGATCAAGACCGGGTCCATCACCGGGCTGATTGGCCCGAATGGCGCGGGCAAGACCACGTTGTTCAACGTGATCGCCGGTCGCCTGCCGCCCACCTCGGGCCGGGTGCTGATGGATGGCGAAGACATCACCGGCCTGCCGCCGCACGAGCTGTTTCACAAGGGCCTTTTGCGCACCTTTCAGATTGCCCATGAATTCGGGTCCATGACCTGTCTGGAAAACCTGATGATGGTGCCCGCCCGGCAAAAGGGCGAAACGCTGTGGAACGCATGGTTCAATCGCGGCGCCGTGGCCGAAGAAGAGGCCGCGATCCGGCAAAAGGCGCTTGAGGTGCTGGATTTTCTCACGATCAGCCATCTGGCCGACCAGAAGGCCAGCCAAATCTCGGGCGGCCAGAAAAAGCTTCTGGAGCTGGGCCGCACCATGATGGTCGACGCCAAGATCGTCTTTCTGGACGAGGTCGGCGCAGGCGTGAACCGCACGCTTCTGAACACGATCGGCGATGCCATCGTCCGGCTGAACAAGGAACGCGGCTACACCTTCTGCGTGATCGAGCACGACATGGATTTCATCGGTCGCCTCTGCAACCCGGTCATCTGCATGGCCGAGGGCAAGGTGCTGGCCCAAGGCACGGTGGATCAGGTGAAGAATGACGAACGGGTGATCGAGGCCTATCTCGGCACCGGCCTGAAGAACAAGATGAAGGAGGAAGCCGCCCATGGCTGACCCCTATCTGATCGGCGAGGCGATGACCGGCGGCTATGGCGGCGCGGATATCCTGCACGCCTGCACCATTGCCGTCGAAAAAGGCCAGATCGCCGTGATCGTCGGCCCCAATGGCGCGGGCAAATCCACCGCCATGAAGGCCGTCTTCGGCATGCTCAAACTGCGCGCAGGCCATGTAAAGCTGGATGGCGAAGACATCACCGCCCTCAGCCCGCAGGCCCGCGTGGCCAAGGGGATGGGCTTCGTGCCGCAGACCCACAACATCTTTACCTCCATGACGGTGGAGGAAAACCTTGAAATGGGGGCCTTCATCCGCCGTGACGATTTCAAGGATACGATGGCGCAGGTCTATGACCTGTTCCCGATCCTTAAACAGAAACGGCTTCAGCCTGCCGGGGAATTGTCGGGCGGCCAGCGCCAGCAGGTCGCCGTGGGCCGCGCGCTGATGACCCAGCCCAAGGTCCTGATGCTCGACGAACCCACCGCAGGCGTCAGCCCCATCGTGATGGACGAACTTTTCGACCGCATCATCGAAGTGGCGCGCACCGGCATTTCCATCCTGATGGTGGAACAGAATGCCCGGCAGGCGCTTGCGATTGCCGATAAGGGCTATGTCCTCGTGCAGGGCGCGAACCGCTACACCGACACCGGAAAGGCGCTGCTTGCCGATCCGGAGGTCCGTCGTTCCTTCCTCGGGGGCTAGGTCATGGATATCCTCAACGCCCTTGTGGCCTTTCTCAACTTCGTCTTTGTCCCTGCCCTTGCCTATGGCGCGCAGCTTGCGCTGGGCGCACTGGGGGTGACGCTGATCTACGGCATCCTGCGCTTTTCCAATTTCGCGCATGGCGACACCATGGCCTTCGGCACGATGGTCACGATCCTCGTCACTTGGTGGCTGCAATCCATCGGTGTCAGCTTCGGCCCCTTACCGACCGCCCTGCTGGCCCTGCCAATCGGCATCGCGGTGACCGCCGCCTTCGCCCTTGGCACCGACCGCGCCATCTACCGCTTCTACCGCAAGCAAAAGGCCGCGCCGGTGATCCTTGTCATGGTGTCGCTTGGCGTGATGTTCGTGATGAACGGCGTCGTGCGTCTGATCATCGGCGTCGATGACCAGAACTTCGCCGATGGCACGCGCTTCCTCATCTCGGCGGGCGATTTCAAGGAAATGACGGGGCTGGCCGAAGGTCTGGCCATCAAGACCACACAGGCCGTGACCGTCGTCACCGCTTTTGCCGTCATGGCCGCGCTCTTTTGGTTCCTGAACAGGACGCGCACGGGCAAATCCATGCGCGCCTTTTCGGATAACGAGGATCTGGCACTGCTCTCGGGCATCAACCCCGACCGGGTGGTGCAGGTGACATGGATCATCGCCGCGGCACTCGCCACCGTGGCGGGGGTTCTCTACGGGCTGGACAAGAGCTTCAAGCCCTTCGTCTATTTCCAGCTTCTCCTGCCCATCTTCGCGGCGGCCATCGTGGGGGGCCTTGGCTCGCCACTGGGGGCCATCGCGGGCGGCTTTGTCATCGCCTTTTCCGAGGTGATGGTGACCTATGCTTGGAAAAAGGTCGTAACCTATGTTGTGCCTGAAAGCATGGCGCCTGACGGTCTGCTGCAACTGATGGGGACGGATTACAAATTCGCCGTCAGCTTCGCGATCCTGATCATTGTGCTGATCTTCATGCCCACGGGCCTGTTCAAGGGGAAATCGGTATGAGCCGGAACCTTGCGCTTTTCGCGGGCGTCGGCCTGCTTTTCGTCCTGACGGGCATGCTGCAAAGCTGGAACCTTGCCCTGTCGATCCTGAACCTGTCGCTGATCTCGGCGATCATGGCCTTGGGGGTGAATATCCAATGGGGCTATGCCGGTCTCTTCAACACCGGGATCATGGGCTTTACGGCGCTGGGCGGTTTGGCGGTTGTCCTCGTCTCGGCCCGCCCCGTGGCCGAAGGCTGGGGCGCGGGCGGTCCGGGCATCCTTCTGGGCCTGTTCCTTGGCGCGGCCTCCATCGCGGCGGCGATCTTTGCATGGAACCGCCTGCCCAAGGGGCGGATGCGGATGCTGGTCACGCTGGCCATCTGCGTGCTGGGCTTCATCCTCTACCGTTCGGTCTTCGACCCCGCGGTTACAGCGGTTGAGGCGTTCAACCCCGCCACCGCCGGCAATATCGGCGGCTTGGGGCTGAACCCCACCCTGTCATGGCCGGTGGGCGGTCTTCTGGCCGCTGCAGCCGCATGGGTCATCGGCAAGGTCGCACTGGGCCTGCGGTCGGACTATCTGGCCATCGCCACCCTTGGCATCGCCGAAATCATCATTGCGGTGATGAAGAACGAAGACTGGCTTGCTCGTGGCGTAAAGAACATCATCGATCTGCCCCGCCCCTGGCCCGTGCCCTATGAGATCAACCTTCAACAAACCCCCGCCTTCACCGATTGGGCGATCCGCTGGGGGTTCGAGGCGACCACCGCCTCCTCCATCGTGGTCAAGCTGCTTTATGCCGGGCTCTTCGTGCTTGTGCTGCTGGCAGTGATCTGGCTGTCGGAACGCGCACTGAACAGCCCGTGGGGCCGCATGATGCGCGCCATCCGCGACAATGAAGTGTCTGCCGCAGCCATGGGCAAAGACGTGACCAAGCGTCACCTGCAGGTCTTCATCCTTGGCTCTGCCGTCGTTGGGATCGCCGGGGCGATGTATACCTCGATGAACGGGCAGTTGACCCCCGGCGAATACAACCCCCTGCGCTTTACCTTCCTTGTTTGGGTGATGGTGATTGTGGGCGGGTCGGGCAACAACTGGGGCGCGGTTCTGGGCGGGCTTCTGATCGGCTGGCTTTGGTTGATCGTGGAAAGCCTTGGCCCGCTTGTGATGGGCGGTATCGTGGCGGGCCTGTCCGAGGGGCCGCTAAAGGCGCATCTGATCGACAGCGCGCAGCACATGCGCCTTCTGACGATGGGGGTGATCCTGCTTTTGGTGCTGCGGTTCAGCCCGCGCGGCCTGATCCCCGAGAAGTGATCCCATAGCGGAAATGAAAAAGGGGCGGCCCAAGGGCCGCCCCGCACTCATCAAACCATAGGCGGGTCAGATCGTCTTGACCCGCAACAGGAACCCTCCCAAGGCCGCATCCATCGCTTCGGCCGCGCGTTCCACCGACAGCACCCCGCCCAGCACATCCCCCGCCGCGCGATTGGCATTTTCAGATGCCGATTGGACCTCGGACAGGTTGTCGTTCGATTGCGCCACACGCCCCGCCGTCTGGGCCATGCGTTCTGCAATCTCTTGCGTCACAACGCCCTGCTGGCTGGCCGAGGCCGAGATGCCCCGCGCCTGATCGTTCACCTGCCCGATCGACACGGTGATGCTGCGGATCGCGTCGGCATTGCGGCGCACCGCCGACAGGACGGACTTCACCTCTCCCGAAATCTGTTCGGTCGATTCCGTCGTCTGCGCGGCAAGTTTGCGGATTTCCGACGCAACCACGGCAAAGCCGCGCCCCGCCGCCCCGGCATGGCTTGCCTCCACCGCCGCATTCAGCGCCAGAAGGTTCGTGCGGTTCGCCACATCGTTGATCAGCGTGACGATACCGGTGATCCGGCCCGCCACTTGCTCCAACTCTGCCAAAAGCCGCGCCGCATCCTCGGCCTGCATCGCGGCGCTGCCTGCCAGATCGGTGGTCTGACGGATGCCGCCCACCACCTCGCCGATCGACGACGACAACTGCTCTACCGCCGAGGCGACGCTGGCCACATCGCTTGCCGTCATATCCGCGCCAGCCTTCACCTCATGCGTCTGTCGGCTGGTTTCCTCGGCGGTCGAGGCCATGGTTTCCGCAGCGCCCCGCGCCTGCACCGCCGCCTCGCGCAGCGAGTCGATCACCCCCGCCGCTTGCCCCTGCAATTCCGCGCCAAGTGCCTTGATCGGACGCAAAAGCCAGGCCGAAAGGATCAAGCCGAACAGGATCACAACCCCCGCCACGATCCCCGCCGTACGAAGCGCCGAAGCCTTCGCCGCGATGGCCACCAGCATGACTTCGGACCGCTCCACCTCTGCAATAAGCGACCAGCTCAACCCCGGAACGTCCAGTGGGCGATAGGCAGCGATCACATCTTCGCCCCGATGATCCGGCGCGGCAACGCTGGCCCTTTCGCCCCGCGCTGCGGCCGCAACGATCTCTCCGGGCACCTCTGCGCTCAGATCAAACGTCTCGGAAAAGCGGGGTTGAGACCGCAAAATCCGATCCGGCCCCACGATAAAGGCATCCATCGTTTGATGTTCATGCTCGCTCGGCGTCAGGATACCCGCCCCGAAATCGATGGGAAGCTGGAAGATCATCACCCCAATCAGACTGCGCTTTTCCTTGACGGGAACCACAAGGAAAAAGGCCTTGCTGTTGTACGAGGGCGCATAGGGTTCGAAATCGGTCAGGAGGTAAGGCTCTGCCCCCTCCGACTTGATCACCTTTTGCACCGCCCGCCCCAAGGCCGTGTCAGAATAAGGTCCGGTGGTCAGCGAGGTGGCGAAATCCACCTCCTTGTAGACCGAATAGATCACCCGCCCCTGATGCGGTTCCGCGATCAGGATGTCATAGAACCCGTGCCGTTCCATGAAACTGCGATAGACCGGGTGCAATTGCGCATGCAGCTGCGAATAGCGGCTGCCATCGCGCGCATCGTCCAGCATCTGCTTGTGCCCGACCTTGGCACGGTTCTTCCCGATATAAAGATGCTGCAAAGCCTGTCCCATCGGGTCCAGACCCGCCATCCAGCGCGCCATATCCTCGGCGCCCGCGCCGGGGGTGTTTTCCATCTGATGGACATAGCGCGCCGTCAGCGCAGCCATATCGGGCACCACCGCACCGCTTGCCCCAAGGTCGTCCGCCGCCTTGTCCAGATCACTAAGGACCGTCGCGGTCTGCGGCAGTTCTGCCAGACCAAGCGCAAGATCGACCAAGCCCGCGAAATACCGCTCCACCGCCGCACCGCGCAATTCCGCGACCGTCTGGATCTCTTCGCGTGCCGTCTGTTCAGAGAAGGCTGAAAGTCGATCGATCTCGATCTTCATAACCGCAGCCATCGGCAAAAGGCCCGCAATAAGAAGGGCCAACGTCACTTTCCACCTAAACCGCATCCTATCCATCCACAAACAGCGGGCACAGAACCCGACAGCCAGAAAGACGGCAACCGATTGCAAGGCTTTAGCCGAACGGCTGCATCTAGCACGCAAGGATAGGTTTGGCTCCAAAAGTCTGCCCATATTTCGGGCAATCAAAAAGGGATGGCAAGTCAGCCAATATTTGCGACACAATCATGTCGCAGAACAACATGCCAAAACCCACCCCTTCCGGCCAATCTGCCGACCAGTCCTGCTACGGAGTTCCCTTCCATGAAAACCCATACCCGCGTTCTCGTCATCGGCGGCGGTGTCGTCGGCTGCTCGGTCCTCTATCACCTGACCAAGCTCGGCTGGAGCGACGTGATGCTCGTCGAACGCTCTGAACTGACCTCCGGGTCGACATGGCACGCGGCGGGCGGCTTTCACACGCTAAACGGCGACACCAACATGGCGGCGCTTCAGGGCTATACGATCCGCCTCTACAAGGAACTGGAGGCGATCACCGGCATGTCCTGCGGCCTGCACCATGTGGGCGGCATCACGCTGGCCGACAATCAGGCCCGCTTCGAAATGCTCAAGGCCGAACGGGCCAAGCATCGCTACATGGGGCTGGACACCGAAATCCTGGGGCCTGAGGAAATCAACAAGCTGACCGATGGCATGGTCAACCTCGAAGGCATCATCGGCGCGCTTTACGACCCGCTTGATGGCCACCTTGACCCCTCCGGCACGACCCATGCCTATGCCAAGGCGGCCCGGATGGGCGGGGCCGAGATCGTGCTGCACAACCGCGTGCTGGAAACCAATCCCCGCCCAGACGGATCATGGGAAGTGGTGACCGAAAAGGGCACCATCATCGCCGAACATCTGGTCAATGCAGGTGGCCTCTGGGCGCGCGAAATCGGGGCGATGGCGGGCGTCTACCTCCCGCTCCTGCCGATGGCGCATCAGTATCTGGTGACCGACGACATCCCCGAAATCATGGACATCCTGAAATCGGGCCGCGAATTCCCCCATGTGATGGACCCCGGCGGGGAAAGCTATCTGCGGCAGGAAGGCCGCGGCCTCTGCATCGGCTTTTACGAAAAACCCTGCGAGCCGTGGTCCGTCGATGGCACGCCTTGGGATTTCGGCCACGAACTTCTGAACGAACAATTCGACAAGATCGAAGACTCGGTGAACTTCGCCTATCGCCGCTTCCCCGTCCTTGAACGGTCCGGGGTGAAGCGCGTGATCCACGGCCCCTTCACCTTTGCCCCCGATGGCAACCCGCTGATCGGCCCCGTGCCGGGCCTGCGTAATTACTGGTCGGCCTGCGCCGTGATGGCGGGCTTCAGCCAAGGCGGCGGCATGGGCCTTGCGCTGGCGCAATGGATGATCCACGGCGAGGTGGAGCGTGACCCCCGCGGCTTTGACGTCGCGCGTTTCGGCAATTGGACATCGCCCGGCTATACCGTGCCGAAGGTCATCGAAAACTACCAGATGCGCTTCTCGGTCAGCTACCCGAACGAGGAACGCCCCGCCGCCCGCCCCTTCCGCACCACACCCATGTATGAGGTGTTCGATGGCATGAACGCCGTCTGGGGCCAGCAATATGGGCTGGAAGTGGTAAACTACCACGCGCTCCCGGGCGAACCCCGCTATGAACAGCCGACCTTCCGCCGCTCCAACGCATGGGAAGCGACTCGGCAAGAAGTGATGGCCGTCCGCGAAGGCGTGGGCATCAACGAGGTGCAGAATTTCGGAAAGTATCGCGTCACCGGCCCCAATGCGCGGGCTTGGCTTGACCGCATCATGGCGGGCCTGATCCCCAAACCGGGCCGCCTCTCGCTGACACCCATGCTGGCCCAGTCCGGCAAGATCATCGGCGATTTCACCGTCTCCTGCCTGTCGGAAACCGAATTCCAACTCACCGCCTCCTACGGCGCGCAAGGCTGGCATTCGCGCTGGTTCGAACAGAACATGATGGAGGGCGTGCGGGTGGAAAACATCTCCGACGCCCGCTCCGGCTTCCAGATCGCGGGGCCAAAAGCGCGCGAGTTGCTGTCGCGCGTGACCCGATCCGATGTCAGCGCCGAGTCCTTCAAGTTCATGGACGTAAAACGGATGACGGTTGGCATGGCGAATTGCATCGTCCAGCGCGTCAGCTACACGGGCGATCTGGGCTTTGAGATCTTTACCGATCACATGTCCGTCCGCCACCTCTGGGATGTGCTGTCCGAGGCGGGCAAGGATCTGGGCCTGCGCCCCTTCGGCATGCGCGCCATGATGTCCCTTCGTCTGGACAAATGGTTCGGGTCCTGGGGCCGCGAATTCAGCCCCGACTACACGCCTTGCGAAACGGGCCTCGATCGCTTCATCCGCTGGAACAAGGATGCCGACTGGATCGGCAAGGCAGCTGCCACGGCCGAAAAGGCCGCCGGGCCCAAGCGGCGGCTGGTCAGCTTTGTCGTCGATGCCGCAGATACCGATGTCGTGGCGTGGGAACCGATCTGGCTGGATGGCGCGGTGGTGGGCTTCTGCACCTCTGGCGGGTTCAGCCACTGGACCGGCAAATCCGTCGCCATGGGCTTCCTGCCGGCCGACCGCGTGACCGATGGGCTGGCGTGCGAGATTGAAATCCTTGGCGAACGTCGCAAGGCCACTGTCCATCTCGCGCCCCTCTGGGACGGGGATGGCACCCGCATGCGCGGCTGACACCGCCGGGAGGGCCCCGCCCTCCCGGACCCTCCCCACCACGTCCTGATCGAACCGCGCGCCAAGCGGCACCCCCGGGAGGGCCCTGCCCTCCCGGACCCACCCGGAGTATTTTTCCCAAGATGAAGGGGCATGGCTTCATCTTGGCCCAAATACTCAAAAAACACCGAGCCGGACGCGCGGAACGCGCGGGAGGCGAGAGCAAAGGCTTGCGGCGGCACGCCGCGCCGCATGATGCGCGCTTGACGCCCGCGCCGCGGCTTGGGAACGTCGCGCCATGAACGCGCATATCCTTCTTCTGGCAGCTGGGGCCTCATCGCGCATGCGAGGGGGGGACAAGCTTCTTGAACAGGTGGACGGGGTCGCGCAGCTTACCCGTATCGCCCGCGCCGCCTTGTCGACCGGCTTGCCCGTGCATGTGGCCCTGCCCCCGGACCGCCCCGCCCGCCAAGCCGCACTGGACGGGCTTGCCGTCCACCTTGTCATCGTGCCCGATCCAAGCCTTGGCATGGCCGAAAGCCTGAAGGCGGGCCTTGCCGCCCTGCCGCCTGAGGCAGGCTGCATGCTGCTTCTGGCCGATCTGCCGGACATCACCGCCGCCGATCTTGCCACCCTCTGCGATCACTGGCGTGCCGAACCCGAGGCCATCCTGCGCGGTGCCGCCGCCGACGGCACCCCCGGCCATCCCGTCTGCTTTCCCCCCGATCTACGCGATGATCTGATGACGCTGCGGGGCGACGAAGGCGCGCGCAGCGTCCTTGTGCGGCACCGCGCGCGGCTCCGCCTGATCCCCTTGCCCGATCTTCATGCCACCGCCGATCTTGACACGCCCGAAGACTGGGCCGCTTGGCGTGCCGCCAGAAAATAAGTTCTGCCGCCCCGCCTGTCGCCCGTTGCCCACCGATCTTCCTTTGGCAGACCTAAGGTCGGCCACACACCTTGCCCTGCAAATAGGTAATTTTGGACCTAGGCCCGCAGCGCGGCCCAAGACTGGCGCGCCACCGAACAATTTGTCGCACAGGCACCGGAAAGAAAACATTTATTCATGATCAGACTTTTTAAGACCTAGGTCTGAAAATCTTTCAGACCTTGGTCTGAAGCCATGATCAGCTGGCTGGCGTGGATTTTTTGCGGCTCAATTTATGGCGACGCTTAAAATCCGAAAACCATTGGGATACGAATAGTGGAGTTCCAATAGGCGGAAATTAACCTAAGTTAAGAGTCCCGCCAGAAAGTTACAAAAAAGACATCCTTTCGTCACAATATTGCCGTCCTTTCAGTCGGTTCCCGTCAGACTCACCCGCACCCGGCCCGTTGCGACTCGGCACCCGACAGCCCCGCCCGAACCGCAGCAAGCGGCGAATCGCCGAGGCTTTGGCAGAAAGTCGCCCATCGGCATGCCCCGCCCACCACCAGATCGCGGTGCCAGATCTCACCAACGGATCACGGCAGGCAAACCTGGCAAGCCAAGCGCCCTGCAAGGCCTGCTATGCGTTCAGAATATGGGGAGGATTATACGGTGGTGCCCAAGGTCGGACTCGAACCGACATGCCTTGCGGCGACGGATTTTGAATCCGCTGCGTCTACCATTCCGCCACTCGGGCCACCTGATCGGGGGTCTAGCCGCTTGGCCCGTCCCCGTCAACGCCATGCGCGCAAAACGGCCCCTCTCGCGGCAAAGGCAGCGTTCACGAAACGGGGCGCAGGCTTGCGTTTCGTTCCCCGCTCCTGTTCATAAGAGGCATGATCACCGACACCCGCGCCTTTACGATCCTTCTTGCCGCCGGCGGGTCCTTCGCCGTGCTGGCCGCAGCCTTCGGCTTTCAATATCTGGGCGGCCTTGCGCCCTGCCAGCTTTGCCTCTGGCAACGCTGGCCCCATGCAGCGGCGGTCTTGATCGGGCTTATGGCTCTGATCGTCACGCGCGGGCCGGTCGCCCGGCTTCTACCCCTGCTCGGTGCCCTTGCCGCCTTGACCACGGCCGGGATCGGCGCTTTTCACGTTGGCGTTGAACAGAAATGGTGGGAGGGGTTGGCCTCCTGCACCGCAGGTTCCATCTCCGGCATCTCCGCCGCAGATCTTTTGAACCCCGATGTTGATGTGGGCGCCGTCGTCCGCTGCGACGAAATCGCGTGGCAGCTTTTCGGCATCTCCATGGCCGGCTGGAACGTGATCCTGTCGGTCTGCCTCGCCCTCCTCTGGGTCGCGTCCTTCCGCCGGACGGTCAGGTAACGCCGCCCATCAGGCGCGCATGTTCCTGAATGGCGAAGCGATCCGTCATCCCCGCCACATAATCCGCCACGATCCGCGCCAGCGTCACCTCATCCCGCGCCGCCTCGATATCCGCGCGCCATTCGGCAGGCAGCAATTCAGGCCGGGCCATGAACAGCGGAAAGAGGTCATTCACGATCCGCGTCACCTTCGCCCGCTCCGCCATCACGGACGGCGCGCGATACATGCGATGAAACAGGAAGGACCGGATCGCCTTCAGCTCCTGATACAGCGGCTTGGAAAAGCGGATCACTGTCGTGCCCATATGCCGGATCTCCTCCACCGACCGGGGCTGCGCCGCAGCCAATCGGTTCTGCGCCACGGCGATCACATCCTCCACCATCCGGCCAAAGACGCGCCGCAGCGCCTCATGCCGCCGCCGCATCTTCTCCAACCCCGGATAAAGCCTGTCCACCTCGTCAAAGGCAGGCCCCGTCACGGGCAGGTCCATCAGGTCATCCTCGGAAAACAGCCCCGACCGCAACCCGTCATGAAGGTCATGGTGGCTATAGGCCACATCATCCGCAATCGCCGCCACCTGGGCCTCGGCGCTCGCATGCGTGCCAAGTTCCAGATCCCACGCCGCATTCACCTCGGCCAGCGCATAGGGCAGCGGCCCCTCATGCTTCTTGTCGGCATTCGGGCCGATGACCGGCCCATTGTGCTTGGCAATCCCTTCCAGCGACTCCCAAGTCAGGTTCAGCCCGTCGAAATCGGCATAATGCCGCTCCAGCCGCGTCACGATCCGCAAGGCCTGCGCATTGTGGTCAAACCCGCCATAGGGTTCCATCAGCAGCCCCAGCGCATCCTCCCCCGTATGGCCAAATGGGGTATGCCCAAGGTCATGCGCCAAGGCTATGGCCTCGGCCAGATCGGTGTTCAGACCCAAGACCCCCGAAATCGTCCGCGCCACCTGCGCCACCTCGATCGAATGGGTCAGCCGCGTGCGGTAATAGTCACCCTCATGTTCCACAAAGACCTGCGTCTTGTGCTTTAACCGCCGAAAGGCGCTCGAATGGATGATCCGGTCCCGGTCGCGCTGAAACGGCGACCGGAAGGATGACATGCGTTCCGGGTGCAGCCGCCCGCGCGATGCGTCGGGCTGGCAGGCATAGGGGGCGAGCATCTCTATCTGCCTGTTCTTGTTCCGCCTTTGGGCGTAGCCTATATTGCAACCAGCCCCTCAGGACCACGGATTTCGTCATGGACCTCGCCCTTCCGCCCAAAGTCACCGACCGCGCCTATGCCCGCCTGCGCGAAATCTGCGAAGCGACGGGTGAGGAAAAGGCGCTGCGCGTCGCCGTCGAAGGCGGCGGCTGCTCGGGCTTCCAATACGATATCAAGCTCGACGATCCCGCCACCGATGACCTGATCCTTGAAAAGGATGGGGCGCGCGTGCTGGTCGATGCCGTCTCGCTGCCCTTCCTGCAAAACGCCGTGATCGACTATAGCGAAGAACTGATCGGCGCGCGTTTCATCATCCAGAACCCGAATGCCACATCTTCATGCGGCTGCGGGACATCATTCTCGATCTGATCGCTATATCTGCATTTTTTCGGCAGCTTTCCCTCGTCCTTTCCGGCCTGCGCGCTAAACTCTCCCGCAAGATGGTGGAGAGAATTCAATGACCTGCGTCCTCATGCTCGGCTCCGGCCCCAATGTGACCGAAGCCGCCAGCTGGCCCCGCGCGCCCTTCGACCATGTGGTCGCCATCAACAACGCCCATGCCGTGCGGCCCGACTGGACGCATCACATCTATCCGTGGGATTTCCCCGCCGAACGGCGCGGCATTGCAGGCGACGGGCAAAAGATCATCACCGAGGATGATTTCGTCCCCGCCCAAAACGCCTTCGGCGGTTTCGTCTATGCCGGCGGCACAATGGCCTTCACCACCGCCTATTGGGCGCTTCACGCACTGCGCCCCCGCGTGATCGCAGCCCTTGGCTGCGACATGCATTACCCCAAAGGCCAGACGCATTTCTACGGCGCAGGCACCGCCGATCCACTGCGCGCCGACATCACCCTGCAAAGCCTCGAGGCGAAATCCGCCCGCCTGATGATCCTTGCCGCCATGGAAGGCTGCGCCATGGTCAACCTTTCCTTCGGGCCGTCGCGCCTCATCTTCCCCCGCCTCAGCCGCGACCGCGTGGCCCATGCCCGCCCCCTGCCCTTTGATATCCGCCTCGCCGATCAGGCGATGAAGCGCGAAGATGATCTGGGCTACCTCGTCCCCTCTGGCCGCTACTGGGAAGAGGCGGACCGTTTCGATCCCGCCGAATTGCGCCGCCTCGATATGCTTTGGCTCTCGGCCGCCCGCGCAGGGCTTGCCGCCACGGCCTGACTTCGAACACCACGACCCAAATACCACGACCTAAATCCCGCGACTTGTGCGCCCCATGTCCCGCCCCTAGAACGGGTATGACAGGGAGACGACCATGAAACTCGCCACGTTCAACATCAACGGCATCAAGGCCCGGATCGACGCCCTTCCCGCATGGCTGCGCGAGGCCGCGCCCGATGTCGTCTGCCTGCAAGAGATAAAGTCCGTCGACGACGCCTTCCCGCGCGAGCTGTTCGAAGACATGGGATACCGCGTCGAAACCCACGGCCAGAAATCCTTCAACGGCGTGGCGATCTTGTCGAAACTGCCGCTGGAAGACGTGACGCGCGGCCTGCCCGGTGATGACAGCGACGAACAGGCCCGCTGGATCGAGGCGACCGTGATCGGCGACAAACGCGCCATCCACGTCTGCGGCCTTTACCTGCCCAATGGCAACCCCGCGCCGGGGCCGAAATATGATTACAAACTCGCTTGGATGGCGCGGATGGAGGCACGGGTGAAGGCGCTGCTGGCCACCGAAGAACCGCTCGCTTTCTGCGGTGACTATAACGTCATCCCCGAACCGCAAGACGCCGCCAAACCCGATACATGGCTGACCGACGCACTGTTTCTGCCCGAAACCCGCGCCGCCTTCCGCCGCATCGTCAACCTTGGCCTGACCGATGCCTTCCGCGCCCGCGACCCGCGCCCCGGCCTTTATTCCTTCTGGGATTATCAGGCAGGCGCTTGGGACCGGAACAACGGCATCCGGATCGACCATCTTCTCCTTTCCCCGCAATGCGCCGATCTCTTGCGCGAGGCAGGCATCGACAAGGCGGTCCGGGGCGGCGAAAAACCCTCTGACCATGTCCCCGTCTGGGTCGAACTGGAAGCGTGAGGCCGGGCGATCACGCCCGCGTGATGCCGCCAAAACACAGGCGCCGCCTGCATATTTACACCTGTGAATATCCTCTTGCGAGAGCATGGCAAAGCCCTAGCGTTCCGGCAGGTTTCACCCCCTGCAAAGCAAAGGATACTGCCTTGCGCGCGCTTTACGCCTTCGCCCTTTCCGCAGCCCTCGCCCTTTCGACCACGGCCCCGGCCCTGTCCCTCGACCGTCGGGTGACCATCGTGAACAAAACAGGCTTCACGATCGTCCGTTTCTATGGATCGAACTCCGGGTCGAAAAGCTGGGAGGAAGACATCCTCGGCGATGACATCCTTCCCTCCGGCTCCTCCGTCGTCATCAATTTCGACGACGCAACGGGCTATTGCATGTTCGACTTCCGCGCCGAATTCGAAGATGGCGATGTGCTGGAACGGGCCGATGTGAATGTCTGCGAAATCGCAACCTTCACCTATGAATAAGTCAGGCTAACCCCGCGCTTGGCAGACCCCGCCCCGGCCTGCCTCGCCCCCCTTCCTCTCGCCTGTTGCACCCCAACCGACCATCGGTCGGCACCACCTTGCACACCCCGTCCGGGGCTTGCCACGGAACCTCCACCCGCTGCCCAAAGCCGCCACGACCATGGCCCAAAGGCCGGCCCCTCCCACCGTCCGTTAACCTTAACGCGCCCTGACCGCACCGCCCGCTGCGTGCCCACAGTTTGCGGCACAAAAGGCGGCACAAAACAGGGCACAACGGTTGCAGTCCCTCAGGCCGTCACATCATGCCCGTAAAGCCAATCGAACCGCTTCAGCGCCATCCCCGGCGCAACCATCCCCGATAGGCGCAAAAGCCCATGCCCCACGGCCCGTTTCGGCCCCGACAGGTGATAGTTCCGCGCATTGGCATTGGCCGCCTCCACGATCCGCGCACAGCGGGGCGCTCGCGCCGCTTGCCATGCCGCCAGCGCCGCCGCGTCCCCGTCATGCCCTGCCAAAGCCGCCGCCAAACTCCACGCATCCTCCAGCGCCATATTGGCCCCCTGCGCCAGAAAGGGCAGCGTCGGATGCGCCGCATCCCCAAGAATCGCCAATGATCCCAAGGGCATGGCCTTGTGCCAGATCTTCGCCACCGGATGTCGGAACAGCCCCCAAAGCCAGACATCCTCCACCCGCTCCAGCCATCCCTTCACGCGGGGCGAAAAGCCCGCAAAGGCCAGACGTAGCTCCATCGGATCGTCCCGCAGCGACCAGCCCTCCTCGACCCAGCGCCGCCGCTCCTCGACCGCCACGATATTGCGCCACGCCCCCCCGCGCAGCGGATAGCTGACCAGATGCTTCCCCGGCCCCATATGGACCTCCACCTCTGCCGGGTCCGCAGGATCACCCGGCACCACCGCCCGCCACGCCACCTGATGCGTAAAGAACGGTGCCACCTTCCCCGTCAGCGCCAACCGCGCCGGCGAATGCAACCCATCCGCACCGATCATCAGATCGGCCTCATGCCGCCCGCCTTGCGCCGTCACGGCCACGGGCCTTTCTCCTGCCAGATCAACGCTTTGCACCTTTTGCAGCAGGCGCAACTCCACCCCCGCCTCGCGCGCGCCCTCCAGCAGCAGCGCGATCAGATCGGCGCGATGGACGAAGTGCCAGCCCTGATCAGGCCGCAGCCGCACCAAATCCATCCGCAAGACCGCCGCCCCGTCCAGCCCATCCTTCAGAACCACCGCCCGCGCCCGCACCGACGCCGCCTCCAACCCTGCGCCAAGGCCAAGCGCCCGCAGCACCGCCGCCCCGTTGGGCGACACCTGCAGCCCCGCCCCCACCTCGCGGATCGCATCCGCCTGTTCCAGAACCGTCACCGCCGCGCCGCGCATGGCCATGGCCCGCGCCACCGCCAGCCCTGCCACCCCCGCGCCCAGCACGGTGACCTGCCGCCCGATCAGGCTCATACCAACCCCCTGAAATCTTTGCGCAAAAGAAAACGCCGGGCGCAAAGGCCCGGCGTCACTGTCCCTCTTGCAGCCCCCCGAAACAAGGGGGCATGCCCGCGTTGGGGCCGCGATCAGTCGTCGCGGTGAACCTTTTCCCGACGCTCGTGCTTTTCCTGCGCTTCCAGCGTCATTGTGGCAATCGGGCGCGCATCCAGCCGCTTCAGGCTGATCGGCTCCCCGGTCATCTCGCAATAGCCGTATTCGCCATTGTCGATCCGCCGCAGCGCGGCATCGATCTTGGCGACCAGCTTGCGCTGACGGTCCCGCGTCCGCAATTCCAGCGCGCGATCCGTCTCTTCACTTGCCCGGTCGGCCAGATCAGGCACGTTGCGCGCGCTGTCCTGAAGATTGTCGATCGTCTCGGCAGATTGCGACAACAGTTCCGCCTTCCAATTGATCAGCTTGCGCCGGAAATATTCCAGCTGCCGATCATTCATGAAGGGCTCGTCCTCGGCGGGACGATAGTCATCGGGAAGGAACACCTCGGGCTTCATAACACGTCTCTCCGTCTGGTCGGATCGCGCCGACAGGGGGTCTGCTTGCATGGGCGCTCTCCTGTTGGCGGTGCATCTAGACCATCAAGGGGGACTTGTCACTAGCAGTTGCGACGGAAAGCACGCAAGGCTACGGTCTCGCCTGCCCTTCCTTTGCCCCAAGCGAGACAAGATGAAGTTCGCCTCAACCTCTGGTTACGTCGCCACCGAAGACCTGACCATCGCGGTCAATGCCGCCGTCACCTTGGAACGCCCGCTTCTGGTCAAGGGCGAACCGGGCACGGGCAAAACCGAACTGGCGCGTCAGGTGGCCCAAAGCCTTGGGATGCCCCTGATCGAATGGCACGTGAAAAGCACAACCAAGGCGCAGCAGGGCCTTTACGAATATGACGCCGTCAGCCGCCTGCGCGACAGCCAACTGGGCGATGAACGCGTCCATGACGTGAAGAACTACATCCGCAAGGGCAAGCTTTGGCAGGCCTTTTCCGCGCCTGCAAAAGTGGTGCTTCTGATTGATGAGATCGACAAGGCTGATATCGAATTTCCCAACGACCTGCTTCAGGAACTCGACCGGATGGAATTCCACGTCTACGAGACGGGCGAAACCATCCGCGCCACGCATCGCCCGGTGGTCATCATCACCTCGAACAATGAAAAAGAGCTTCCCGACGCCTTCCTGCGCCGCTGTTTCTTTCACTACATCCGCTTTCCCGACCTCGACACGATGCGCGCCATCGTCGAGGTGCATTTCCCCGGCATAAAACCCGCGCTGCTGACCACTGCGTTAACCCAGTTTTACGAATTGCGTGAGATACCGGGTCTGAAAAAGAAACCCAGCACGTCCGAGGTGCTCGATTGGCTCCGCCTTCTCTTGGCCGAAGACCTCTCTCCCGAAGACCTCCGCCGCGAAGGCGGGGCCGCTCTGCCCCGTCTGCATGGCGCCTTGTTGAAGAACGAACAGGACGTTCACCTTTTTGAAAGACTTGCCTTCATGGCCCGGTCGGGACGATAGCGATTCGGGCAATTTCGCCATTCTGCCGCCGCATTTCCGCCCCATTACTTTAACTTTTCGGGCCAAATGCCCGATTTTCTGTAACAATTCGTGATCGCTCGCCACAATTTCGCCACAGATGAAGTAGGTTAACACCTGAGGCACCACGATCCGTAGTTCCGACCTTCGTCTCAGACTTTTCCCGGAATTGACACCAACGGGTCCAGATACCGACACTGGCTAACATGCTATTGGGGGCATCCGTTCCCGTGTTCAATGGTGATCGTCGTGACTGTGCTCCAATGGCCTGACCTGCCGTCCGTTCCGCGCTGCGCGGGCCGTTTGGCTGTCGCGCCGGGCGCAGGTCAGGGTCGAAACGGGAATGGTTTCGGGGCGGCGATGCGGGGGCATCGCCGATCCCGGTGTGACGGTGCGGGGGCCGCTTCCCCCGACCCGAATATCGGTGGGGTCTTTGGGCCCTTGGGTTCACTTAGCAAGCAGAGCTGCCACTCATGCGCATCTATTCGGCCCTCGCGGCCCTGACCTTCGTGCTTTCCGGCTGTGTTGCCTCCACCGACGCCCCGGTCACCATGAACACCCCCGCCCCCGTTCTTAGCGGGGCCGCACTTGCACCCATGCAAAGCTTCAATTCCCATGCCATCCAGCCTGTGGCACGGGGAAATTCCGATATTGCAAATGATTTCATGGACCTCGCCTTCCAGCTGGAAAGCGGGCGCAGCCTGCCCGTCTTCACCCGTTTCGAGGCGCCGATCACCGTCGCCATGATCGGGCAGGTGCCGCCCTCGGCCCATGCCGATCTCTCGCGCGTCATGGCCCGCCTGCGCTCTGAGGCCGGGATCGACATCCGCCCCGCCCGCCCCGGCGAAACGGCCAGCGTCACCATCGATTTCCAGCCCCGCGCCACGATGCGCCGCGCTGTCCCCTCTGCCGCCTGTTTCGTTGTCCCTAGGGTAAGCTCTTTCGCCGAATACCGCGCCGCGCGCGGCAATGGCAGCACTGACTGGGCCACCCTCACCCGCCGCGACCGTGCCGCGATCATCGCGCCCGCCGACACCTCGCCGCAAGAGGTGCGCGATTGCCTGCATGAGGAATTGGCACAGGCGCTCGGCCCCCTGAACGACCTTTATCGCCTGCCCGATTCCGTCTTCAACGACGATAATTTCCACACCGTCCTTACCTCCTTCGACATGCTGGTCCTCCGCGCCTATTACGATGACGCGCTCTCGAACGGGATGTCCGCACCGGATGTCGCCGCTCGGCTTCCCGCGATCCTCGCGCGGCTGAACCCGTCGGGCCAAGGCCGCGGCGGGCGCGGCGATACCACCATCGCCCCTCGCGCCTGGATCGAGGCCGTGGAGGCGGCCCTTTCGCCCCGGTCAACTGATGGCGCACGGCAACGCGCCGCCGAACGCATGCTCTCCATCGCCCGCGCGCAGGGCTGGCAAGACAACCGCCTTGCCTTTTCCTGGTTCGCCCTTGGCCGCGCGCAGGTTGGGCGCGACATGGGGGCCGCCACCCGGTCCTTCCGCGCCGCTCAGGCGATCTGGGAACGGCTTCCCGACAGCGCGGTCCGCGTGGCCCATGTCGACATGCAACTTGCCGCCTTCGCGTTGGCCGATGGCCGTTTCGCGGAATCGCTCGCCCTCACCGACCGCGCCATCCCTGTGGTCCGCCGCGCTGAAAACGCCGCCCTTCTTGCCACGCTACTGATGATCCGGTCCGAAGCGAACAATGCCCTAGGCCGCACCGCCGAGGCGAACTCCGCCCGTCTCGACAGTCTGGGCTGGGCGCGCTATGGCTTCGGCACAGAGGCAGAGGTGCGGGCGCGGCTGTCCGATATCTCGGGCCTTGCGGCCAACGGCCGCGACGGCTGAGGGGCGCATACCGCCCCTCCGTAAAGGCAAGGGGCGGGGCATGATCATCATCGCAGGGTTTGTTCTGGGGGCCATCTACGGCGCGCGCAAGGCGGCCAAGGCCGGGGGCAAACGGCTGGACCTGCTGCAATACGGCGCAGGCTTTGGTATCGCTTTTTCGCTGGTGGGTCTGGTTATCACGCTTTTCCTTGACCGTATGGTCTTCTGAAGGCGCGCGCGATGTTCCTGCCCTTCTTCCAGACGCTGCGGAAGGAAGGCATCCCCGTGTCTTTGCGCGAATACCTCGCCTTCCTTGAAGGCATGGCCGCAGGCCTTGTCACCTATGATGTCGATGGGTTCTACCACCTCGCCCGCGTGGCGATGGTGAAGGACGAACGCCATCTCGACCGTTTCGACCGCGCCTTTGCAGCCAGTTTCAACGGCTTGGAACAGATCACCCCTGATCAGGTTCTGGAGGCCGTGGACCTGCCGCGCGACTGGTTGGAAAAGCTGGCCGAAAAGCACCTCACCCCCGAAGAACGCGCCCAGATCGAAGCCTTGGGCGGGTTCGAGAAACTGATGGAAACCCTGCGCAAGCGGCTGAAAGAACAGAAGGGCCGCCATCAGGGCGGATCAAAGTGGGTGGGCACGGCCGGCACCTCGCCCTTCGGCGCTTATGGCTACAACCCGGAAGGCGTGCGCATCGGGCAGGACCAAAGCCGCCACCAGCGCGCCGTCAAGGTCTGGGATCGGCGCGAGTTTCGCAATCTCGACGACCGGGTCGAACTCGGCACCCGCAACATAAAGGTGGCACTCCGCCGCCTGCGCCGCTGGGCCCGCGACGGCGCGGAACAGGAACTTGACCTCGACGCCACGATCCGCGCCACCGCCGATCACGGCTGGCTCGACGTGCAGACCCGCCCCGAACGACGCAATGCCGTGAAGGTCATCCTATTTTTGGATATCGGCGGGTCGATGGACCCCTATATCCGCGTGATGGAGGAACTCTTTTCCGCCGCCCGCAGCGAATTCAAGCACTTCGCCCCCTTCTACTTCCACAACTGCCTTTACGAAGGCGTCTGGCGCGACAACCGCCGCCGCTGGGATGATCAGACCCCGACGATGGATCTGATGAACACCTACGGCCCTGACTGGCACTGCATCTTTGTCGGCGATGCCAGCATGTCGCCCTATGAAATTACCCATCCCGGCGGCGCCAATGAACATTGGAACCGCGAGGCGGGCCATGTCTGGCTGGAACGCGCCTGTGCCCGCTGGCCCCGCCATCTCTGGATCAACCCGGTGGCCGAAGCCCAATGGCCCTATACCCAGTCGATCCGTCTGATCCGCGATATCTTTGCAGGCCGCATGGTACCTATGACGCTGGACGGCATCGCGCGCGGGCTCAAGGCGATCCGATGATCCGGCGCATCTGGCGGCGCAATCCGATCCTCACGCTCGCCTTCCTGCTGGCGCTGGGGGCTTGCGTCTTCTTCTCCTACCGCGCTGTCAACATGGCCATGGTTCTGGCCAATCGCGCCGAAAAACCCGTGGCGGGCTGGATGACACCCCGCTACATCGCCCGCGCCTATGGGTTGGACCGCGATGACCTTGCCCGCCTTCTGGCCACGACAGACCGCGAAGATGCGCGCCAGCCGCTTTATTCCCTTGCACGCGAACAGGGTGTCCCAGTGACGGACCTGATCGCCGAAATACAGGCGCTGGTTGCTGCGCAGGATGGCGCGGAATGACCGAAGGCCTTCTCGCCCTTGTTCCAGAATGGGGGGCACTGCTGGTGGCGCTGACCAATTTCCTCGCCTGCCTTGCCCTGCCCATTCCGGCCTCGGTCATCATGCTGGCCGCCGGGGCCTTTGCGGCGGCGGGCGATATCTCTGCCCTGCCGCTCTGGCTTGGGGCGTTGGCAGGGGCCTGTCTCGGCGATCAGTCCGGCTACTGGCTTGGCCGCACCTTCGGGCCGCGCCTAATCACCCGCCTCCGTCGCCGCCGCCGCACGGCGGCCCTTGTCGACCGGGCTGTTACATGGCTGGAACAGCGCCGCCTGCCCGCGATCTTCCTGTCGCGTTGGCTCGTGTCGGCCCTGTGCCCCTATGTAAATTTCTCGGCCGGGGCTGCCCGCATCAACTGGGCAGGCTTCACCCTACCGGCGGTGGCAGGCGAATGCGTCTGGGTCTCCATCTATGTCGGGCTTGGCTATACGTTCTCGGCCGATATCCGCGAACTGGCCTCCGTGCTTGGCAACCTTGCCGCTGCCCTTGCCGCAGGCGTGGTCGCCCTCGTCCTTGGCCGCATCCTGTGGCGCAATGCACAGGAACGCGATTGACGCGCCCCCTTTCCCTTTGCCGCCGCCTCCCCATATCCTAGGCCATGACCGCGCTCTTGATCCCCACCCTCATCGCCATCGCCTATGCGCTGATGATGTATCGCTTTTCCGTCTGGCGGACGCATAAGATGCTGGATCAGCAGTCGCGCCCCCTGACTGACCCCTCCATTACCCGCCTTGCCGACCGGATGGCCGAGGCGCTGGATATCCCCGCCATCCCCGTCCATGTGTTTGAGGTCGACCCCGTCAACGGCCTCGCCGCCCCCGACGGGCGCATCTTCCTGACGCGCGGCTTTCTCAACCGCAAGGTCCGGGGCGAGGTGACAGCCGAAGAACTCGCCGCCGTCATCGCGCATGAGATGGGGCATGTGGCATTGGGCCATACCCGCCGCCGGATGATCGATTTCACGGGGCAGAACGCTGTCTTTGTCGTTCTGTCTGCCGTGCTGAACCGCTTCTTGCCCTTCATCGGCTTCTGGATCGCGAACCTGATCTCTGCCGCCCTCGCTGCCCGCCTGTCGCAACGCGATGAATATGAGGCGGATGCCTATGCCACCGCCCTTCTTCTGAAATCCGGCATCGGCACGGGTCCGCAGAAATCGCTCTTCCGCAAGCTTGACGCGATGACCAAGGCGAACCGGGGCGACATGCCCGCATGGCTTTTGTCGCACCCCTCATCCGCCGATCGCATCGCCCAGATCGAGGCGAACGAACGCCGCTGGCTTCAACCCGCCCTGCCATCCTGAGTGACCGCTTTCGCCAATCGTGGCAGGGAGGCGCGTTTCAACAGCGCCTTCAGCGACACGGGCGTGCCGGCCATCTCTTCTGCCCGGCCGTGAACACGGGCGATCACCGCGCCCGCCGCGGACGGATCGCCCGACCACAATTCCCACAGAAACCCGTCAGGGTCGCGCCGCTGCACCCCTTCGGCTGCGAGCACATGGCGTGGAAAATCGGCGGCGTTAAAGGTGACAATGGCATCCGCACCCGATGCGATGGCCACGGCCAACACATGCGCATCATTCGGATCGGGCAGCACCAGCCGCGCCTCCACCCCCGGCGCGGGCGGCACCATCGCCCTTGGAAACACCTCGCGCATCAGAACGGCCACGCCGCGCGCCTGCATCTCGGCTCCGGGTCCCAGCTTCACCGTCGCCCGCGCCCATTCCTCAAGAATGCGCTCCGACCATTTCGGCTCGTAAAGCCCCGCCTCGGCCATGCCCAAGAGCAGATCCCGCAACACAGGCGGGTAAAGCACGCAGGCATCCAGAACCGCGCGCATCAATCCAGACGGAAGAACAGCGACTTGAGGTATCCGCTTTCCGCCAGTTGCGGCAGCATCGGATGGTCCGCCCCGGCGAACCCCGTATGCAGCAGCTGCGCCCGCCGCCCCCCACGCCCGATCCCGCGCGCCGATGCATTGCGGAAAGCCGCAAGATCCGCCGCATGGGAACAGGAACACAGGACCAAATAGCCGCCCGGCGCCACCAAAGGTGATGCCAGCCGCGCAATACGTTCATAGGCTCGCAACCCGGCCTCAAGCGCGGGCTTGGCCGGCGCAAAGGCGGGCGGGTCACAGATCACCAGATCAAACCGCGCGCCCTCGCTGCCCAAAGCCTCCAGCACCGCGAAGGCATCGCCCTGCCTTGTGCTGAACCTCTCGGCCACGCCAGACGCCTTGGCCCCCGCCTCGGCCAAGGCCAAAGCCGGGGCCGAGGCATCCACCGCCACGGCGCTTTCCGCCCCTCCGGCCAGCGCTGCAAGGGCAAAGCCGCCGACATGGGTGAACACATCCAGCACCCGCGCCCCTTTGGCCAGACGTGCGGCAAAGGCATGGTTCGGACGCTGGTCATAGAAAAGGCCCGTCTTCTGCCCCCCCGTCACATCCGCCATATAGACCGCGCCATTCATCGGCACCGGCACGGGCGCATCGACCCCACCACAAAGGACCACGGTTTCCTCGGCCAACCCCTCAAGGCCCCGCGCCCGCCCCGTGCCGTTCTTGACGACCGTTGTCACCCCTGTGACGGACCGCAGCGCCGCAACCAGCGGATCAAGCAGCATTTCGGCCCATGCCGCATTGGGCTGTACCACCGCCACATCGCCGAAACGGTCGATCACCACACCGGGCAGGCCATCCGCCTCGGCATGAACCAGCCGGTAGAAGGGCGCATCAAACAGCCGCGCCCGCAGCGCCATGGCACGGGTCAGCCGTGCCGCAAACCACGCCTCATCCACGACCGCCGCAGGATCGCGGTCGATCATCCGTGCCACGATCTTGGATTTCACATTCACCGTGACCAGACCCAGCGCCCGCCGCTCTCCATCCTCCAGCACGGCCAGCGCGCCGGGCGGGATATTCCCCGTCCGGCGATCCATCACCAATTCATCGGCATAGACCCAAGGGAAACCGTGGCGGATTGCCCGCGCCTCGGCCTTGGGCTTCAGCCGCACCACAGGAAGGCCGCGCGCAGCGGCCCCATCTTCGGGAAATGAGGAAGGGGAGGACATCATGCCCTCCCCTTACCCCGTCCTGCTCGTTTGTAAAGGTCTCAGCGCGACACCAGCACCGGCTCGACCGGGCTTTGCATCGCCCGCGCCACCAGTGCCGGGTCCGTCACATTGCCCGAAAGCTCGCGCCGCAGCGAGTCCACCAACCGCTCGGTCACCACCACCTTCTGGGTGCGCCCCGCCATTTCCTCGTCAATTGCCGCCTGACCACCCGCCGCGCGCACATCCGCCTCGATCCGGCGCGGCCCATCGATCACTGCGCCCGTGGCTGCATCCAGCACCGTCAGGTCATAGACCATGTCGTGAACGCCCCCGACTGTATAACGGGTCCGCTCGGTCACGCCATGGAACCGCACCAGCTGGATGGACACAACCGCCTCGCGCGGCCCTTGCATCGGGGCTGTGGCCCGCGCCGCCGCCGTCTGGAAAATATCCGTGATCTGGGCATAGCGGTCCCCCACGGGGTCGCCACGCCACACGATATCGGCCATCGGATAATAGGAATTGGCTTCCGACACCCGCAGGTCGCGCGGCACATCCACCCGCACCTCACGCACGGTGTAAAGCGGGGCCAGCACGCGCGGCCCGGCCCCCTGCGGAATGGCCCCCGTCCCGCGTGAGGCCAGCGTCAGCGCATCATCCGAAACCCCGCGACTGGCCGGCTCACTGCTCACACAGGCCGAAAGCGCCAGCGCAAGGCCAAGAGTCGCGATCTTTGTCCAAACCTTCATGTCCACACCTCCAATGGCAACTGCCCATCGCATGGAACAGAGGTATGGGAGGCAAATGTGGCCGAAATTCGTTAACGGCAGAACATTTCATAGGTTTATGCTTGTTCTGGAAACAATCCGGCACACCATCGGCATTTTCGACACAATGCCACCCATACCCGTCCCTTCGCCCAGCAAAACAAGGCGGATCACCGCCGATGCTCTCGCCGCAACGCACAGCTTCGGGTTGCATAAACTATGCCAGCCCATACGGTTGTTAGCGCTAACAATATCTGTTAGAACCCCGCCAACCGCAGCCGGAGGAATCGCCCATGACCCTGAACGCCACCATCGCCCGCGTCACGGATCGTATCCGCGCCCGCTCGGAAGGCAGCCGGGGCACCTATCTGGACCGTCTGGCCAAGGCCGCCAAGGACGGCCCGGCACGCAGCCACCTTGCCTGTGGCAACCAAGCCCATGCCTATGCCGCCATGGGGGCCGACAAGGACAGCCTCGCCACAGGCCGCGCCCCGAATATCGGGATCGTGACGGCCTATAACGACATGCTCTCGGCCCATCAGCCCTTTGAAACCTACCCCGCCCTGATCCGCGCCGCCGCCCGCAAGGCAGGCGCCACGGCACAGGTCGCAGGCGGCGTGCCCGCCATGTGCGACGGGGTGACCCAAGGCCAACCGGGGATGGAATTGTCGCTCTTCTCGCGCGATGTGATCGCGCTCGCGGCAGGTGTGGCCATGTCGCACAACACCTTCGACGCTGCCCTCTACCTCGGCGTCTGCGACAAGATCGTTCCCGGCCTCATCATCGCCGCCTCCACCTTCGGCCATGTTCCCACGATCTTCGTCCCCGCCGGTCCCATGACCTCTGGCCTGCCCAATGACGAAAAGGCCAAGGTGCGCAACGCCTATGCCGCGGGCCAAATCGGGCGCGACGAACTCATGGCGGCCGAGATGGCCTCCTATCACGGCCCCGGCACCTGCACCTTCTACGGCACGGCGAATACGAACCAGATGCTGATGGAGTTCATGGGCCTTCACCTGCCCGGTGCTTCTTTCGTGAACCCCGGCACCCCGCTGCGCGAGGCGCTGACCACCGCCGCCGTGGAACGCGCAGCCCAGATCACCGCCCTTGGCAATGATTACCGCCCGGTGGGCGAAATTCTTGATGAACGCGCCTATGTGAACGGCCTTGTGGGCCTGATGGCCACGGGCGGGTCCACGAACCTCGTCTTGCACCTGCCCGCCATGGCCCGCGCCTCCGGCGTCATCCTCGACCTGCAGGATTTCGCCGACATCTCCGAAGCCGTGCCTCTGATGGCAAAGGTCTATCCGAACGGCCTTGCCGATGTGAACCATTTCCATGCCGCGGGCGGCCTTTCCTACATGATCGGACAGCTTCTCGACGCGGGCCTCCTCCACCCCGATGCCAAGACCGTGGCGGGCGACGGCCTCTCTCTCTACCGTCAGGAACCGAAACTGAAGGACGGCAAACTGCAGTGGGAAGACGGCGCCAACGCCACGCTGAATGATAAAATCCTCCGCCCCGCCACAGATCCCTTCCAGCCGACCGGGGGCCTCAAACAGCTCACCGGCAATCTCGGTCGCGGCGTCATCAAAGTCTCTGCCGTGGCCCCCGAACGCCATGTGATCGAGGCACCGGCCCGCATCTTTCACGATCAGGACGACGTGAAGGCCGCCTTCAAACGCGGCGAATTCACCTCCGATTGCGTGGTCGTCGTCCGCTTCCAGGGGCCGAAGGCGAATGGGATGCCGGAACTCCACTCTCTCACCCCCACGCTCTCTGTCCTACAGGAACGTGGGCTCAGGGTGGCCCTTGTCACCGATGGGCGCATGTCAGGTGCCTCTGGCAAGGTCCCCGCCGCCATCCATGTCTCGCCCGAGGCAGCAACCGGCGGCCCGCTTGCCAAACTCCGCGACGGCGACATCATCCGCCTCGACGCGACAGCTGGCACCCTCACCGTCCTCGCCCCCGATTTCGACAGCCGCGCGCCCATCTTCGCCGATCTTTCGGCCAATGAATACGGCATCGGTCGCGAACTCTTCGCCGCCTTCCGCGCCAATGTCGGTCCCGCAGAAACGGGGGGCGCGGTGGTCGTCTGAAAAGACCCCAAATTTTCTGTCTTCAAATATCCTGCGGGGGTCCGGGGCTGCAAACCCCCGGCACTCGCACCAAGCGGACCGCCAGAAGGAAACGCCCATGACACCCGCCGATCAATCCGCCGCCGCCCTCCGCGTCTGCCAGCTTGCCCCCGTCGTCCCCGTGCTGGTGATCGACGACCTCGCCCATGCCGCCCCCTTGGCCAAGGCGCTGGTGGCCGGCGGCCTGCCCGCGCTGGAAGTCACCCTTCGCACCCCTATTGCGCTGGACGCCATCCGCGCCATGGCCGATGTTGAAGGCGGCACCGTGGGCGCAGGCACCCTTTTGACCCCCGCCGATGTAAAGGCGGCGAAGAAAGCCGGGGCCACCTTCGGCGTCTCTCCGGGCGCGACCGACAGCCTCATCAAGGCCTGCGAGGATGAGGGCCTCCCCCTTCTTCCCGGTGCCGTCACGGCGACCGAGATCATGATCCTTCTCGAACGCGGCTACACGGTGCAAAAATTCTTCCCCGCCGAACAGTCGGGGGGTGCGGCTTTCCTGAAATCCATCGGCTCCCCCATCCCGCAGGTGAAATTCTGCCCCACCGGCGGCATCAGCCTGAAGAACGCCGCCGATTACCTGTCGCTCAAGAACATCCTCTGCGTCGGCGGCTCATGGGTGGCACCGAAAGAGGCGATGGCACAGGGCGATTGGGCCACGATCACCCGCCTCGCCCGCGAAGCCGCCGCCCTGCGCGGCTAAGGCCCGTCGAAAGGCTTGCCCGACTCCCCGCCAAGGCGCATCATTAAGAATGATTTGCACCGGCTTCAGGGGGGGCCTGCGCCGTGACCGGACCCAGCATACAGACCTGCCTCTGGTTCGACGATCAGGCGCAGGAGGCGGCGGAGACATATGTCTCGCTCCTGCCCGGATCGAAGATCATTCAAAGCTATCCCCGACGCGGCGGCGAAGGGGTATTTCTTGTCCACCTCACACTCCTCGGGCAGCGCTACTCCTTCCTCAATGGTGGGCCATCCTATCGGCTGACCCCCGCCGCCTCGATCGAGGTTCATCTGGACACACAGGCCGAGGTCGATCTTCTCTGGCACGCCCTTCTACAAGGCGGCACGGCCCAGCGCTGCGGCTGGCTGGTCGATCGTTTCGGCGTGTCATGGCAGATCATACCGCGTAGCCTGCACCGCCTGTTGCAATGCAGCGATGATGCACAGGCAGGTCGCGTGCTTCAGGCCATGATGGGCATGGTCAAACTTGACGGCCCCGCGCTAGAGGCCGCGGCACGCGGCTGACCCTCCATCCCACCCCGCCCGCGGGGCGGCGCACCATTCTACGCCAGAATCTTCCGCGATTTCCGCGCCAGAAGTCGCCTTCGCGCCTCAGACCCCGCTCACACGCGCCGCGCGACCGCCGCGCCGCTTGGGGGCCTCGGGGGCCATCAGACCCTCCTCCAGCACCTTTGACATCGGATGATCCGGGGCGCCTAGCGCATATTCCGCCATCACCACACGGATCGCCTCTTTCATCGGTGCATCCACCGGCAGGCTCAGCGCCCAGTCGACAAGGATCGACTTGCACTCGCCCAAGGTGATCCCCTCGATGCGATAGCTTTCCCGTACCAACCCCTTGGGGTCTGCCTCATCCAGCCGCATCATCCGTCTCCCCATCCCGCTCTCCCGCCCCGACGCAGGCCCCGATCACCGCGTCCGCCGCCAGTGCCGCCGCCTCGAGACTGCGGCCCAATTCCTCTGCACGCGCCGCACCCGTTTCCCGCAGAAGAAAGGCGCAAGCCCCTTCCCCCAGCTTTGCAGGCTCCAGCACATCTTCCGTGATCAGCCGCGTCCCGGCCTGAAGCCGCCACATCACCCTATAGGCCGAAAGCAGCGTCGAAGCGTCCGAATCCGACAGGATGCCGCCCTTTCGGCCCGCCTCGATCTGCCGCTCCACCCCACGCAAGGGCGATCCCACCAGCAGCGCCGCCATCTGCGCCACAAGTTCGATATCCATCATCCGACCGGGGCCGTTCTTGGCCTCCCATGCCCCGCGCGCGGGCTTGGCCGCCTTCAGCCGTGCCCGCATCTGGGCCACTTCGCCCCGCACCTGCGCGCCCTTCCCCTTCACCGGCAAAAGGCGACGGCGGAACTCTTCCACTTCGGCCATGATCTCGCCCGCCCCAGCCAAGGGCCGCGCACGGGTCAGCGCCAGATGCTCCCACGTCCAGGCCTCGTTTTCCTGATAGCTGGTAAAGGATTGGATCGAGGTCGCCACAGGCCCCTGCCTCCCGCTGGGACGCAGCCGCATATCCACCTCGTAAAGCCGCCCCTCCGCCATTGGCGCGGTCAGCGCGGTCACCAAGGCCTGCGTCAGTCGTGCATAATAGGGCCGCGCCGCAAGGGGGCGCGGCCCCTCCGACATCTCTACCCCGGCTGCGTCATAGATCACGATCAGGTCAAGGTCCGACCCCGCATTCAACCGCGCCGCACCCAGCGACCCCATGCCCAGCACTGCCGCCCCCCGGCCCGGCAAAGGCCCATGCTTGCGCGTGAATTCCGCGCAGACCACGGGCCACAGCGCGGCAATGACCGCCTCGGCCAGATCGGCATAATGTTTGCCCGCCTCAAAGGCATCGACCAGCCCGCGCAGATGATGCACCCCCACCCGGAAATGCCATTCCTTCATCACACGTCGCGCGGCATCCAGCTTCTTCTCGTAATCCCCCACCTCCGCCATCGCTTGCGTCAGGGTCGCCACCAGCGGCCCCACCCCCGGCCAAGGCGCAAAGAAGGACCCGCCGATCACCCCATCCAAAACCCCCGCATTCCGCGCCAGATAGCGCGCCAGCATGGGCGAAGTCGCCGCCACATCGATGATCAGATCGATCAGCGCCGGATTGGCCTCGAACAGCGCGAAAAGCTGCACCCCCGCTGGCAGCCCCGCCAGAAACCCGTCCAGCGCCACCAGCGCCTCATCCGGGTTCGCCGCCCGCATCAGCCGCTTTAATAGCGTGGGCCGCAGCCTGCGAAAGATGGCCTGCGCCCGCTCGCTCCGCAACGCGGGGTAATGGCTCCAACCCTCAACGATCCCCCGCGCCGTGTCGGAAAGTTCGGGCAACGCCTCCACTTCGCCCGGAGCGAAGAACCCTTCCGTCAGCGCATCCACCCGCGCCAACCGGTCCAGCAGCCTCGCCCGGAACGCCCCCTCGGCCTCGCCGCAAAAGGCCGCGATCCGCGCCACGCCCTCAGCCGTCACCGGCATGTCATGGGTCTGGGCATCCCCCACCATCTGCAAACGATGCTCCACTTCGCGATGCGCGCGGTAAAGCGTGGTCAATTCCTCGGCCACCTCGCCCGGAATCCACCCCTTCGCCGCCAAGGCCGCAAGTCCCCCCACCGTTGTCCGCTCGCGCAGATCGGGATCGCGCCCCCCTGCAATCAATTGCCGGGTTTGGGTAAAGAATTCGATCTCCCGTATCCCGCCCTGCCCCAGCTTCATATTGTGCCCCTCCACCGTCAGGGGGCGGTTCAACTGCCGATGCTCGCGGATACGCAGCCGCATGTCATGGGCATCCTGAATGGCCGCGAAATCCAGATGCTTGCGCCAGACAAAGGGCGTCAGCGCCCGCAGAAACCGCTCCCCCGCCGCCAGATCGCCGCCACAGGGCCGCGCCTTGATATAGGCTGCCCGCTCCCATGTCCGTCCGACGCTTTCGTAATAGCTCTCTGCCGCCCCCATGCTCAGGCAGACCGGGGTCACCGCCGCATCGGGCCGCAACCGCAGATCGGTGCGGAACACATAACCCTCCGCCGTGATATCGGACAAAAGGGCCGCCATCTTCCGGGTGACCCGGATAAAGGCCGTCCGCGCCTCGCCCGCCAGATCGCCATAGCGCGTCTCGTCAAACAGGCAGACCAGATCGATATCCGAAGAGTAGTTGAGTTCCCCCGCCCCCATCTTCCCCATGGCAAGCGCCACCATCCCCGCGCCCGTCGCCGCATCCTCCGGCACGGCACCCGGCAACTTGCCGCGCCGGATCTCTTCGGCCACAAAACCCCGGATCGCCAGATCGACCGCCAGATCAGCCAGCCGCGTCAAGGCCCCTGTCACTTCCTCCAGCCCCCAAACCCCTCCGCAATCGCACAATGCCGCAAGCAGTGCCGCCCGCCGCTTCGCCCGCCGCAAGGCGATGCCCAGCGTCTCTGCCCCCTCCGCCGTCTGAGGTTCGGCCAGCACCAAAGCCATGGCCTCTTCCGGCGACTGCGCCAGCGCCGCGCGCAGCCAGTCGCCTTCCCGGCCCATCAACCCCTTCAGATAGGGACTGCACCCCGCCACCGCGCCCAAAAGCCCTGCGACCTCCGGCGGCATGTCCGCAAAGGACGCAGCGATATCGGCAGCGGCATCCCGGTCATGGGCAAGGGGCGAACGGATCAGGCGGGTGGCAAAAAGGGCATGCGTCATGCCCCGCACCCTGCACCCGCCGTCCCGCCCGGTCAACGCATCGCCCCATTGCTCCCCCCCGGCCTTGATGGCTAAACCTCTCGCATCCATTTTCGGAGCCATGCATGAGCAAAAGCCTCGCCCGCGTCACTGCCGCACTCCACTCCGCAGGCCTCGACATCACGCCCCTTGAAATGCCCGGCGAAACCCGCACGGCACAGCAGGCGGCGGATGCGGCAGGCGTCCAACTGGACCAGATCGTAAAATCCATCCTCTTTGCGGGCGCAGAGAGCGGGCGGCTCTATCTCTTCCTCACCGCTGGCGGCAATCAGGTCGCCCCCGACCGCGCCACTTCCCTTGCAGGCGAACCGCTTGCCCGCGCCGGGATCGATCAGGTCCGTGCGGTCACGGGCTTTGCCATCGGCGGCGTGGCACCGGTGGGCCACCTCACCCCTTTGCCGATCTGGGCCGACCCCCGCCTGACCGATTTTCCCGTGGTCTGGGCTGCCGCGGGCACCCCCCGCCACATCTTCCCCATCGCGCCCGCCGATCTGATCCGCATCTCCGGCGCAACCCTCGCCCCTTTCACAGCCTGACGCCCCGCTATTTTCTGGCTGAAAACATCTTCAGGGGATGATTTGGCCGTAGGCCAAAAGGGGGGCGAACGCCCCCTTTTTCTGCCTTCACACCATCGGGTCCGCGATCACCACCTCGCCCCCATCCCGCACCGCCGTATAGAAACAGGACCGCCGATTCGTATGGCAGGCTGGTCCCTCCTGCTCGACCAGTGCCAAAAGCGCATCCCGGTCGCAGTCCACCCGCAACTCCACCAATCGCTGCACGTGGCCAGATGTTTCGCCCTTTACCCAAAAGGCCCCACGCGACCGGCTCCAATAGGTCACCCGCCCTGACGCTACCGTCCGCGCCACGGCTTCGGCGGTCATCCAGGCCATCATCAACACCTCGCCGGTGGCATGGTCCTGCGCGATACAGGGGATCAACCCATTTGCGTCATACTTTAGGCTTGCAGGGTCAAAGGACATCGGCCCTCTCCTTGGCAGGGGCAAAAGACCGGTCTATCTAAGGAGAATGCCGCGAAAGGAAAACCCATGAGCGACAGCGACCTCGTCAAGCTCTACTCGGGCCGCATCCTTGAACTGGCGGCCGATATCCCGCATCTGGGCCGCCTCCCTGCACCCGAGGGCAGCGCCAAGAAACGCTCGCCTCTATGTGGATCGACCGTCACTGTGGACCTTACGCTCGATGGCGACCGTATCGCCAGCTACGGGCAGGACGTAAAGGCCTGCGCCTTGGGGCAAGCCTCGGCCTCTGTCACAGCCCGCGCCATTCTTGGCCGCACAAGGGATGAGGTGGCACAGGCCCGCACCGAACTTGAAGCCATGCTGAAACGCGGCGGCCCCGTCCCCGCCGCCCCTTTCGATGGGCTGGAGGTGCTGCTTCCCGCCCGCGATTATGCCAATCGCCACGCCTCGATTCTTCTGTCCCTCGACGCCACGCTTGCTGCGATGGATGAGGCGCTCAAGGCTCGCGCGGCGGTCTGACCGTCAATCCGGCCTGAACCTAGACATGAAAAAACCGCCGCACGTCCTACGACGGCGGCGGTCAGTGGCGTTTCGTTCGTCGGACAGGCAGGGCCGCCATCCGGGTGCCGCTTGGGGACAGGCACGTGGAACAAAACCGCAGGCAGAACCTCAGGCAGAAAGAATGTGCAGCGTCAGAACCAACAAGGAAAAAAGCGCGACCACCCCGACCAGATCCTCAATCGCCGTGGCACGAGAGCGGGAAAGAATGTCCTTCATATCCGTCAGCATTGTGGCCTCCATGTATCTGTTGCTCTTTTGTTCTCACAATCAATGGCTCGTGTAAAGAACTTTTTAAGAACATTCGGGATCATATAGGGAACACTCCCTCCCCCATCCATGGGGGAGGGTTGGGGAGGGGGTTACCCCCACAACAGGAAAACTCGCGTCAGATGAGATGTTAGGGCCGTCTAGCGCCCCTTATCCGACCCCAATCAACCGGATCGCCCGGTCCTGATCCAGCAACCAAAGCAACATCCGCGCCGCCTTGCCCCTAGGCCCGTCCAACGCCGGGTCATCCGCCAAAAGCCGCCGCGCATCACTTTGCGCCACCGCCATCAACGCCCCCTGCCGCTCCAGATCCGCCACGCGGAAACGCGGCAAACCCGATTGCGCCGTGCCGATCAGATCGCCCGCCCCCCGCATTGCCAGATCCTCTTCCGCGATGCGGAACCCGTCCTCGGTATCGCGCAGCACCTTCAACCGCCGCTCGCCCCCCTCGCTCAACGGGGCCTGATACATCAAAAGGCAGGTCGACTCCGCCGCCCCCCGCCCCACGCGCCCCCGCAACTGATGCAGTTGCGCAAGGCCGAATGTTTCAGCCCGCTCGATCACCATGATCGACGCGTTGGGCACATTGACCCCCACCTCGATCACCGTCGTCGCGACCAGAACCTTCGTATCTCCGGCCACAAACCGCGCCATCGCGGCGTCCTTCTCGGCGGGCGGCATCTGGCCATGCACCATGCCCACCACAGCGTCACCCAATGCAGCGCGCAAGTGGATGAACCGCGCCTCGGCGCTGGCATAGTCCAGCACCTCGGACTCTTCGACCAAGGGACAAACCCAATAGGCCTGCCGCCCCTCGGCCACCGCCTTGGTCAAATGGCCCACGACCTCATCCATCCGCCCCGTGGATACCAAAGCCGTGCGGATCGGCTTCCGTCCGGGCGGCTTTTCATCCAGCACGGACACATCCATATCCCCATAGGTCGCCAGCGCCAGCGACCGCGGGATCGGCGTCGCCGTCATCACCAGCGTATCCGTCGCGGCCCCCTTCGCCCCCAATTCCATCCGCTGCGCCACGCCAAAACGGTGCTGCTCATCCACCACTGCAAGCCGCAGGTCATGGAACAACACATCCTTCTGAAACACGGCATGCGTGCCCACTAGAACCGCAATCCGCCCCTCGGCCAGATCGCGCAACTTGGCCGCTCGCTCCGCCCCCTTGTCGCGGCCCGTCAACAGCTCCAGCCGCACCCCCGCCGCCGCAGCCAAAGGGGCCAGCCCTTCGAAATGCTGCCGGGCCAAAATCTCTGTGGGCGCCATCATCACGCCCTGCCCCCCCGCCTCCACCGCGATCAGCAGGGCAAGAAAGGCGACGAGGGTCTTCCCCGCCCCCACATCCCCCTGCAACAGGCGGTTCATGCGGAACGGCCCTTCCATATCCTGCGCGATCTCTTCCACCGCCCGCGCCTGCGCCCCGGTGAGTGCATAGGGCAACCCGGCAATCACTTTCCCGCGCAAGGACCCATCGCCAACCGTCGGCAGCCCCTTCTGCTTGCGCAATGTCGCCCGCGCCAAAGCCAGCGTCAGCTGATGCGCCAGCAATTCATCATAGGCTAGCCGCTGCCGCGCCGGATGGGTGGGCGCAAGGTCCGCCGCCCCTTGTGGCCCATGCACCGCCAGCAGCGCCTTGTGCCATGAAGGCCAACCCTCGCGCGCCAAAAGCGGCCCGTCGATCCATTCCGGCAGATCGGGCGCCCGCGCCAAGGCCCCGGCCACCGCCTTTGCCACAACCTTCTGCGTCACCCCGGCGGTCAGCGGATAGACCGGCTCATAGACCGGCAACTCCCCCGCTTCCTCTGGCCGCAGCACATGGTCGGGATGCACCATCTGCGCCACGCCATCAAACAGTTCCACCTTGCCGGAAATCAACCGCCTCTGCCCCGTCGGCAGCAGCCGTTGCAGGAAATCCCCCCGCGCATGGAAAAAAACCAGTGTGAATTCCAGTTGCGCATCCCGCACCAGCACACGATAGGGCTTGCCCTTCACACGCGGTGGGAAATGCGCCCCAACCTCCACCTCCACCGTCACGGTGCAGGGCGGCACCACATCCCGAACCGATGCCTTCCGCGCCCGGTCCACCCCGGAATGGGGCAGCAGGAACAGCAGGTCCTTGGGCCTGTCCACCCCCAGCCCGGCAAAGGCCTTGGCCGTCTTCTCGCCCACGCCCTCCAGCGTTTCCAGCCCCGCAAAAAGCGGAAAAAGTTCCGCAGGCCGCGTCATGCATCCCCGATGAGGGCGAGCCATTCGTCCTCGTCGATCATCTTCACGCCCAAACGTTCCGCATCCTTCGCCTTTGACCCCGCGCCGGGACCTGCCACCAGAAGATCGGTCTTGGCCGAGACCGACCCGGCAACCTTGGCCCCCAACGCCTCGGCCCGCGCCTTGGCCTCGGCCCGCGTCATCTTTTCCAAACTCCCGGTGAAGACAACCGTCAGCCCCGCCACCGGCGATTCCGTCGCCCGCGCCTCGGGCGGCAGGACGTCAAGATAAGCCACCAACCGCGCAATCGAGGCGCGTTCTTCAGGGTTGGCCAACGTGTCCGACAAGGACAGCGCCAGCACTGGCCCGATCCCATCCCCGGTGATCAACTCGGTCCATGCAGCCTTCGCCGCCTCTGGCACGGCCAGCGCCGCCACCGCGCGATCCCGCGCGTCCTTCACCCTTGCCCGCCGCCCCTCGACCATGGCGGCGGCACGTTCTTCCAACTCCGCCTCATCCGCCGCGCGATGGGCCAGCGCCGCAGGCCGCGCCAGATCGACGGCTGCCACCAACGCGTCCCAAGTCAGATAGTGCCGCGCGAGGTCCTGCGCCGCCACCTCACCCACATGCCGCATCCCCAAGGCAAAGATCAGCCGCGCCAAGGGAATACGCCGCCGTTCCTCGATTGCAGCCCACAGATTGGCCACCGACTTCTCGCCGAACCCTTCCCGATTGCGCAGCTTTTGCAAAGGGTTGGCGGCATCTCTTGCGGCAAGGGTAAAGATGTCCGCAGGCTCTTTCACCGGCAGCAGATCATCGGCAAAGAACATCTCCACCTGCTTGCGCCCCAGTCCCTCAATATCAAAGGCCGCGCGCGACACGAAATGCACCAATCGCTCCACCGCCTGTGCGGGGCATATCAGCCCGCCCGTGCAGCGGCGCACCGAATCCCCCTCTTCCCGCACAGCCTCGGACCCGCATTCCGGGCAGCGATGCGGAAAGACATAGGGCAC
The DNA here is from genome assembly GCF_029953595.1 of Fuscovulum ytuae. Classification (NCBI taxonomy): domain Bacteria; kingdom Pseudomonadati; phylum Pseudomonadota; class Alphaproteobacteria; order Rhodobacterales; family Paracoccaceae; genus Fuscovulum; species Fuscovulum ytuae. The sequence continues at coordinate 504,644 of NZ_CP124535.1, read as the reverse complement.
CGCCCCTTCAGGCCTGCGGGCAAGGTCCACATCCGCCACCTTCGGGATCACATCGCCTGCGCGATAGACCTGCACCCAATCGCCCACGCGGATATCCTTACCACCGCGGATCGCCTCTCCCTTGCTGTCGCGGCCCGCGATATAATCCTCATTATGCAAGGTGGCGTTCGACACGACCACGCCCCCCACTGTGACGGGTTGAAGCCGCGCCACGGGCGACAGGGCACCGGTGCGGCCCACCTGAATGTCAATTGCCTCCAGCCGCGTCCAGGCCAGTTCGGCAGGGAATTTATGCGCGATGGCCCAGCGTGGCGTCGTGGCCCGGAACCCCAACCGGGCCTGAAGCGACAGGTCATCCACCTTGTAGACCACCCCGTCGATGTCATAGCCAAGCGTTGCGCGCATCACCTCGATCCGCCGATACTGCGCGAGCAGGGCGGCAGGCCCATCACACAGCACCGTCAAGGGATTTGTCTGAAATCCCAAGGCTTTCAGCCGAGCAATTGCCGCGAATTGTGAGCTTGCCAGCGGCTCTGACAGTGCCCCCCAAGCATAGGCAAAAAACCGCAGCGGACGCGCCGCCGTGATCGCGGCATCCAACTGCCGCAGCGACCCCGCCGCCGCATTGCGCGGATTGGCAAAGACCTTCGCCCCCGCCGCCGCCTGCCGCGCGTTCAGAGCCGCAAAATCGGCATGGGCCATATAGACCTCACCCCGCACCTCCATCACCGCAGGCGCGCCCTCCACCCGGCGGGGAATATCCGCGATGGTCAGCGCGTTTTCGGTGACATTCTCGCCCACTTCGCCATCGCCCCGCGTGGCGGCCTGCACCAGAACCCCACCCTCATAGCGCAAGGATAGCGACAGCCCATCGATCTTGGGTTCCGCGACATAGGTGATCGGCGCCTCCATCCCAAGGAAGGATCGGACGCGGTTGTCGAACTCTGCCACTTCCTCCTCGTCAAAGGCGTTGGACAGGGACAGCATCCTGATCTCGTGCCGGATCTCCCCAAAGCCTTCGGCCACCGCACCGCCAACCTGTTCGCTGGGGCTATCGGCACGCTTGAACTGGGGGAAACGCGCCTCGATGGCAGCGTTGCGCCGCTTCAATGCATCATAATCCGCATCCGAAATCTCGGGCGCGTCCAAGCTGTGATAGGCCCGGTTCGCTGCGGCAATCACCTCGGCCAGACGGGCAAGTTCCTGCCGCGCCTCGGCCTCGGAAAGCTGCTCGATGGTCTTTCCGTCGGTCATCAACTCCCCCAAGATCGCCCCCTAAAAGGTTTAGGGGGCGACCCCGGAACAGTCCAGCACCTGCGAAGACCTAGCTCGCCGCCGCGATGGAAACCCGACGATGGGCAATTTCCGGCACCGGATCGCGCATCACATAGCCGCGCCCCCAGACCGTTTCGATATAGTTTTCGCCCCCCGTCGCCTCGGCCAGCTTCTTGCGCAGCTTGCAGATGAAGACGTCGATGATCTTCAGTTCCGGCTCATCCATCCCGCCATAAAGATGGTTGAGGAACATCTCCTTCGTCAGGGTCGTGCCCTTCCGCAGACTGAGAAGTTCAAGGATTTGATACTCCTTGCCTGTCAGATGCACGCTCTTGCCGCCCACATCCACCGATTTGGCGTCAAGGTTCACATTGACCTGACCGGTGCGGATGATCGACTGCGCATGACCTTTGGACCGGCGGATGATCGCGTGGATTCGCGCGATCAATTCCTCGCGGTGGAAGGGTTTGGTCAGATAGTCATCCGCGCCAAAGCCGAATCCCCTGATCTTGCTGTCGGTGTCATCAGACCCGGACAGAATCAGGATGGGGGTTTCGATCTTCGCCAACCGCAATTGGCGCAGAACCTCATGCCCACTCATATCGGGCAGGTTCAGATCCAGAAGGATCAGATCGTAGTCATAGAGTTTCGCCAGATCGATGCCATCTTCCCCAAGATCCGTACAGTACACGTTCAGGTTCGCATGGGTCAGCATCAACTCGATGCTCCGCGAGGTCGCGGGATCGTCTTCAACCAAAAGCACTCGCATGTCACTCTCCGTAAAGCCGCCCTTAGGCGACATTGCAGACCACTCATTAAACAAAGGTTACTATGGCAGATTTTGTATCAAGCTCAATCTAAAATTGTCGATATTGTTGAACCTTGGTGGCCCGCAGCGCCGCCGCACCGTGACGGATCATCGCCGCCTCCCAACTGACCAGTTCCTCATCGGTCAGTGTATAGCGTTCCAAGGCCTCATCCCGCCCGATCAGGCCATGTTGCACCGCTTGCACGACAATCGCCTTGCGCCGCGCGACCCATCGATAGGTATCCGGCGGCGGCAGATCGGCCCGTGTCAGAATCGTGCCATCCGGCAGGGTCACATGACGAGGGCCGGGAACGCGCTTGATATACATGCGGGGTCTCCTTCAATCCTGCCCCGACTATCGCGCCGTTTCCTTAACCGATGCTGAAGGCCGCCCTCTTGTGGCCCGCCCCGTTTTCCCTGTATTTGAACGGCCTTCCCTGTAACGGATACAGCCATGCCGCTTGACCGTCCGCTCAACTCGCTTGGCCTTCCCAAGGCCCCTGCCGATACCCGCGTGGTCGTCGCGATGTCGGGTGGGGTGGATTCCTCGGTCGTGGCCGCCATGCTGGCGGATGAAGGCTATGATGTCGTGGGCGTCACGCTGCAACTTTATGACCATGGCGCGGCGCTTGCGAAAAAAGGCGCATGCTGCGCGGGGCGCGATATCCACGATGCCCGCCGCGTGGCCGAAACCATGGGTTTTCCCCATTACGTCCTCGACTACGAAAACACCTTCCGCGAGGCGGTGATCGAAGAGTTTGCCGACGCCTATCTTGCCGGTGCCACCCCCGTGCCCTGCATCCGCTGCAATGAACGGGTCAAGTTCAAGGACCTGCTCGCCACCGCCAAGGATCTGGACGCCGACTGCATGGCCACAGGCCATTACATTCAGCGCAAAATGGGCGCGCTGGGGCCGGAACTGCACATGGCCGCCGACTCCAACCGCGACCAATCCTATTTCCTCTTTTCCACCACGTCGGAACAACTGTCCTACCTGCGCTTCCCACTTGGCCACCTTGCCTCAAAGGCCGAAACCCGCGCCCTTGCCGCCCGCTATGACCTGCCCGTGGCCGACAAGCCCGACAGTCAGGACATCTGCTTCGTCCCCAATGGCAACTACGCCGCAGTGATCGAAAAGCTCCGCCCCGGTGCCGCCGACCCGGGCGAGATCGTGGACCTTTCTGGTCGCGTCCTTGGCACGCATCGGGGGGTGATCCATTACACGATCGGCCAGCGGAAAGGCCTCGGCATCGGGGGCCTTGGCGATCCGCTTTACGTGGTGAAACTTGACCCAGACACCCGCCGCGTGATCGTCGGGCCGAAAGAGGCGCTCTCTACCCGCACGGTTCCCTTGCGTGAAATCAACTGGCTGGGCGACGCCCCCTTGTCGAGCCGCGAAGAATGGCATGTGAACGTCAAGGTCCGCTCTACGCGCCCCCCACGCCCCGCCGTGATCCGCCCGCTGTCGGAAACAGAGGCAGAGGTCGAGCTTCTCTCGCCCGAAGACGGCGTCAGCCCCGGTCAGGCCTGTGTTTTCTACGCCCCAGAAGGCAGCCGCGTGCTGGGCGGCGGCTGGATTTGGAAGGGCCGGTAAGCCTAAGATTTTTCAATAAAAAATCTTAGGCGGCGACCACCAAAATTCTTCTGGAAGAATTTTGGTGTGCAGGCTCCAAGATTTTTGGACAAAAATCTTGGAGCCCGGACCCCGCCGCTAAAGCACGCCCAGCACCGACCGCGCCGCGCGCAGTCCGGGCGGCTCTCCCCCCGCTCCCAACCGCGACATCGTTAGGGCCATTGCCGCATCCTGCGCCGAAGGCTGCGCCAGCAGCGCCTCGACCGCAGGCGCGATCAGATCGGCCCGGCAGCGATCCCCGATGAATTCCGGCACCACCCGCGTCTCGCTGACCAGATTGACCAGCGTGACCGTATCGATCAGTGCCGCCCGCCGCATCAGCCACAGTGTCAAAGGGTGCATGTCATAGGCGATCACCATCGGGCAGCCCACCGCCGCCAATTCCAGCGACACGGTCCCCGAGGCCGCGATGGCCACATCCGCCGCCGCAAAGGCCCCCCGCTTTGCCCCGGCCTCTTCCACGATCTGCGGGCGCACGGGCCAGCCCGCCGTCACCTCGCGCACCAGCCCCGCCACACCCCGCACCGTGGGCAAGGCGACGCGCAGCCCCGGATGCCGCGCGGCCAGCCGTCCCACCACTTCGCCCAGAACCGGGGCCAGCCGCGCCACCTCGCCCCGCCGCGATCCGGGCAGGGCCAGCACAAGCGGCCCCTCCCCGGCCCATGCCGCCCGCTCCGCGTCAGAGGCCACAGGCTCTGCCACCACAGGATGGCCCACGAAATCGCAGGTCATTCCTGCCGCCTGCATATAGGGCGGCTCGAACGGTAAGAGCGCCAGCACATGATCCACATGCCGCGCCATCTTCGCCGCCCGCCCCGGCCGCCAAGCCCAGACCGAGGGTGCCACATAATGGATCGTCCGCAACCCCGGCCGCGCGGCCTTGACCAAGGCCGCAACCCGCAACCCGAAATCAGGGGAATCGATCGTCACCAAAGCCGCCGCATCCGAGGCGATCACCGCCTCGGCCACGTCGCGGATACGCCGCTTCAGATGGAAGTACTTCGGCAGAACTTCGGCGATCCCCATCACCGACAGCTCTTCCATCGGGAACAGCGACCCCATGCCTTCGGCCTGCATCAATGGCCCCGCGACACCCGCGAACTCCACCCCCGGCGACAGCACCTTCAACCCCGCCATCAAGGCCGCCCCCAGACGGTCGCCCGAAGGCTCCCCGGCGACGAGGAAGATCTTCATGGTTCCCGCGCCCAAAGGAACAGGCCCGCCGACTCGGCCTCGGCCACCATGCCGGGCAGATCAAGGCAGATCACCCCGCCCGCTTCCCAAACGACCCCGCCAAGACCCGCCGCCGCCACACGGCGCACGGTTTCCACCCCCAAGGCTGGCAGGTCGATCCGCCGATCCTGCAATGGCTTTGGCGCTTTGTAGAAGACACCCTTCGCCCCGGCAGGCCGCAATCCCGCCGGAATGGCCGCCACGCCCGCCAGCATCGCATCCGTGCCAGGCAAAGCCTCGACAGCAAGACACAGCCCCTGCTGCACCACCGCGCCCTGCCCCACATCGACGCGCCCCAAGGCCGCAACGATGGCCGCAGCCCGCGCCGCATCGGCCCGGTCCCGATCCGTCACCGTGCCGCACAGCACGGCTGCCCCTGGCACCAGCGCAGGCGCGATCTCAGCCACGCCCATCAGTGCGAAATCCGCCTCTTCGAAAATCGCCAGCACCTCGCGCAAGGTGGCGTCATCCCCCTGCCCCATGGCCGCCAGGAGGCGCGGCACCATCGTCGCCGTATCGGGGTCAAACAGCGCAGGGTCCAGCCGGGGCCGCTGCACTGCGCCCGCGAAACAGACGCGCGTCACCCCCGCATCCGCAAGCGCGCGCAGGAATGGCACCAGCCGCTCCACCCGGAACCACAGGTCCGGCGCCACGCCCGCAGGCGAGAACCCCTCCAGCGCCGCCACGAAAGGCCGCTCTGCCATCGCGGCCATCACCGCCGCAGGCAGGCCGCCCGCCCCCGCAATGATCGCCGTCCGCGTCATTTCGGCGTCAGGAAGGACCGGTCCGAGGCCGACAGGACGAACTCGGTCACCTCGCGCACATAGGCGCTGTCGGTTTCCTCCGAAAGTTTTCGCGCCCGGTCAAGGAACGTCCCCTCCCCCTGCGCCAGCATCTGATAGGCCGCGCGCAAAGCGGTGATCTCACCCCGCTCCACCCCCCGCCGTTTCAGCCCGACAAGGTTCAGCCCGTCCAACTCGCCACGCGGGGCCTGCACAAGGCCATAGGGGATCACATCATTCGTCACCATGGTAACCGCACCGATGATCGCGCCCTGCCCGATCCGCACGAATTGATGCACGCCCGACAAGCCGCCCACGATCACGTCATCGCCCAGCACGCAATGGCCCGCGATGGCCACATGGTTCACAAGGATCACCCGGTTCCCGATCTGCGCGTCATGGCCCACATGCGCGCCTGTCATCACCAGCACATCGTCGCCCAGCCGCGTTACGCCGCCACCGCCCTCGGTGCCGATGTTCAAGGTCGCCGCCTCGCGGATGCGGCAGCGCTTACCGATCACCAACCGCGTCTTTTCGCCCTTGTATTTCAAGTCCTGAGGCACCTCGCCGACTGTCGCAAAGGGGAAGATGACCGACTCCTCCCCCACTTCGGTCCAACCGGTGACAACGGCATGGCTTTTCACCACGACCCGGTCCTTCAGCACAACTTCCGGCCCGATCACCGAAAAAGGGCCCACTTCGCAGCCCGCGCCGATCACCGCGCCCTCTTCGATCACGGCCGAAGGATGGATGCGCGCCTCTGGATGAATGGACATCATCAGGCCTTCGGCACGTCGAACATGGCCATGAACGTGGCCTCGCAAGCCAGTTCCCCGTCCACAATCGCGCGGCCTTCGAATTTCCAGACCCGCCCACCGCCGCGCAGCGCCTTGACATGCAATTCCAGCACATCGCCCGGCACCACCTTGCGGCGGAACTTCACACCATCGACACCCATGAAAAAGACCTTGGCCTGCTTGTCCACCAGATCCATCGACAGGCCGACAAGGATGCCGCTCGTCTGCGCCATCGCCTCGATGATCATCACGCCGGGGAAAATCGGCATCCCCGGAAAATGCCCCGTGAATTGCGGCTCATTGGCTGTGACATTCTTGATGCCGACACAGCTTTCATTGATGACGATATCACGCACCTTATCCACCAGAAGAAAGGGATAGCGGTGCGGGATGATGCGCTGGATCAGGTCCAGATCGGCACTTGTGACGGCACGATCGCCGGTGGCCTCGGTCATCGAGTTCTCCTTCTTCCGTGGCCCAAGGGTGCGGGCCACCGGGTTGTCACTAGCAACTTGGCAGAAGCGAAACAAGCATCCGGCAAAAAGCCTGCTTTCACGGGGTCGGCGCGGCTTCGGCGGGGGGCGATGGCTCTGCGCCCGGTAGCGGCGGTTCTGCCAGGGCTTCTGGGTCGGACGCCTCCGTGCCATCGCCCAGAACCGCATCGATCCGACCAATAGCCTCGTCTGTTATGTCCACGCCGCGCAGCGACAGGATCACCATCTCCTTGTCGAAAATCGCGACTGCCCCGCTTTCGCGCATCAGATCGGCCAAAATGGGAATCGTCGCCTGCAGCAACCGTTGCCGTTCCCCATCCCTGCGCGACGTGATCGCCCGCGACTTCGCATCCTGCGCCGCGCGGATCGCTTCGGTCTTGCTGTCGAACTCTTCGGCCAGTTTGCGGAACTCATCAGCAGGCAGGGTGGCGCGCTGATCCGTCAGCGCGCGTTCCTCTGTCTCCAGCGCCTCTTCCAGACGCAGATTTTCCGAAATCAGAACCTGACTGTCCTTCTGAAACTGCGCCTCGACCGCCTTGCCAAAGCGCGATTCAAGCAGGATGCGTTCGCGGTCAAGCGTCAGGATCGGCGCCCTTGGCACCGCCGCCTCTGGCACCTGCTGCTGTTGCTCTTGCGCCCAAAGCGGGCTCGCAACGCCCAAGGCACAGGCCAAAAGCCCTGCCCGCACCACGCCGCCCTGCGCCAAGCGCACCATCAGAAGCGCGTCGAAACCGTCAGGTCGAAGGTCTGTTCAAGGTCATAGGTTTCCTTGACCAGCGGCTTCGCAAAGTTCAACCGCAGCGGCCCAACAGGCGTATCCCAGAAGATCGACACACCCACGGCCGACCGCAGGTTCATGGAATCGTCCACCGGATTGGCACCCGCCGCCCCGCCATTGATGTTATCAAGGCTCCAGACGGATCCCACGTCAAAGAACACGCCGCCCGTGATGCCATATTCTTCTGGCAGGCCCACCGGGAAATCGGCTTCAAAGCGCGCGACGGCAAACATGTTGCCGCCCAAAGCATCGTTCAGCGCATTGCGATCCCGCGGCCCGATCCCGCCGGGCTCAAAGCCACGAATCTTGCCACCGCCAAAGAAACGCTCGGTGATTTGGCTGTTCGTGCCGCCAAGGCTGTTGATCATGCCGCCTTCAAAGATGGCGCGCAGCGTCACCTCTTCCTGCGCAACCTTCGTCTCGGCAAGCGCAAGGGCCGTCGTCATGATGTATTGCGTATCGCCGCCCAGCCCCGCGAAATCCTGACCAAAGCGCAAAAGCAACCCGCCCTTCGGGTTCAACCCGCTGATCCGCGTGTCATAGCTATAAGTGTAGCCGATCGAACTGGTCACCTGCGCGCCCAGCGCCGCTTCGGTCTTGATGATGTTCGACGCCGCCGCAGGCGCGTCGGAAATCTTCGAATCTTTGTAGGTATAGCGCACTTCCAACCGGCTCAGCTCGCCCAGCGGGAATTCCAACGCAGGCGACAGGCGGCCCACGCGCGTATCATAGGTAGTCGAATTCTCATTGTCCGACTCACGGTAGGACACCGAAAACTTAAGCGCGACGTCCCGGCCAAGGAAGGCAGGCTCCACGAAGGTGAAAGATCCCTCCGACGTGTCCGTCCCGGTCGATAGCGAAAGGCCAAGCCCCTGCCCCCGACCAAGGAAGTTCTGTTCGTTCAGGCCCACGTTGAAGCCGACACCCGATGACACGCCATAGCTTGCGCCAAAGGTGAGCGACCCTGTCGGCTGCTCTTCAACGTCAACATTCACCACCACCTGATCCGCAGTGCTGCCCGGCTCGGCATTCACCTGCGCATCGGCAAAGAAGCCCAGCGCGCGGATGCGTTCAGCCGCTTGCCGGATTTCGCGCGGATTCAGCGGATCGCCTTCCACGGTGCGGAACTGGCGGCGCACCACCTGATCCATGGTCGTGGTATTGCCCTCGATATCGATGCGTTCCACGAAAATGCGCTCGCCACGCACGATGGCGAATTCCACATCCAGCAAACCGCCCCGTTCGTCCCGCGTGATCCGCGGATCGACGCGCACGAAAGTCAGGCCCTTGCGCAGCGCAAGGTTTTCCATCCGGGCAATATTGTTCTCGATCAGGGCGGGCGACCAAACCTCACCGCTGCGGATGCGCTGCGCCGCTGCGAATTCGGCGGCATCCAGCCCCTCGATCTCGGAAACGGTCGAAACCTCACCGATCCGGAACTGCTGGCCTTCGCGGATCGTAAAGGTCACGAAGAACGCATCCCGCTCGCGCGACACATCCGATGTGGCGTCCAGCACCTGAATATCGGCATAGCCACGCGCCAGATAGAAGTCGCGCAGCAGCTGCTTGTCCAGTTCCAGCCTCTCGGCCACGAAGGTATCGCGCTGGATGATCTGCCGCAGCAGACCGGCCTGCTTGGTCTCCAGCACCTGCCGCAAGCGGCGGTCGGTAAAGGCGCGGTTGCCCACAAAGGACAGACGCTCAATCTCTGCCACACGGCCTTCGGTAATCTCGAACACCAGATCAACGCGGTTGCCATCGCGCCGGATGATGCGCGGATCGACCGTCGCCGCGATCCGCCCCCGCACACGATAGGCCTCGGCAATTGCGGCCGCATCCTCTTCGGCTTGCGACGGCGAATAGACCATCCGCCCCTTGGACTTGGCGATTTCGGCCAGTTCCTCATCCTTCAGGCGGGCATTGCCCTCGAAGTTGACGATATTGACCATCGGATATTCGACAACCCGAATGATCAGCGTCCCGCCCTGCGGAATCAGTTCGACGGATTCGAACAGACCCGAATTCACAATGCTCTGATACGCGTCGTTCAGACGCGCCGCGCTGACCGTCTCGCCCCGCCCGATTCCAGCATAGGCAAGGATGGTCTGCGGCTCGATCGCCTGATTGCCTTCAACGCGCACGGTTGAAAAGCTGTAGCTTTGGGCAATCGCCGGAGTGAAGGGTGTCACGGTAACGGCGGCTGTGGAAAGGAAAATCGCCGTCAGAGCCGGGCGGACCATCCCCACGCTCGACCGCACCGACGCATCGAACACGCCTGTCCTCTTCCGCATGGATCCCGCCCCGCCATTAACAAATTCTTGTGTCTTCACTAGCCTGACAAGCGGGGATTGTCAAAAGGCTGTGGTCGGTTTCCCAACCTTAATGACCCAGAAACTGCGCGCCGAGGAAGGCCCCGGCCAGCAAACCGGCCGCCATCGTCGCGACCGAGAAGATCCGGTCCGAATTCACCACCATGATGATGGACAGGCCACGATATCCTTTGGTGATGCTGCTCATGACGAACCCTCCATTCCTTTGGTGCGTTTTGGGATAGGGTCCGATTGTGGCGCGAGTTTGGCCCCCTCTCGGCGCTTTCGCGACGCAAAGGACCGTGCTTGCAGCAATCGCAGGCGCGCGACCTGCGCCTTAGGGGCAGAAAAGATCGTTCGACAGCGCAAAAACCATCAGCGTCAGGATCGCCGTCAGCCCCACCGCCATCAACACCTGCAAGGCCCGCGCCGAGGGCTGTTTCCCCGTCACCGCCTCATAGGCGTAAAACACCAGATGCCCACCATCCAGAACCGGCACCGGAAACAGGTTCATCAGCCCCACCGCCGTCGAAAGCATCGCGATGAACCAGATAAAGCTTGTCGCCCCCGCGCTCGCCGCCGCACCCGAGGTTTCGGCAATCCCGATCGGGCCGCGCAGGTTGCAGGACGAAATCGCCCCCGTCACCATATGCCACAGCCCCGACAGCGACGTGGTTGCAATCTGCCAGCTTTGCGTTGCGCCAAGGCCTAGGCTTTCCACCAGGCCCGGCTGCCGTGTTTCCGGCTCGAAATACAGCGCCCCGGTTAGCCCGATCAACCAGCGCGTCTCAAACCCGCCTTCCGCACGCGGCAGGTCCACCCGCCGTGGGGTCAGCGTCAACTCCATCTCCTTGCCGTCACGCGCCAGAAGAAGGGTCAAGGGCTGGCCATCCGACGCCCCGACAATCTCGCGCAAATGCGGAAAGGTCACGACCGGCTCACCATTCACCGACAGGATCACGTCACCGGGCAAAAGCCCGGCATCGCGCGCCGCCGAATCCGGTTGCACCGTTTCAACCACGGGCGGCAAGGGGTGGCTGTCCCGAAGCGCGACATCCGCCCCGTTACGCTCGACCCGATAGTCCACCACGGCCTCGACCGGCAAATCGCCCGCCGCCGCCATGAAAGACGCGAAATCCGGCGTCTCGATCCCGCCCAGCGCCTCGATCCGGTCGCCGGGCTGCAACGCCACCGTCTGCGCGGGCAAACCGCGCACGCTGCCCACCGTGGGCACATCCGTAGCAATGCCATTCCAAAGGAAAATCCCGGCAAAAATGCCTATGGACAGCACGAAATTAAACACCGGTCCCGCTGCAACCGTCGCCGTCCGCGCCCAAAGCGGCGCCCCCGTCATCGTTGCGCGACGCTGTTCCGCCGTCAGCCCATCCACCGCCGCCGATTGCCCCACGGATGAGGCGTTCGAATCCCCCAAGAAGCGGACATACCCCCCCAAGGGCAGCGCAGCGATCTGCCAGCGCGTCCCGCGCTTGTCAAAACCCGACCAAAGGACTGGCCCGAATCCGATCGAGAACACCTCGGCATGGATGCCGGACCAGCGCCCCACGATGTAATGGCCATATTCATGGACAAAGACGATGATGATCAGTGCCGCGACAAAGGCCAGTACCGTATAGGCCAGACCGCCGAAACTCGGGATCAGATTGATCACTTCCACGCTTAGTCAGCCCTCTTTCAAGCGCGCCGCGCATTCCGCAGCCCGCACCCGTGCCAATCGGTCCATGGCCAGCACGTCTTCCAACCCCGTCGGGGCATTTCCAAGGCCAGTCTCGGCCGAAAGAACGGCAAGCGTCTCCTCTACTACGGCTGCCATAGCAAGGAATCCAATGCGACCCGTCATGAAATTGTCGAGAGCGATCTCTTTGGCCGCATTAAACGCCGCCCCCGCCAAGCCCCGCACCCGCATCACCTCGCGCGCCAGACGCAGCGCCGGGAATCGCTCTGGGTCGGGCGCTTCGAAGCTCAAGGAACCCAGCCGCGCCAGATCAAGCCGCTCCACCGGCACATCGCCCCGATCAGGCCAATGCAGCGCGAATCCGATGGCATGGCGCATGTCCGCAGGCCCCAGATGCGCCATCACGCCGCCATCCCGAAACCCCACAAGCGCATGCACAATGCTTTGCGGATGCACCAAAACCTCGATCATCTCGGGCGGAAAACCAAAGAATTCCCGCGTCTCGATCAATTCCAGCGCCTTGTTGAACATCGACGCGCTGTCGATGCTGATCCGGCTGCCCATCGACCAATTCGGATGCGCCTTCGCCTCGGCCACCGTGGCCCGCGCCAGCTTTTCCATCGGCCAAGTGCGGAACGGCCCGCCCGATGCAGTGATGATCACCCGCTCCACCGCGCCCGCATCCTCACCCGTCAGGGCCTGAAACACCGCCGAATGCTCGCTATCCACAGGCAGGATGGTCGCCCCATGCGCCTTGGCCGTCGACAACAGCAGCGATCCCGCCGTCACAAGGCTTTCTTTATTGGCCAGGGCCAGCATCCGCCCATGGCGAAGCGCCCGCATCCCCGGCACCAGCCCCGCGGCGCCGACGATCCCGCTCATCACCCAATCGGCAGGCCGATCCGCCGCCTCGGCAATCGCGGCCTCTCCCGCCGCAGCCTCGACCCCCGATCCGGCCAAGGCCGCGCGCAAGGCTGGCAATTCCTCTTCATGCGCCACCACCGCCACCTCGGCCCGCAATTCGCGCGCCATCTGGGCCAAAAGCGACACATTCCGCGCCCCGGTCAAAGCCACGGTGCGATAGGCATCTGCCCCACCCGCCCGACGGATCAGGTCGAACGTGCTCTGCCCGATGGACCCAGTGGCCCCAAAGATCGAAATGGACCGCATTCCCTCAGCCAATCGGTAGGTTCTTGAAGAACAACCCCAGCAGCATCACCAGAACCGTCGCCCCAATCAATGCGTCGAACCGATCCAGCAGCCCACCATGACCGGGGATAAGCTGCGAGGAATCCTTGATCCCCGCCCGCCGCTTCATCCAGCTTTCAAGAATGTCGCCCAACTGCCCCGCAAAGGCCACGACCGGCGACAACAGGACCAACAGCCACCCGCCCATGCCCGCCAGCACGAAGCCAAGCCCCACCAATGCCGCCCCGATCCAGCCCGCCACCGTGCCGGACCATGTCTTCTTCGGGCTGACCGCAGGCCAGAATTTCGGCCCCCCGATCATCCGCCCGGCGAAATAGCCCGCCACATCCGACATCACCACCACGATCACCAGCCACAGAATGCCCGTCGTGCCGATCGTGTCGCGCAATTCCACCAGCCCGTAACCCGCGACCATGATCGCCGCCGCATAGACCGCCGCCAGCCGCCTGTCGCGCCGCGGCGACAGGGCCAGCGCCAAGGACGGCACAAGAACCATCGCCGCCGCCAGATCAGACCGCAGCACCAAGGCCGCCGCCAATGCCGCCGCCGCGATCCCCGCCATCAACAGCGGGCGGTTCTTCTGCACCGGCGCGGTCATCACCGCCAATTCCCAGATCATCCCCGCCGTCAAAAGGATCACCAGCACAGCAAAGGACGGCCCACCCAGCCAAATCTCTGCCGCGCCGACAGCGATCATCACGATGGCCGACACCACGCGCGGCCGCAGATCGTTCCACCGCCCCGCCGCTGCGGGACCGCCGCCGCCTTCCCCTCCGGTCATGCCCGGACCACCCCGCCAAAGCGCCGCTCACGATTGCCGAATCGCGCGACAATGGCCCCCAGCTCCGCCGCCGTGAAATCCGGCCACAGGGTCTGGGTGAACTCATATTCCGCATAGGCGGCCTGCCATGGCAGGAAATTCGAGGTGCGGGTCTCCCCACTCGTGCGGATCACCAAATCGGGATCGGGCAGATCAGCCGTATCGAGATGCGCAGCAAAACTCGCCTCCGTCACCGCCTCGGGCGCAAGCCGCCCCTCGGCCACCGCCCGCGCGACGGACCGCGCCGCCCGCGCGATCTCATCCCGCCCGCCGTAATTGATCGCCACAGTCAGGTTCAACCGCGTGCCGGGCGCCGTGCGCGCCTCGATCCCAGCCATCATCGCCTGCAATTTCGGGTCCAACCGCGACCGATCTCCGATGAACCGAAGCCTGACACCTTCCACCGCCAGCCGATCCGCCTCACGCTCGATATATCGGGCAAAGATCGCCATCAGGCCCAGCACCTCTTCGGTGGACCGTTTCCAATTCTCGGTCGAAAAGGCATAGACGGTCAGCCAACGGATACCAAGGTCGGGACAGGCGCGCACAATCTCGCGCACCCGTTCCGCCCCGCGCCGATGCCCCACCAGACGCGGCCAGCCGCGCGATGTGGCCCAGCGCCCATTCCCATCCATGATAATGGCCACATGCTCTGCAGGCCGGGGCGTGCGCGACGGCTCCGTGCTGTCAGCTCTTCGCAATCCCGCTCTCCCCCCAACTGCCCGCGCCCGCACCGGGTACCGGACCCACGCCCCGCGACCTTCAGACCTGCATGATCTCGGCTTGCTTGATCTCAAGCGCCTTGTCGACCGCCGCAATCGCCTTGTCGGTCAGGTCCTGCACTTCATCGGCCCACATCTTCTGGTCATCTTCGGACATGCCCGCCGATTTGGCCTTCTTGATCTGGTCCATCCCGTCGCGCCGGACGTTACGAATGGCGATCTTCGCGCTTTCGGCATATTGCGAAGCAACTTTGGCCAGTTCCTTGCGCCGCTGCTCGTTCAATTCCGGGATCGGCAGGCGGATCAACGGCCCATCGGTCACCGGGTTGATCCCCAGCCCGCTTTCGCGAATGGCCTTTTCGACCTTGCCGATCATGCCCTTGTCCCAGACATTGATCACCACCATCCGCGGCTCAGGCACGTTCACAGTGCCCAGCTGGTTGATCGGCGTCATCTGGCCATAGGCGTCCACCTGAATAGGGTCCAGCATCTGGGCAGATGCCCGCCCGGTCCGCAGCGAAGCAAATTCCTGCTTCAGCGCGGTCATGGCACCCTCCATCCGGCGCTCGATGGCATCAAGGTCGATCTCGAGGTCGTCAGCCGACATATGGTCTTCCTTCATTCTTTCGGCCGCTACCAAGGCCGTTTCCCTGTTCTATAGCAGAGCGTCATAATAACGAAACAGAGAGTAAGGCGGGGCTTCCCCCGCCTGCCACCCGGTCTTACCCCTGAACCCGCGTATAGGTGCCCTCGCCGCGCAAGATGCCCCGGAACCCGCCCGGTTCATCCAGCGAAAAGACGATGATCGGCAGGTTATTGTCCCGCGCCAATGCAATGGCGGAGGCATCCATCACCCCCAGATGCTTGGCCAGACATTCGTCATAGCTCACCGTCTCATAGCGTTTCGCATCGGCGTGCTTCTTGGGGTCCTTGTCATAGACTCCATCCACCTTGGTGCCTTTGAAGATCGCCTGGCAGGCCATCTCATTGGCGCGCAGCGTGGCCGCCGTGTCGGTGGTGAAATACGGGTTCCCGGTTCCGGCGGCAAAGATGCAGACCCGCTTCTTCTCCAGATGCCGCACCGCGCGGCGGCGGATATAAGGCTCACAGACCTGATCCATCGGGATCGCGCTGATCACCCGCGTGAACACCCCAAGCGATTCGAGCGCGGATTGCATCGCCAGCGCGTTCATCACCGTCGCCAGCATCCCCATGTAATCCGCCGTCGTCCGCTCCATCCCCTGCGCCGATCCGGCAAGCCCGCGGAAGATATTGCCCCCGCCGATCACCATGCAGATCTCGACGCCCAGATCATGCACCGACTTCACCTCCTGCGCGATGCGCTGGACAGTGGGGGGATGCAGGCCAAAGCCCTGATCGCCCATCAAGGCCTCGCCGGAAATCTTGAGCATCACGCGACGATAGGTGACCGATGCATCAAGAACCGGTTTGGACATGGGAAACCCCGCTTTTCGTGATATCGATTGGACTGCGCCGCAAAATGTATGAAAACGTCGGCAGGTTCAACCGGGAAGGCCGCCCCTTTCGCCGCAGCAGCAACAGCACGCCAACCGACCGCTTCCCGCCCCTTGCACCCTGTTGCATAGCACTGCCACCACAGCATATCGCCTCCCATGTCCGACCTGCTTTCCTCCCTCTCCCGCGACGCGCCCATCCTGATCGCGGGCCCCACGGCCAGCGGCAAATCGGCCCTCGCGCTTGACCTTGCGGCGCGCGACGGACGTCTCGTCGTCAATGCCGATGCCTTGCAGGTCTATGCCTGCTGGCACCTCCTCACCGCCCGCCCCAGCGCCGAGGACGAGGCCACCGCCCCCCATGCCCTTTATGGCCACATCGCCCGCGATGCGCCCTATTCCGTGGGTCATTGGCTGCGTGAACTCACCCCGCTCCTCGCGCGGCCTGTCGTGATCGTCGGCGGAACAGGTCTTTACTTTACCGCCCTGACCGAAGGGCTGGCGGAAATCCCCCCCACGCCCCCCGCCATCCGCTCTGAGGCCGACCAGATCCGCGCCGCCCAAGGCCCTGCCGCCCTTCTGGCTAACCTCGATCCCGCCACCGCCGCGCGGATCGATCGGCAGAACCCCGCCCGCATCCAGCGCGCATGGGAAGTGCTGCGCGCCACCGGGCGCGGCTTGGCCGATTGGCAAGACGACACCGGCCCGCCGCTCCTGCCGCTGCATCAGGCGCAGGCCCTTGTCCTGACGCCCGATCCGCCCTGGCTCAACGCCCGCATCGACCGCCGATTTGACGCGATGATGGCGGCAGGCGCGCTCGACGAGGTGCGCGCAGAACTCCCATTCTGGGAACCATCACGCCCCTCTGCCCGCGCCATAGGCGCCCCCGAACTTATCGCGCATCTGAAGGGCGAGCTGCCCCTTTCCGATGCCATCGCCGCCGCCAAGATCGCCTCCCACCAATACGCAAAGCGACAGCGGACATGGTTTCGTTCGCGCATGCGGTCATGGCAGCGCATCGCCCTGCCCTGACAACGCCTCGCCCCGATTCACCGCAAAAGCGGCAAAGTTATCAACAGACACGCAATTCGATTGTGGATAACCGCCACAGTCCCGGCGTCTTGCCATCTTTTTGCTTGGGTTGCTTGCGATGTGCCTTGTATGATTCGAACATCTGCTGCCTCGGAAGACCCATGACGCAAGACTTCACCCAGCAAATAGCCGCGCCCGGCGCGCCCGGCGGGCAAGCCCGCCTTGTGGCGATTCCGCGCCTTGCTGCCGCAGGTCGCTGGCGGGTTGAGGCGATGCGCTCCGTATCAGAGCCGCAGCTGCTCTGGTTCACCAAAGGTCAGGGCCGCATCACCATCGCAGGCATCACCCGCGGCTATACCGCGAATAACGCGGTCTTCATCCCCGCGGGCGTCATGCACGGGTTCGAAGTCGGCCCGCAAGTCTTTGGCACCGCCGTCTTCTTCGGCAAGGATTGCACGATCCCCCTGCCCACCACGCCCCAAATGCTCCGCATCCGCGAAGTGCATGCCCAGCAAGAGATCAATGTCATCCTCGACATGATCCTGCGCGAAATGAACTCCGACAGCCCCGCGCATGAACGCGCGACGCGCCATTACCTTGGCCTTCTCGGTGTCTGGCTGGAACGGCAGGCCACCAAGGCCGCTCCCGAACAGACCAAGCCTGACGCCGCCAAGCGGCTTGTCGCCCGCTACACCGCCCTTCTGGAACGTGACTTCCGCACCGGGGCAGGCGTGGGCGAATTCGCCGCCGCTCTTGGGGTCACGCCGACCCACCTGTCGCGCTGCTGCCGTCAGGCCTGCGGGCGCTCGGCCATCTCGCTGCTGCAAGACCGCCGCATCTTCGAAGCCCGTCGCCTTCTTGCCGAAACGGCCATGCCCGTCGGCGAAATCGGGGCCAGCCTCGGCTTCACCTCCGCGGCCTATTTCACCCGGGCCTTCCAGCACTTGACGGGTAAATCGCCCACCGAATTCCGGCGATCGGTTTGACTCCACCCCCGATTGAACGTTAGCGTCAGGGTCATGTCGCAATCTGACCTCCACCCGGCGAATCCAAGCGTTGACGGATGACGGAAAAAGATGCGCTATAACGGAGGCAAGCGCGCGCCCGCCGCTGGCACATCCAGAACCGACCCCGCATCTGCGGGGCGGCAATGGTGTCCGATACGGCAGGCGCCGCGTGACCCGACATAACAACAAATGCAGCCACTGCCTGCCCAGGGAGACATCTGATGAAAGATACGTTCGAGACCGCCAAGCTGCATCCGGCGGCCCTCATGTATGCGCAAGAAACCCGCGACGGCGCCCTGTCGCGCCGCGAGTTTCTGACCCGCACCACCGCGCTCGGCGTTTCCGCCGCCGCCGCCTATGCCCTGATCGGCATGGATGCCCCGGCGATGGCGCAAGACACCCCCGCCATGGGCGGCACGCTGCGCATGTCGATGGAAATCAAGGCGCTGAAAGACCCGCGCACCGCCGACTGGTCGCAGATCGCCAACGTCACCCGCGGCTGGCTCGAATACCTCGTCGAATATAACAACGACGGCTCCATCCGCGGCATGCTGCTCGACAGCTGGGAAGCCAATGGCGACGCCACCGAATACACGCTCAAGGTCCGTTCGGGCGTGAAGTGGAACAATGGCGACGATTTCACCGCCGATGACGTGGCGCACAACTTTGCCCGCTGGGCCGATGGCAGCGTCGAAGGCAACTCGATGCCGGGCCGCATCACCATGCTGGTGGACTCCGAGAAAAAGGCCCTGCGCGATGGTGCCGTCACTGTCGTCGATCCGCTGACCGTGAAGCTCACGCTGTCGGCGCCCGACGTGTCGCTGATGGCGGGTCTTGCCGACTATCCGGCTGCCGTGGTGCACAAGTCCTATGAAAATGGCGACCCGACGCAGACCCCCGGCACCGGCCCCTATCTGCCGGAAACCGTCGAAGTCGGCGTCCGCGCCCATCTGGTCAAGAACGCCAACCATACGTGGTGGGGCACCGCCATTTATGGCGGCCCGTATCTCGACCGGATCGAATATACCGACCTCGGCACCGACCCCTCGGCAGAGGTGAACGCCGCCGCAGCCGGCGAGATCGACGTCACCTACCAGTCCACCGGCGAATTCATCGAACAATTCGATGCGCTGGGCTGGACGAAGTCCGAAGCCGTCACCGCCGCAACCCTCGCCGTCCGCTTCAACCAGCTGGCCGAGGAATATAAGGACGCCAACGTCCGTAACGGCCTGATCAAATGCGTGGACAACAGCATCGTCCTCGAACTGGGCTACTCGAACCTCGGCACCGTGGCGGAAAACCACCATGTTTGCCCGATCCATCCCGAATACT
Source organism: Fuscovulum ytuae (assembly GCF_029953595.1). Classification (NCBI taxonomy): domain Bacteria; kingdom Pseudomonadati; phylum Pseudomonadota; class Alphaproteobacteria; order Rhodobacterales; family Paracoccaceae; genus Fuscovulum; species Fuscovulum ytuae. The sequence continues at coordinate 485,245 of NZ_CP124535.1, read as the reverse complement.
TCGCCCTGCCCCCGCTGACGGTCGATCCGGCTGGCGGCAAGCAAATGGTCGTTGATGCGGGCAAGGGTGACTTCGAGTTCGAACTGATCTCGCTCGACGACAGCTGGCAGGCCGCAACCTGCGACGCCATCGCCGCGCAAATCCGCGACGCTGGTCTCAACATCAAGCGCACCGTGCTGCCGGGTTCGACCTTCTGGAACGACTGGCTGAAATACCCGTTCTCGGCCACCGAATGGAACATGCGTCCGCTCGGCGTCCAGATCCTCGCCCTTGCCTACCGCACCGGCGAAGCCTGGAACGAAGCCGCCTTCTCCAACGCTGAATTCGATGCCGAACTGGCCAAGGCGCTGTCGATCAGCGACGCCAAGGAACGCTCGATGGTGATGAAGCGTCTGGAAGAGATCATGCAAGAGCAAGGCGTCATGGTGCAGCCCTACTGGCGCTCCATCTACCGCCACTTCGACCCCAAGGTGAAGGGCGCCGATATGCACGCGACCTTCGAACACCATCACTACAAGTGGTCGATCTCTGCCTGATCTTCGGGCCATGATCGGATGCGCGGGGGCCTGTCCCCCGCGCATCGCCTCTTTTCGACAGATCGGAACCGCCGCCCTAGGGCGTGCGCCGTCCATGCAGATTTTCCGTCCCCTGACCGGGAAAGGATGAGCCATGCTTTCATTCGTGCTGCGGCGCATTGGCGTCATGATCCTGACAGCCTTCGCCCTGACTTTCGTCGTGTTCTACATGACGAACCTGCCGCCCAACCTCGAGAAACTCGCCAAGTCCGAGGCCTCGGTCAGGATGGACGATGCCGCAGTCGCAAGCTGGCTTGAACGCAATGGCCATACCGGCCCGGTTCTGATGCGCTATGGCCAATGGCTGGGCATCCTGCCTGGCTGGACACTCACCGCCGAAGACGGCACCGTAACCGGCCGCTGCATCGCCAAAGGCCAGGATCCCGCCACCGCCCCCGCCCGCTGCGGCGTGCTTCAGGGCGATTGGGGCCAATCCAGCGTCTTCAAACAGCCCGTCTCCGAAGTGCTGGCCCGCTCGCTCGGCGCGACCGGCTGGCTGATGCTCTGGGTCATGATCGTCATGGTGCCCTCCTCGCTTCTGCTTGGTGTGCTGTCGGGCATGCGCGAAGGCAGCCGCACCGACCGTGTCCTGTCCACCTTCGCCATCACCACCACCGCGACACCAGAATATGTCTCGGGCGTCATCCTGATCGCGCTCCTCGCCTCGGCCACCGCAGGCATCTCGCCCATCCTTGCCGATGCGGGCCTGATCTCCGGAAAGACCCTCTTCCCCGGCACCGCCACCAGCGCGATGGATGACATCACCTTCTGGAACTTTTTCCTGCCCGTGATGACCATCGCCCTTTACGGCATCGGCTATATCGCCCGCATGACCCGCGCCTCGATGACCGAGGTGATGACCCAGCAATATATCCGCACCGCCCGGCTCAAGGGCGTGGCCTTCCGCGATGTGGTGATGAAACACGCGCTCAGGAACGCGCTGATCGCGCCCTTCACCGTCATCATGCTGCAGTTCCCGTGGCTGCTGAACGGCGTCGTGATCGTCGAGACGCTCTTCAACTACAAAGGCTTTGGCTGGACCCTCGTTCAGGCCGCAGGCAACAATGACATCGACACGCTGCTGGCCTGCTCTGTCGTGGCCGTCTTCGTGGTTCTCGTGACGCAGCTGATTTCCGATATCGGCTACGTCTTCCTCAATCCGCGCATCCGCCTCGCCTGAGGGAAAGAGACAGAATGGAAGACGCACTCTCCTGGGGCTCCATCCTCGCCCGCATCGCGGCTCAACTCCTCCCCGTCTGGATCGGCCTTATCGCGGTCTTCGCGCTGTCGATGCGGTTCAAGCGCCGCCTCGGCCTCTATGGCCGCATTTTCGACAGCCCCGTTGGGATGACGGGCTTCGGCCTTGTCATGTTCTGGGTCTTCACCGCCATTTTTGCCGATTGGATCATCACCTTTGATCCTTTGGCGCAGCTGTCGGGGATGAAGAACATCCTGCCCGGCGCGCCGCTCGCCAACCCGGCCGAAGGGGCCTATCCCTACTATCTTCTGGGCGGCGACCATCTCGCCCGCGATGTCTTTTCCCGCGTTGTCATGGGCGCGCGCGAGGTGCTGAAAATCGCCCCCGCCGCCACGGTCGTGGCATTCATGGTAGGGATCACGCTGGGCCTTCCGGCGGGCTATTTCGGCGGCAAGCTCGACAGTTCGATCAGCTTCCTGTCAAACCTCGTCCTCGCCTTCCCGGTGATCCTGCTCTTCTACCTCCTCGTCACGCCCGAAATTCGCGTGACCGGCATCCCGATCTTTCTGGCAGCGCTCCTCTTCATCTTCCCGGTGATCTTCCTCACCATTCTGTTCAATTCTCGCTTCTTCACCACACCCGGCAAGCGCAACCTCTATGTGGGCCTCGTCCTCCTCTTCGGCCTCTGGGCCTATTCCGGCCTTGCCTTCAACGCCGATCCCTTGGGTGTCTGGTCGATGGACCCCAACATGCTCAACGTCTTCGTCTCGGTCGTTTTTGTGAACTCGCCGGGCGTCTTCCGCATCGTTCGCGGCATGGTGATGGACATCAAGACCCGCGACTATGTGGCGGCAGGCCAGACCCGCGGCGAAGGCCCGTGGTATATCATGCTGTGGGAAATCCTGCCAAACGCCCGCGGCCCGCTGATCGTCGATTTCTGCCTGCGCATCGGCTACACGACGATCCTTCTCGGCACACTCGGCTTCTTCGGCCTCGGCGTCACCCCCGAATCCCCCGACTGGGGCTCGACCATCAACTACGGGCGCCGCCTTCTGGCCATTGCCCCCCATCCGGCGGTCGTGCCTGCCATCGCCCTCATGTCGCTTGTCCTCGGCCTCAATCTCCTTGCCGACGGCCTGCGCGAAGAAAGCATGAAGGACTAACGCCGATGCCCGTGCCTGTCATTTTCTGTCTTCAAATATCCCACGGGGGTCCGGGGGTTTGAAACCCCCGGTCCCGCACCCTCCACTAGCGCGAGGCCGCCATGTCTGAACCCTGGGACCCGTCCAAACCCATCCTCGAAATCGAGAATCTCTCGATCTCCTTCTTCACCCGCCTGCGCGAAATCCCCGCCGTTATGGATTTCTCCTGCACCGTCATGGCGGGCGAGGCGATGGGCCTGGTGGGCGAATCCGGCTGCGGTAAATCCACCGTGGCCTTGGCCGTCATGCGTGACCTCGGGAAAAACGGCCGCATCGTCGGCGGCTCGATCAAGTTCAAGGGCCGCGACCTCACGCATATGACCGAGGAAGAGCTGCGCCACATCCGCGGCTCGGAAATCGCGATGATCTATCAGGAACCCATGGCCAGCCTGAACCCGGCCATGAAGGTCGGCGCGCAACTGGCCGAGGTGCCGATCATCCACCAGAACATGGCCAAGGATGCGGCATGGAAGCTTGCCCGCCAGATCGTGGCCGATGTCCGCCTGCCCGATCCGGACCGTATCTTGAACTCCTACCCGCATCAGCTTTCGGGGGGCCAGCAGCAGCGCATCGTCATCGCCATGGCGCTGATGTCAAAGCCTGCGCTTCTGATCCTCGACGAACCCACCACCGCGCTGGATGTGACGGTCGAGGCGGGCATCGTCGACCTCGTCAAGGATCTGGGCGAGAAATACGGCACGTCCATGCTCTTCATCTCGCACAACCTCGGGCTGGTGCTCGATGTCTGCGACCGGCTCTGCGTGATGTATTCCGGCGAAGCGGTGGAAACCGGCAATGTCGAAGAGGTCTTCGACAAGATGCGCCACCCTTACACACAGGCGCTCTTCCGCTCCATCCCGCTGCCCGGGGCCGACAAGAATTCCCGCCCCCTCGTGGCCATTCCCGGCAACTTCCCCCTGCCGCATGAACGTCCCTCCGGCTGCAATTTTGGCCCGCGCTGCAATTACTTCGTCGAGGGCCGCTGCAACGCACAAGACATTCCAATGGCCGAGGTGCCCGATGGCCACCGCCACGAAACCCGCTGCCTGCGCTTCACGGAAATCGACTGGAACAAGCCGCCCGTTGCAGGCAAGATCGCCGAAAAGGCCGAAATCGGCCGTGTCGTTCTGAAACTCGACGACCTGAAGAAATACTATTCCGTCGGCTCCTCCGCTTTTGGCGGCGGCATGACCAAGGTCGTCAAGGCCAACGAAACCCTCACTTTCGAAGCGCGCGAAGGCGAAACGCTTGCCATTGTGGGCGAATCCGGCTGCGGCAAATCCACCTTCGCCAAGGTGCTGATGGGGCTTGAAACCGCCACGTCCGGCCAGATCATGCTGTTTGACGAAAACGTGCAATCGACGCCGATCCAGATGCGCGACACAGGCACGATCTCGAAACTCCAGATGGTGTTTCAGAACCCCTTCGACACGCTCAACCCGTCGATGACCGTGGGCCGCCAGATCATCCGTGCGCTGGAGATCTTCGAATACGGGCAATCCGATGCCGAACGCGAGGCGCGGATGCTTGAACTCCTCGATCTCGTGAAACTCCCCCGCGCCTTCGCCGACCGCATGCCGCGCCAGCTTTCGGGCGGCCAGAAACAGCGCGTCGGTATCGCGCGGGCCTTTGCGGGCGGCGCCAAGGTCGTGGTCGCCGATGAACCGGTCTCGGCGCTTGACGTTTCGGTGCAGGCCGCCGTGACCGACCTTCTTATGGACATCCAAAGAAAGAACAAGACCACGCTCCTCTTCATCAGCCACGACCTGTCGATCGTGCGCTATCTGTCGGATCGGGTCATGGTCATGTATCTGGGTCACGTGGTCGAAATGGGCACGACCGATCAGGTCTTCGCCCCCCCCTACCACCCCTATACCGAGGCGCTTCTCTCCGCCGTCCCCATCGCCGACACGCGCGTGCAAAAACAAAGGATTGTGCTGGAAGGCGATATCCCCTCGGCGGTGAACCCGCCGCCCGGCTGCCCCTTCCAGACCCGCTGCCGCTGGAAGTCCCAAGTCCCCGGCGGCCTTTGCGACCGCGAGGTGCCGCCGGTCCGCACCCTTGCCGGCGGGCATCAGATCAAATGCCACCTGCCCGATGACGTGCTGGCCAAGATGGAACCTGTCATCAAGATCGCGGCCGAATAAGCGAAATCTGGCGCAGATTTCGCGCCGTTTCCTGACGCAGGAAACGGCCCCCTGCGGGGGCAACGAAAGCCCGATGGCTCACCGCACCAAACTGGACTGTGCGTCAAATTCCGCCATGATTTCTGCGACAGTCCAAACCGGACTCCGCGTCAAATCCCGTCGCGATGTCTCCGCCAGTCCAAACCGGACCCTGCGTCAAATTCCGCCGCGATGTCTCCGCCAGTCCAAACCGGACCCAGCGTCAAATCCCGTCGCGATGTCTCCGCTGGTCCAAAACGGAATTTGCGTCAAATTCCGCCGCGATTTCTGCGCCAGAAATCGCCCGCCCCTGCTGCAGCACTACCCCAGGATCGCCTTCACGTAATTCCGCGTCTCGTCATAGGGCGGGATGCCACCATGTTCTTCCACTGCCAACGGTCCGGCATTGTAAGCCGCCAGCGCCAGCCGCCACGAACCAAAGCGGTCATACATCATCCGCAGATAGCGCGCCCCGCCTTCAAGGTTCTCAGCAGGATCGTTGATATCCACCCGCAAGAACCGCGCCGTATCGGGCATCAATTGCGCAAGCCCGGTCGCCCCTTTCGGGCTCACCGCCCCGGCATTCCAGCCGCTTTCCTGCTGGACCAGACGCAGGAACAGATCTTCGGGGATATTGTGCTTCCGTGCCGCCGCCTTCGCGGTTTCCAGAAACTCGCCCTTATAATTGCCACGAAAGGCGGGCAACGGGCCATCTTCCTCGACATCCCGCTTCGGCTTTAGCCGTTCAGACCCGGAATATTGCTTCGACAGACGCCCATCCAGCAGGTCCTTCTGCCGCTCAAAGATCGACAGCCGCGACGCGCTCGATCCTGATAGCGTCAAGCCTTCGGCAAAGGACGCCGTCCCCGGCCCCATCCCGATCAGCGCCAGCAGTGACCCCAAGGCAATCGCCCGCATCGCTTTGTCCCGACCTGCACCTGCCCCCAACCACGGGACCAACCGGAGCGACAGTACACAAACTCCCCCATCCTTGACCAGAGCCTTCACAGCCCCTTCGACCTAAGTCCCCGCCACAGCAGGCTTTGGGACCAAGGGCGCGTTCAGCAAGTCCTCGATCAGCAGGCTGACCAACTGCCCCCGCCCCTGCACCCCCGCCTTGCGGTAAATCGCGTTCAGATGGGTCTTCACCGTGCCCTCCGCCGATCCGCGCAAGGTGGCGATCTCGGCGATGGAATAGCCCTTGATGGTAAAGGCCGCCACATCCGCTTCCGACGGCGTCAGCGCCCATTGGCGGAAATAATCCTCCATCAACTCGGCCAAGGCCCCCGCCGCCACGCCCAGCGATTTCTCCATATGCGCCTGCCGCCGCAAAAGCGACATAAGCGACCGCACCTCAAAGGCGATCCCGACGAACAACCCGATCGTGGCCCCGATTTCAGGGAGCATATGCAGGATCGGAACCTCGCCGCGCCGTAAATCCTCGATCACATCAAAGATGAAAAAGGCCGAACACAGCGCCTGGAACAGGATCAACACCACCAAGGACGATGGTTGGCGCGGCATCGGTCGGGGGGCGTTTCGGGTGGACTCGTCGGACTCAATCTGGGTCAAGGGGGCCTCTCAAATCACATCAACCTAGGGTCTTGTACCCCGTCACCATCGACTTCGGAAGATTGACACCCAGCCGTCGGCTTTCAACCACCACCGCCGCTATATGCACGAAAACCGAAACCTCGGCCCAGATGACCAGCATCTCATGCGCTTCCTGCACCCATTTCACACCAAAGAAAGTCAGCGTGGTCATCGCATAGCCCGATGCCGCAAGTCCCGCCATTGTCAAAAGCAGGTTGAAGATCATCAAGGCACCCAAGGGCGAATGCCCCTCATGCAGCCGCCGCCGCCCCGTCGCCATGTCCTGCATCTGCCCGATCACCGCACCGCGGGATGGCAGGAAATCGGCAAAGCGCGCATGCCGGCTGCCCACAAAGCCCCAGATCACCCGCAGCACGATCAACCCGGCCACAACATAGCCTACCCATTGATGCACCTCCTTGCCGGGGCGCGTCACGAAGGCATTGGCAAGGAACGCCAGAACCAGCCCCCAATGAAACAGACGCACCAGCGGATCCCAGACTTTCACCCGCATCTTGCTCTCCATCTGTCGGAAATAAGGGGGGCCGGGCGCAGCACCCGCCGCGCCCGGCCCTCAGGCACGGATCACTCCTCGCCTTCCTCGTGTTCGACCATCTTCAGCTCGGCCGTGAACCACAGTTCTTCCATCTTGCCGTCCTTGACGACATAGACCTCGATCAGCCCGTCCTCGGCCTTGAACTGGCGGACGTCATAGCCCTCCGCCACCAGTTGCGCGGTCAGCTTTTCCTGCACAGCCGCATCCACTTCGCCTTCCGAGGCAAAGGCCATCGGCGCGGCAAGGGCGGTCAGGGCCACGGCGGCCAGCGTGATCTTGCGGAACATCGTTACAACTCCTGTATGATCTGCATGAACCGGCACGGGGTCTCGCCCGTCGTCGCCGGATGCCGACCGATGTGCCCCGCCGTTCTGGAAAGGGGAACTCAACCGTGGATAGGTGCGCCCCACCCCGCCCCGGCCTGCGCCCCAAGTTGCAGCCCCTGACCCTGCAGGCCGATCCCCACAAGCCGCAGTCTAGACCCGCAGTCATAGACCGCAGCGCGAAAGGGCAGCCCTCAGACCAGACGTTTTTTCCCGGCAATCCTCGACAAGGGCAGGCTCACGGCCAATCGCAGGCGCTTCCCCCCAGCGCCAGCACATGCAACGCGTCCGATGCCCCGGCCCAGACCGACATGCACCGCCTTGCCCGGCCCCGTGACCAGCGGGTTGCCCGGACAGGCCCCCACCACCAGCCCCCAATGAACGGGCCGCACGACCGGGTCCGGCACCACACGGCCCGAAGGCCCCCCTGCTCAGGTCTCCCCCCCAAGGGCGGCAGGCAAACCCCGCGCAAAGGCCCGCCATGCCAAATCGGCCCGCTTCCCCGCCTTTGGGCCATTTCCCCATTCCCCCGATCCCCCTTCATCCGCCACGGCACATTGCGGCGCAAGGCGCAGCGGGCTATAGCGGAACCAAGGGGCCAGAAGCTTCAGGCGTGGCGACGGAAGCAAACCGTTAACCACTTGCCCGCAGTCTGAGCCAATCGTCGAATCAGGGGGATCTTATGGCAGGTTCGGTCAACAAGGTGATCATCATCGGCAATCTTGGGCGCGACCCCGAGGTGCGCAGCTTCCAAAACGGCGGCAAGGTGGTGAACCTGCGCATCGCCACCTCGGAAACTTGGCGTGACCGCAACACGGGCGAACGCAAGGAACGCACCGAATGGCATTCGGTCGCCATCTTCAATGAAAACCTCGCCAAGATCGCCGAGCAATATCTGCGCAAAGGTTCCACCGTCTATATCGAAGGCGCGCTGGAAACCCGCAAATGGCAGGATCAATCCGGGCAGGATCGCTATACGACCGAAATCGTCCTGCGCCCCTATAACGGCAACCTCACGCTGCTGGGTGGGCGTGGCGATGGCGGCGGTTCGGGCGGCGGCGGCGGTGATTACGGCGGCGGCTATGATGATTATCAGGGCGGCGGCGCAGGCGGCGGCTATTCCGGCGGTGGTGCTGGCGCTGGCGGCGGCGGCGCGCGCAGCGGTGGCGGCGGCTTTGGCGGCGGCGCGGGCGGCGGCGGTCGCGCCGATATGGATGACGAAATCCCCTTCTGATCCCGCACCCGGCGGCGGCGGGTTTCGCTTGCATGCCTGCCCCCGCCGTGCTTCCCTCCCCCGCAAAGACCAAAACGACCTGCGCGCCGGGGGGGAAACATGAACATATTCAAAGGGTTCTCTGCAATCCTCACGATAGCGGCGGCCCTCTCCGCCCCCATTCCCGCCATGGCCAGCGACAACCGGGCCGAGGTCTTGGGAACATGGTATCGGCTCATCCTCGAACTCGTGCGCCACACGCCGACCCAGACGCCGCCCGTTGCCAGCCGATCCTTCGCCTATACCGCCCTCATCGCTTATGAGGCCACGGCCAGCGGCAGCGACCGCCTGCAAACCCTGTCAGGCCAAGTCACCGCTCTGCCCACGACGCCCCCCCGCGACGCAGGCGCAGCCTATGATGAGGATGTCGTCCTCAACGCCGCCCTTGGCCGCGCGGTCGAGGCCTATTTCGCCAATACCGGCCCCACCGGCCAACGCGCCAAGGCCGCCCTTGCCGAACAGCTTGACGCGCTTACCGCCGAAGGCGTGGATACAGAAACCCTCGCCCGGTCCGAAGCCTACGGTCTCGCCATCGCGGAGGCGATCATCGCCGCCTCCGCCGATGACGGCGGCGCGGTGGTCGAAAATCTTGGCTTCCCGCAAACCTACACGCTGGGCGGCGAACCGCAGGATTGGGTGCCCACCAACCTCATCCAACTGCAACAGGCCCCCCTCCTGCCGGATTGGAGCAAGAACCGCCCCCTCGTCCTGCCCGATGGCGAGGCCTGCCCCCTGCCCCCGCCCCCCGCCTATTCCGAAGACCCCAGCAGCCAATTCTACGCCGAGGCGATGGAGGTCTACGAGGTTTCCAAAACCCTGACCGAGGAACAGAAGATCATCGCCCGCTTCTGGTCGGATGACCCGATGCTGTCGCCCACGCCGCCCGGCCATTGGGTGTCGATCATCTTCGAAATCGCCGAACGGGACGCCATGGCCGTAGAGGAACAGGTCAACGCCCTTGTCCGCCTTGGCCTTGCCGTCTCGGACGGCTTCATCGTCAACTGGCGCGACAAGTTCCGCTACGATCTTCTGCGTCCCGTCACCTATATCAACCGCGTGATCGACCCGAAATGGGAACCCATCCTCATCACCCCGCCCTTCCCGGAATATCCGTCGGGCCATTCCACCCAATCGGGGGCCGTGGCGCAGGTGCTGACCGCCGTCTTCGGCGACCCCTTCCCCTTTACCGACAGCACGCATGAGGATGACGGTCTCGCCCCCCGCAACTTCCCAGATTTCTGGACGGCAGCGAATGAGGCGGGCATCTCCCGCCTCTATGGCGGCATCCATTTCCGGGCCGCCATCGACCTTGGCCTTGATCAGGGCGCCTGCGTGGGCGATTTCATCAACGCGCTGAAGACGTGGAAGTAACGCAATGCGCGCGACCCTCCTCCTCGCCCTTCTGCCCCTCCCCGCCTTGGCGGAAAATCCTGCCATCGCCCCCTTCACCGAAGAAACCGCCCCCGCAGGCTTCACCCACAGCTTCACCGGCGAATGGGAATTCATGGTGGGCGGCGGCACCGCCGTCTTCGACTGCAACGGCGACGCGCGCCCCGACATCTTCGCCGCAGGCGGCACCTCCGCCGCCGCGCTTTTCATCAATCAAAGCGCCCCGGCAGGCCCGCTCGCTTTCACCCGGACCGAAGCGGGCCTTGAAGACACCGCCGTCTCTGGGGCCTACCCTCTCGACATCGACGGCGACGGCATCCTTGACCTCGCCCTCCTTCGCGTCGGCACCGACAGGCTGATGCGCGGCCGCGGCGATTGCACATTCGAAGACGCCTCCGCCGCATGGGGCTTTGACGGGCTGGATCTTTGGTCCACGGCCTTTGCCGCCACATGGGAACAGGGCGCAACCCGGCCCACCCTCGCCATCGGCACCTATATCGACCGCACGCAAGAGGCCTTCCCTTGGGGCAACTGCACCCCCAACCACCTCTACCGCCCGAACGCCGACGGCACCGGCTACGCCGCCCCCCTGCCGCTTGAACCGGGCTTCTGCGCCCTCTCGATCCTCTTCACTGACTGGAACCGCCAAGGCACCCCCGACCTGCGCGTGTCAAACGACCGCGAATATTACAAGGGCGGGCAGGAACAGCTTTGGCATGTCGAACCCGGCCAAGCGCCCCGCCTCTTTACCGAAGCCGAAGGCTGGCAGCGCCTGCGCATCTGGGGCATGGGCATCGCGCAAGAGGATCTGAATTTCGACGGCTTCCCCGAATTCTTCCTCACCTCCATGGCCGATAACAAGCTGCAAACGCTGGCCGAACTTCCCGCCGAAGGCCCACCGCTCCCCCGCTATCGCGACATCGCCCTGAAATCCGGCGTCACGGCCCACCGCCCCTATACGGGCGGCGACCTGCGCCCCTCTACTGCGTGGCACGCGCAATTCGGCGATGTGAACAATGACGGCCTGTCGGATCTCTACGTGGTCAAGGGCAATGTCTGGGCCATGCCCGACTTCGCCAAGGATGACCCCAACAACCTCCTTCTTGGCCGCGCCGATGGCACCTTCATGGAAAGCGGTGATACCGCCGGCGTCGCCTCCATGGCCCAAGGGCGCGGCGGCGCGCTGGTGGACCTCAACGCCGACGGCCTGCTCGACATGATTGCCATCAACCGCAACCAACCCGCCCAACTCTGGCGCAACACCGCCGCCTCCCCCGGCAACTGGGTCGCGCTCGACCTTGCCATGCCGGGACCCAACCGCAACGCCATCGGCGCATGGATCGAACTCCGCCGCCCCGATGGCCGCATCCAAAGCCGCGAGGTGCAGGTGGGCGGCGGCCATGTCGGGGGCCTTCTCGTCCCTCATCATTTCGGCCTCGGCCCGGCACCCGCGACGGACATTCGCATCCTCTGGCCCGATGGCAGCACAGGCCCATGGCAGACTGTCACCGCCAATGCCATATGGCGCCTGGAACCGGGGAAGGACCCCGTGGCCCTGCCCTCAAACTGATCGGTTCACACCGCTGGACCTTGCCGCCCGTAATCCCTATATATTCACTCAACAACCGACCGGGATTGCCATGACCACTGCGGATAAGATCGAAGGCGCGCCCCTCATCGCCCCTTCCACCACCGACCATCCCCTCTATGACAGCGTCGTTGAGGCCTGCCGCACCGTCTATGACCCGGAAATTCCGGTGAACATCTTCGACCTTGGCCTCGTCTACACCGTCGACATCTCGTCCGAAAATGACGTGGACATCACCATGACCCTCACCGCCCCCGGCTGCCCCGTGGCGGGCGAAATGCCCGGCTGGGTCGCGGATGCGGTGGAACCGCTGGCGGGTGTGAAATCCGTCAACGTCAAGATGACCTTCGATCCGCCATGGGGCATGGACATGATGTCCGACGAAGCCCGCCTCGAACTCGGCTTCATGTAAGGCCCGGCGCGCGGGATCGCTTGGAATTCCTGCCTTTCCGCCTTACCTTAAGGATGACCAAGGAGAACCCCCATGTTCGGCATTCCCGGCAAACAGGCTGTCACCCTTACCCCCGCGGCCATCCGCCAGATCACCCGCCTGATGGAAAAGCAGGGCAGCGCAGGCTTGCGCATCGGCGTGAAAAAGGGCGGCTGCGCGGGCATGGAATACACGATGGACTATGTCTCTGACGTCAACCCGATGGATGAGGTGGTGGAACAGGACGGCGCGCGGGTGATGATCGCCCCCATGGCGCAGATGTTCCTCTTCGGGACCGAGATCGATTATCAGACCTCGCTCCTTGAATCCGGCTTCCGCTTCAACAACCCCAACGTGGCCGAGGCCTGCGGTTGTGGCGAGTCGATCAAGTTCAAGGACCAGCCCGCCGCCTGAGACGGCCCAAATTTCTTCGTAGCTTTTTGTTTGTGCGCCTGCGCACCAATTTGCGCTGTCGGGGACTTCTGTGCGCCAATTTGTATGCACAGTTTGCTGCACAGTTTTCGGCACAAAACAGGGCACACCCCTTTTCCTCCAACCCCTTTCCCCGTAACGCTGTTTGCGCTCACATCACGGGAGGGAACGATGCGCAAACTCGCCGCCGGAAACTGGAAGATGAACGGCACGTCCGCCGCTTTGGCCGAGGTGTCGGCGCTCGCTCAATCCCATCCCGCGCCGCGCTGCGATGTCCTTCTCTGCCCCCCCGCGACCCTGATGTCCCGCATGGCGGATGTCGCCAAGGGCACCGCAATCAAGGTCGGCGGGCAGGACTGCCATGCCAAATCCTCCGGCGCGCATACCGGCGATATTTCCGCCGAAATGCTATTGGATTCAGGGGCTTCGTACGTCATCCTTGGCCATTCCGAACGCCGCAGCGATCATGGCGAAACCGATGCACAGGTCCTTGCCAAGGCCGAGGCCGCGATCAAGGCAGGCCTCACCGCCATCATCTGCATCGGCGAAACCGAGGCCGAGCGGGACGCAGGCCGCACCCTTGATGTGGTGGGCACCCAACTCCACGGCTCCGTCCCCGCCCATGCCACGGCGGAAAATCTGGTGATCGCCTACGAACCGGTCTGGGCCATCGGCACCGGCCGCACCCCCACGCTGGCCGAGATCGCCGAAGTTCACGCCTTCCTCCGCACCCGCCTCACCGCCCGCATCGGCAGCGCGGCGGCAGATGTCCCCCTGCTTTATGGCGGGTCAGTAAAGCCTTCAAATGCAACGGAAATCTTCGCCGTCCCGCATGTCGACGGCGCGCTTGTCGGCGGCGCAAGCCTGAAGGCCGCCGATTTCGGCGCCATCATTTCGGCCCTCTCCGACGCCTGATCGCGCCCTTTCACGTCGCCCCTAGAACAGCCATTCCCTTGCGGTCGGGGGATGGTGCGGGGGTGATGCAGGACATTCCATGACCGCCCTTTCCCCCAGTCGTTCCCCGCTTTCCGCCAATCTGATCTGCACGGCGTCCATGCTGATCTGGGCCGCCGCCCTTCCCGCGGCCGAGGTGCTGATCCGCGCCGACCCACAGCCCCTGCCCCCCCTGCTGCTGAACGCCGCCCGCATGGTGATGGCTGCGGCCTTCCTCCTGCCGCTCTGGTGGCTGATCGAAGGGACCGATTCCCTCCGCCGCGCCAATTGGCTGCGCGGCACCATGGTCGGCTCGCTCTTGGCGCTGGGGGCGCTCTTGCTGGTTTTCGGCCAGACCGGCACCTCGGCGGTCATGGCGGCCGTCGTGTCATCCGCTATGCCCCTGATCGGGATGATCTTGGAAATTGTCTTTGACGGGCGCAAACTTACGACCGGAATCGTCCTAGGCCTTCTGTTATCCGTCATCGGTGGCATCCTTGCCGCCGGCAATTTCGACGGCGGCCTTGGCTTCGGGATCGGGGCGCTGCTCTGCCTCGGCTCCGTCATCACCTTCACCCTCGCCTCACGCTGGACGGTCACCGCCCTGCCCGGCCTTTCCCCCCTCGGTTCCACCAGCCTGACCGTCTGCGGCGCCGCCATCGCAGGCACCGCCTTCGCCGCCATCAGCCTTGCCGCAGGCTTCCCCGGCCCCAACCTTTCCGCCTTCGGCCTGACCGAATTCTCGGCCCTGGCCCTCTACGGCATCGGTGGCCTTGCCATCAGCCAGGTCCTCTGGATCATCGCCGTGGGCCGCCTTGGCATCGCCATGTCGGCGCTGCACATCAACCTGACGCCCTTCTACGTCATGGTCTTCATGCTGGCGCTGGGCGGCAGCTGGAGCTGGGTCCAAGCCCTCGGCGCGGCCCTTGTCGCGGTCGGAGTGCTTGTGGCACAAGGGCTTATCCCCCTCGGCCGCCGCACAAGGATCTGATGCAGACGCTTCATCAATCGCCCACGGACCCGGCTTTCGTCCAGAACCCCTATCCGTTCTACGAAACCGCCCGCGCCACCGGCCCCTTTTTCCACTGGCAGGACTATGGCCTGACCTGCACCCCGTCCGCCGCGGCCGTGAACGCCATCCTGCGCGACCGTCGCTTTGGCCGCGAAGCGCCGCCTGAATGCGCGCCCGCCATCCCCGATCACCTGCGCCCCTTCTACGCGGTCGAGGCGCATTCCATGCTGGAACTGGAACCGCCCCGCCACACCCGCCTGCGCGCCCTCGTCCTGCGGGCCTTCACCTCGCGCCGCATCGCGGCCCTTGCCCCGGAAATCGCGCAACTGTCCCACGATCTGATCGACGCCCTGCCGCAAGGCGATTTCGATCTTCTCCCCCATTTCGCGCAAAAACTGCCCGTCATCATCATCGCCCGCCTTCTCGGCGTGCCGGAATCCATGGCGGATGACCTCTTGCGCTGGTCGAACGCGATGGTCGGCATGTATATGGCGGGCCGCACCCGCGACATGGAGGATCGCGCCACCGCCGCGACCCTTGATTTCACGTCCTTCCTCAGGGGCTATATCGACGCCCGCCGCAGCGATCCACGCGACGACCTCATCACCCATCTTATCGCCGCCGAGATGGAGGGGGATCGCCTCACCACCGACGAACTCATTACCACCTGCATCCTTCTTCTGAATGCCGGACACGAGGCGACGGTTCACACCCTCGGCAACGGGGTCAAGACGTTGCTGGAGTCAAAAACCCCCGCCACCGCCCTCGCCCCCGATCATGTGGAGGCGACGGTGGAAGAAATCCTCCGCTACGACCCCGCGCTGCATCTTTTCACCCGCTGGTGTTATGAAGAGACGGATGTGATGGGCCAGACCTTCCAGCGCGGCGATCAGGTGGGGCTTCTTCTGGCCGCCGCGAACCGTGATCCCGGCGTCTGGGAAAAGCCCGCGCGCTTTATGCCCGACCGCGTGGCAAAGCCGAATGCCACCTTCGGCGCGGGTCTTCATTTCTGTGTGGGCGCCCCCTTGGCGCGGCTGGAATTGCAGATCGCGCTGCCCATCCTCTTCGCGCGCCTGCCGGACCTGCACCTTGCCGAGAAGCCGCGCTATGCGGATGTATATCACTTTCACGGCCTTTCGGCCCTCAGGCTCCGTCGCGCCTGAATAGTCTCCAAAAGGTAGTCGCCGCCCTACTTTGGAACGCCCCTCTGACGTAAGGTCAGATTGCATCCCGTCTCCTGCCCGATGATGCTAGTGGCACGGGTAAGGGGTTGGCAGACATGATGCTTCATTCACTTCTGGCAACCATATTCATCAGCCTTGGGATGGGCGGTTGCCTTGTTCTGCTGCGTCGCATCCTTCGACTGCGCAAAACGCTTACCGCCAATCTGGGTCTGACAAGCCTTGGCGGCGGCACGCTTGTCATGCTCCACCTCATCTCGCAGGATCTTTTCGGTCTGGACCCGTGGTATGGCACCGAGTTCGAGGTCGCAAAGCACGGGCTGGAGCTTTTGGTGATCCTGATGCTTCTGGTGGCCTTCTGACCGTCAGACTGGCAGCATGGTCGTGGCTTTGATCTCTTCCATGCTCAACAGCGCGGTCACATTGTAGATGCGCACCTCGGAAATCAGCGCCTGATAGAAGGTGTCATAGGCCCGCGCATTCTTCACCCGCACCTTGAGGATATAGTCGATATCCCCGGCCAAACGGTGGGCCTCCAGCACCTCGGGCCGTTCGCGCAGGGCCTTTAGGAATTTCCGCTGCCATTCGGCCTCATGTTCGCTGGTGCGGATCAGAACGAAGAAACAGGCCTCAAGCCCCAGCGCCTCGGGGTCCAGAATGGCAGTCTGGCGGGTGATGACCCCCGCCTCTTTCATCCGCCGGATGCGGTTCCAGACGGGCGTCTTCGAAGACCCCACCTTGCGCGCGATTTCATCCAGCGACTGCTCGGCATCCACCTGCAACTCGGCAAGGATTTTCCTGTCCATATCGTCCAGCCGGACTGCCATTCGCCAAATCCCCCGTTTTCGCGGAAACCCGTTTCTCTGCCGCGCAATATCGGAACATTTGTCCTTATCTGCAAGGGCGCATGGCCAAAAAGTGGGAAATTATCCTATATTCCCGGCATCAACAGCGGAATTCAAGCCATGACCGATCTGCCCGCCTTCGCCGCCCCTGCCGCCGCCGTCACCTTTGTCGGCGCAGGCCCCGGCGCGGCTGCCCATCTGACACTGGGCGCGTTCCGGGCCCTGCAAGCTGCCGATGTCGTCATCCATGACCGCTTGGTCGGGGATGAGGTCATGGCCCTCATCCCGCCGCATGTCACCCGCATCGATATGGGCAAGGAAGGTTTCGGCCCCTCTGCCGCGCAGTCCGCGATCAATGCCACCATCGTGGCCCAAGGCCTGACCGGCGCACGCGTAATCCGCCTCAAGGGCGGCGATTGCGGCATCTTCGGGCGTCTCGACGAAGAGATCGAGGCGGTCGAGGCGGCAGGTCTCTCCTACGCCATCCTGCCGGGCCTGACCTCGGCCACCGTCGCCGCTGCTGCCATCGGGCAGGGCCTGACGAAACGCGGTCGCAACCGCGCCCTGCGCATCGTGACCGGTCATGCGATGGACGGCTTTGCCGAACAGGATTGGCGCGGCATGGCCCGCGCGGGCGAAGTGGCCGCGATCTACATGGGCAAAAAGACCGCCCGCTTCCTGCAAGGCCGCCTGATGATGCATGGCGCCTCGCCCGAAACGCCCGTCACCGTCGTGGAAAACGTCTCGCGCCCCGATCAGCGCGTCCATGCCGCCACCCTTGCCACCCTGCCCGACGCCGTAGCCCTGACCGAAGGCCCCGCCGTCCTCCTCTACGGCATCGAACCCCGCCGCGCCGCGATGGCGCTGACCGAACTGAAGGAAGCCACCGCATGAGCCGCCGCTTCACGCCCAAGATCGTCACCGCCAACCGCCTGCGCGAAGGCGATGTGGTCTATCTCACCGCCGATGACCGCTGGTCGCCCTTCCACCACGAGGCCGAACTGATTGAGGATGAGGCCCATGCCCAGATGCGCCTTCTGCACGCCTCGGCGCAGAAACTTCTGGTCGTGGGGGCCTATCTCGCCGATGCACGCCCCGGTCCGAACGGCCCCGAACCCACCCATTTCCGTGAGGAATTCCGCACCCGCGGCCCCTCGAACTACCACCATGGCAAACAGGCCGATTACGCCTGACGGGAGGCGGCGGGGGCAAACCCCGCCTTCCCCCTTTCGCCCATTCCGTAGGGCGGGGTTCACCCCGCCTCCCGCCCAGATAAAGAAGCCAGAGGCCGCAGATGTATAGCTATTCCGAATTCGACGAAGCCTTCGTCCGCGAACGCGTCGCCCAATTCACAAGCCAGGTGGAACGCCGCCTCGACGGGTCGCTGACCGAGGATGAATTCCGCCCCCTGCGCCTGATGAACGGCCTCTATCTGCAACTGCATGCCTACATGCTGCGCGTGGCCATTCCCTATGGCACGATCAATCCGCGCCAGATGCGCCAACTCGCCCATATCGCGCAGACATGGGACAAGGGCTATGGCCACTTCACCACCCGTCAGAACATCCAGTTCAACTGGCCGAAACTGGAAGACGTGCCGAAGATGCTGCAAGCCTTGGCCGATGTCGGGATGCACGCCATCCAAACCTCGGGCAACTGCGTCAGGAACGTCACTGCCGACCATTTCGCCGGCGCCGCCGCGGATGAGATCGAAGATCCCCGCCCCGTGGCCGAACTGCTGCGTCAATGGTCGACCGATCACCCGGAATTCCAATTCCTGCCGCGCAAATTCAAGATCGCCATCACCGGATCGCCCAATGACCGCGCCGTGACCCGCGCCCATGACATCGGCTTGCGCATGGTCAGAAACGCCAAAGGCGAACCGGGGTTCGAGGTGATCGTCGGCGGCGGCCTCGGCCGGACGCCCATGATCGGCCACACAGTGCGAGAGTTCCTGCCAAAGGCCGACCTGTTGCCCTATGTCGAGGCCGTGCTCAGCGTCTACAACACGCTCGGCCGCCGCGACAACAAATACAAGGCGCGGATCAAGATCACCGTGCATGAAACCGGCAAGGAAGAAATCACCCGCTTGATCGAGGACCGCTTCGCCGAGTTGCGCCCCCTCTTCGGCGGCAATGACCAGAAACTTCTGGCCGAAATCGAAGAGGCCTTCGCCCCCCCCGCGTTCCGCAACGCGCCGACCGATGCCTATGATGCCTTCTACAGCGCCGATCCCACCTTCCGCGCTTGGGCCGACACCAACCTCGCACCCCATCGCAACGCCCAATACGCCATCGTCACAATCAGTCTGAAGGCCCATGGCGCCACCCCCGGCGACGCCACTGCCGATCAGATGCGGCTGATCGCGGATCTTGCCGAAACCTATGGCCATTCCGAGATCCGCATCAGCCACGAACAGAACGTCATCCTGCCCCATGTCCACAAATCCGACCTGCCCACGCTGCATGCAGCGCTGGTCAAGGCGGGCTTGGGCACAGCCAATGTCGGCCTCGTCTCTGACATCATTGCCTGCCCCGGCATGGATTACTGCGCGCTGGCCACAGCCCGCTCCATCCCTGTGGCCCAGGAAATCGCCACCCGCTTCGATGACCTGAAGCTGGAACATGAAATCGGCCCGCTGAAGATCAAGATCTCCGGCTGCATCAACGCTTGCGGTCACCACCATGTCGGCCATATCGGCATTCTCGGCCTCGACCGGGCAGGGGTCGAAAATTACCAGATCACGCTGGGCGGCGACGGCACCGAAACCGCGACCATCGGCGAAAAGACGGGCCCCGGCTTCGCCTATGACGAAATCGTGCCCGCCATCGAACGCATCCTCCGCGCCTATCTGGAGGTGCGGCAGTCGCCCGAGGAAACCTTCCTCGAAACATTCCGCCGCACAGGCATCGCCCCTTTCAAGGCCGCGCTTTATGGCGAGGAAGGCGAAAAGGATGCCGCGTGACACCTCCACCCCGGATGGCAACGTCGCGAACCGCGTCGCCCTTCTGAACGCACGCTACAAACACCACGGCGCGACCGCGGTCTTGGAACATGCGCTCAAGGATGCCGATCTGGGGAAAGTGGCGCTCGTCTCCTCCTTCGGGGCGGAATCGGTGGTGCTTCTGCACCTCGTTTCGGTGATCGCGCCGGAAACGCCTGTCCTCTTCATCGACACCCGGATGCTCTTTCAGGAAACCCTCGATTACCAGCGTGAACTGGCCGAGAAACTCGCGCTCTGCGACATCCGCACGATCCGCGCCCATCCCGGCAAGGTCGCCTTCGAAGACCCCGACGGTACGCTGCATCAGTTCAACACCGATGCCTGCTGTGCTGTGCGCAAGATCGAACCCCTCGAACGCGCGCTGGCCGATTTCGACGGATGGATCACGGGCCGCAAACGCTATCAAGGTGCGACCCGCGATCAGGTGGAATTCTTCGAAGCAGAAGGCGAAACCCGCATCAAGGTGAACCCCCTCGCCCATTGGGGGCGCGAGGATCTTGAGGAATACATGGTCGAAAACCGCCTGCCCCGCCATCCGCTGGTGGCCAAGGGCTATCCGTCCATCGGCTGCGCCCCCTGCACCAGCCCTGTGAAACCGGGCGAAGACCCCCGCGCGGGCCGCTGGCGCGGCAGCCAGAAAACCGAATGCGGCATCCATTTCATCGACGGCAGACCCGTCCGCACCACGACAAAGGAGAACGCGGCATGACCGTGATCGTCACCGATACGGGCTTTGCCCCCGAAGACTGGACCGCACCCTTTGTGGCGCTGGCCGAGATCGCCACCCATCAGGGCGCGCTGGACCTGTCCAACACCGATGACCCGACCGTGCTGCAACCCCATCTGGCAGACCTGCACCTGATCCGCGTGGCCTTCCCCGCCTTCAACGATGGCCGCGCCTTCACCATCGCCCGCCGCCTGCGGATGATGGGCTATACAGGTCGCCTGCGCGCCGTGGGCCATGTGATCGCCGATCAATATGCCATGATCCGCCGCGTGGGTTTCGATGAGGTGGAAATCTCCGATGACCTCGCCAACCGCCAGCCCAGCCCTCAATGGGCCTTCCGCGCCAACTGGCAGGACCACCACTATCAGGCCCGCCTGCGCGCCTGATCGGCCACACCTCCGCCCCTGCGACGCCCCGCGCCCTAGCCGCGCGGTCGATCCTGCTTTATTCCCGAAGAGACCCAGATGACCGAACAAGGTGCCACGATGGACGCCCCCGCCAGAACCGAAACGGCCAAGCCGCACCTGCCCGACGCCCAGACCGTGACCCATGTCACGCATTGGACGGACAGGCTCTTTTCCTTCCGCGTCACGCGGCCCCGCTCGCTCCGCTTCCGCTCGGGCGAATTCGTGATGATCGGCCTTCTAGGCGACAACGGAAAACCCCTGCTCCGGGCCTATTCCATCGCCTCGCCGGCATGGGATGAAGAGTTGGAATTCTACTCAATCAAGGTGCCAAACGGCCCCCTGACCTCGAAACTGCAGCATATCCAGCCGGGCGACGAAATCATCCTGCGCCCCAAACCCGTTGGCACGCTGGTGCATGATGCGCTCTTGCCCGGCAAAAGGCTCTGGTTCCTTGCCACCGGAACGGGCATCGCCCCCTTCGCCTCGCTCATGCGCGAACCCGAGACTTACGAAAAATACGATCAGGTCATCATGATGCACACCTGCCGCGAGGTGGCCGAACTTGAATACGGCCGCCAGTTGGTCGAAAGCCTGAAGGACGATCCGCTGATCGGCGATTTGGTGGGCGACAAGCTTCTCTACTACCCCACCACCACGCGCGAAACCTTTCACCACATGGGCCGCGTCACGGACAACCTCACCTCGGGCAAGGTCTTCACTGATCTGGGCCTGCCCCCGATGAACCGAGAAGAAGACCGCGCCATGGTCTGCGGCTCGCTCGCCTTCAACATCGACGTGAAGAAAATCCTCGAAGATTTCGGCCTCACCGAAGGTGCGAATTCCGACCCGCAGCAATTCGTGGTCGAAAAGGCCTTCGTGGGCGACGGCATCTGATACGCGGTTAGGATTCCAAAGCAAAAGGCCGCGCCGGACCCTCTCCGCGCGGCCTTTTTGCTTCATCTTGGCCCAAATACTCAAAAAAGACCGCGCCCCCCCCCGCGCGACGCCTCAATAAAAAGGGCACGGGGGGGTCCGGGGGGCCAAGGCCCCCCGGCCATCGCATCACAGACCCAGCGCCGCGCGGACCTGATCCACCGCCGCCTGCACCAGCGCCGGGTTCGACGCCGCAGCCTCGACCGCCGCCTTCAAGGTGGTCTTGCTCAGATCATCAAGTTGCGAGGCATCGATCAGGGCCGAGATGCGCGCCACGTCGAAATTCGCCGCATCCAGCGCGGCAGCTGCCTCTGCCTGCACATCCGTCGCGGCCCCCGCGGCTGTATCGGCCACGGCCGCCGCCGCCTCGCCCGCCGCCTCTGCCGTTGCGTCAACGGCAGCGCCTGCTGCCTCACCCGCCGCCTCTGCCGCGCTTTCCAAGGCCTGCGCCGCCTCTGCCGCCGCAGCCGCCGCCGCCGCTTCGGCTTCAGCCGCCGCAGCCGCCGCCGCTTCTGCCTCTGCTTGGGCCGCCGCCTCGGCTGCTGCCGCTGCCGCCGCCTCTTCGGCCGCCCGCTGTGCGGGCACATAGCTGAACTGGTAATAGCCCAGCCCCGCCAAGGCCAAGACGGCCACACCGATGAGTAGGTTCTTGTTCATGCAACTTCTCCTGCTTCCGGCAATCGCGCCGGTTGTGCCGCCGATATGGGACCGAACGCAGCGGAATTGAACCCCGCATAGAACATGCCTTCTGCGACGGGCGGCTTTCCGCCCCGCGGGAAAAGGGACTTCCGCCGCGCTTTCCCCCCGCTTTCCCCTTGCACAGCAAGCGATTCCCGTTGAAACCGCCCCCATGGCCGACTAGATTGCCCGCGCCAATCCGAAACCGCAGAAGGACCACCACCATAGCCCGCAGACCCCACAATGCCCCTCCGCAGCGCGAGACGGGCCCCCGTGTGAACGATCGCATCCGCTCTCCTGAAATCCGCCTGATCGGCGCCGACGGGGAAAATATCGGGGTGGTGACACCCGCCCGTGCCATGGCGCTGGCCGAAGAGGCAGGCCTCGACCTTGTCGAGATCAGCCCGAACGCGGAACCCCCGGTCTGCAAGATCATGGACTTCGGCAAGTTCAAATACGAACAGCAAAAGCGCGAGGCCGAGGCGCGGAAGAAACAAAAGATCATCGAGATCAAGGAAATCAAATTCCGCCCCGGCACGGACAAGCACGATTACGAAGTGAAGATGCGTTCGGTGCTGAAGTTCCTTGAGGAGGGCGACAAGGTGAAGGTCACGCTTCGCTTCCGTGGCCGCGAAATGGCGCACCAGGAACTCGGGCTTGATCTTCTCAACCGCGTGGCTGCCGATGTGGGCGACAATGGCAAGGTGGAATCCATGCCCAAGCTCGAAGGCCGCCAGATGGTGATGATGATCGCGCCGAAGTAAATCGGGCAAGATCACAGCAGCAGGGCCGCTCGGAACGAGCGGCCCTTTCTCATGGCACAGAAAAATTTTCGTCAGAAAATTTTTCACCCCCCGCCGCACCCGAAAAATTTTCGTCCGAAAATTTTTCCCTAACCGCCCCTCGGGGCGGTCCAAAGATTTTTCGAGAAAAATCTTCTACTCAGGTTCCCGCAACTGGGGCCGCAAGGGGATTTCCTTCAACAGCCCCCCCACACCCATCGCGGCAATCTCTGCATCCCCAACCGTCAAGCCGCAGGCCAGCCGCTCCAGCACCCAATCCGCACCGTTCAGGGCCGGGCTGCGGGCGCAACCGGGCAGGCCAATCACGGGCCGCCCCTCAAGATCGCCCAGAAACAACAGATTCCCCGGATCGACCGGCATCCCAAAGCGCGCAACCCGCCCCCCCGCAGCCCGCAGCGCCGCCGGGGCCGTGTCCTCCAGATCGGATGTGGCACTCCCCGTCAGGATCAGCACCATGTCCCCCGGCGCGCGGGCCAGCGCCTCCGTCAGGGCGCTTGCCTCATGCGGGACGCTCTCCACCCCCTCCAATTGCATGCCCAAGGCGCGCAACCGCCCTTCGATCGCCCGCCGCCCCTTGGCGGCGATCTTCGCTTCCAATCCCGGCGCATCGGTCATGACCAGCCCCGCCGAATGCAGGACCACAGGACGCACCCGGATCGCCGCCCGCGCCGCGGCACAGGCCGCCGCCAGCGCCGCCTCCTCGACCCCATAGGCGATGATCTTCACCGTTCCGACCAGCGTGCCTGCCACCACCCGCTGATACGGGGCCAGCGTCGCCAATGTGATCGCCGGATGGACAAGGTTCAGCCGATGGATCGCCGCCGCATCCAGCTCTACAATCCCCGGCCCTACCGCGTTCAGGTTTACCCGCCCCGTAAAGGCCTCTCCCGGCCGCAGCGCCTGCGCCACCGGATCGGGCACCAGCGCCGCCGCCAACCGCGCCGCGGCCTGATCCTCGCCCACATCTCCCGGACCCAGCCGCGCCACCGTCACCCGCGCCAGCCCCGCCGCCCGGAGCGCGGCGATCTCGGCCCTGCCCAGCACCAACCCCTTGCGCAATCGCCCCGCCGGCACAGCCTCGGAATGGGCAAGGATCGCCCCCTCCGCCGCCTCCAGCGCCACCTCGCCGAAGAACACGGGCCTACCCTTTCCGCAAGACTGCGGTGATCTGCGCCATCACCGATACCGCGATCTCGGCCGGGGTCTTGGCCCCGATATCCATCCCAACCGGGGCATGGATGCGGGCAATCTCGGCGTCAGAAAAGCCTTCCGCCCGCAGCCGATCCACCCGCTTGGCATGGGTGCGCGTCGATCCCAGACAGCCAAGATAGAACCCACCCGACCGCAAGGCCACACGGATCGCCGGATCATCCAGCTTTGGGTCATGGGTCAGCGTGACAATGGCCGTCCGCCCATCCGGGGCCAGCGCCTCCAGCGCCTCATCTGGCCAATCCTCCACGATCACCTCGCCGGGAAACCGCGCCGCCGATCCAAAGGCCGATCGCGGGTCGATCAGCGTCCCGTCGTAACCGCAAAGCCGCGCCATCTGCAAAAGCGGCTGGGCAATATGCACAGCACCCACCACAATCAGGCGCAAGGGCGGGTTGTGGATGGCGATGAAGCGGCCATCCTCCTCCATGCCCGATTTGTCGGACCGGAAGCGCGTATCCACCGCCGCCTCTGCCCCCGGCGCAACCAGCGCGCGCTGCCACCCCTCCGGCGTCACCGCCATGGCCACGGGCTGCCGCGCCGCCCGCGCCGCCACCAAGTCGGCCAGCATCGCCTCGGGCAGCGCCTCCGCCCCCTCGCCCACAGGCTCCACCAGCACCCGGATCGTGCCACCACAGGCCAGCCCCACGGCAAAGGCCGTCTCGTCGCTGACGCCAAAGGTCAGGATGCGCGACCGCCGATCCTCCAGCGCCGCCAGCGCCTCGGTCACCACCGCGCCCTCGACGCAGCCGCCCGAGACCGATCCCATGATCTCCCCCTCGCCAGAGATTGCCAATTGGCTTCCCGCCTGCCGGGGGGCCGATCCCCATGTCTCGATCACCGTCGCCAGTGCCGCGCCGCGCCCGGCCCGGTGCCAGTCCAGCGCGATCTCGGGCAGGCTGTCATGTGCCGCGCGTTCGGTCATGTCCTGCACCCTTCCCCTGTTTCGGCCCCGATCATGCGTCGGCGGCCCGCCAGATGCCACTGCCAAAAAGTGCAACCCTTCAGGGAAGCAACCAAAGAAAACGCCGCGGGTTGGGGACCCGCGGCGCACAAGCAGTGTCGAACAGGGAGGAGCGACACGCATTCGGGCAGTGCAAGGGAGTTGGGCCACCCGATAAGTCAGAAACTAACCGCGACTCACCCTTCCCGCCTTGACCTAGGTCAAGTCACCGCAAACTCGCCTGCCGCATCAGCGGCGTGATGATCCGCACCGCCACGCGGCGATTCTGCCGCTCGGCCTCTTGCGTGTTCACCCGCAGGTCCGACTCGCCATAGCCCTGCACCACCATATTCTCCGGCGGCACCCCGAAATATTCGGTCAGCGCCAGCGCCACGCTTTCCGCCCGCCGATCCGACAGGGTCAGGTTCAACGAGGCCGCCCCCACCGCATCGGTATGCCCCTCGATCAGGAACATCTCATTGGGGTTTGCATCGATCATCGACGTCATCAGCCGCCCCAGCGCCGCCAGCGATTCCGCCTGTGTGGCCTTGATCGCCGCCGAACCGGAATCGAAGGTGACGTTGTTCACATCCACCGTCGCCGCCAAACGCCGCACCTGCGGGATTTCGCGGATCTGGCGCAGGCTGAAGGTCCGGCCCAGTTCCTCGGCATCCAGTGCCGCCAGACGGGCGCGCAGCAACGCATCCTCTTCGGATGTGGACAGGCTGATCACCCGCTCCCGTGGCTTGGGCAGGCGCGTCACGTCGATCCGCTCTTCGGGGTAAAGATCATCGATCAGCACGATCTCGCGTCCCAGACTGTCATAGGTTGCGCGGCGCAGAACCCGGCCCGTCGCATCGCGGATGGTGACAACCTGCGTGCCATCGCCACGTTCGACAATCGTGCGGGTCGATCCGTCACGGAAGCTTTCGGTCCTGACCGTGCTGCCCGGACGGCGCAACAGCGTGTCGTCATCCTTGTAGATGTAGTAATCGCCATTGCCGCGCTGCACGACCACCCGGTCGCCCGTGTTCGATACAACCTGATCGCGGTTGGCGTTGATGATCGCCCCCACGGCCAACGCGCCCAACGCGACAAGGCCGAATTTCTGCAAATCGGTCAGCCCGCCATCATCATTCGATGCCGCCGCCGCCGAGGCGAGCGAGGCTGACGCTGGTGCCGTGAAATCCTGCGCCGAAGACCGCGCTGTCGCATCGGTGATCTCTTGCACCACAACCTCGGTCGCCGCCGCCGCGGGGGCGAACTCCACCGGTTGACCTTCCGTCGTTTCGATCGGGGCCGAGGTCACCACGGCTTCAAGCGCGGCAGGGGCCACGTCTTCAGGCTGTGCCAAAAGTTCGCTCAGGGTCTCCACAGCTTCGGCAGGCGGGGCTTCGGGTGCAGCAGGATCGACAAGGATCGCCGGGTCCGTCACCGCCTCAACCGCCTCAAGGATCGGCTGTTCCACCGGGGTCTCGGCAACGGCTTCGCCTGCGCCTGCCTCTGCCGGGGCCTCCTCGGTCAGGGTCGGCTCGGCCGTCGCCTCGGCGGTGGCAGGCGCGTCCAAGGGCGCGGCCTGATCCACGACCGTCTCTTCCACAGGGGCCTCTGCCGGGGCCTCGACAACCGCAGGCGCTTCGGCCGGGGCCTCTTCCGTCAGAATCTCATCCAAAGCTTCGGCAAGGCCGGGGTCCTGCGTCGCCCCCGCCTCTGCCTCAGCCGCTGCCGCAGCCTCCGCCTCAGCCTGTGCCTGTGCCGCTGCTGCCGCTACTGGCTCAGCCTGCGCCTGTGCCGCCGCCGCCGCTTCCGCCTCAGCCTGCGCCTGCGCCGCTGCTGCCGCTTCTGCCTCAGCTTGCGCCTGTGCCGCCGCCGCCGCCTCCGCCTCAGCCTGTGCCTGTGCCGCTGCCGCAGCCTCCGCCTCAGCTTGCGCCTGTGCCGCCGCCTCCGCCTCAGCTTGCGCCTGTGCCGCCGCCGCCGCTTCCGCCTCAGCTTGCGCCTGTGCCGCCGCCGCCGCCTCCGCCTCAGCCTGTGCCTGTGCCGCTGCTGCCGCTTCTGCCGCCGCCGCTTCTGCCGCCGCCGCTTCTGCCGCCGCCGCTTCTGCCGCCGCCGCTTCTGCCGCCGCCGCTTCTGCCGCCGCCGCTTCTGCCGCCGCCGCTTCTGCCGCGAGCTGTTCCATCACCGCATCCAGATCGCAAGGCGCCTCTGCCGTGCCTTCGCACAGCACGCGCCCATCCTCTGCGATCACGCTGCCCTCTTCGGTCAGCGTCTGCGCCATCAGGGGCATCGGTGCCACCTGCGTCAACGCCACCGACAATGCCGTGGTCGAGATCAGAAGCCGTCTCATCCGAAACATCCTTTCCTTGCCACGCGACCAGACCAAGGCCGCGCCTTGCTGCCAGATGACCAGCATCTTCCCTGATATGCGATATCATGGCCCCGTTTGCCCATATCATCGGCAAAGCGGCGCTTAATTTGGGTTATGCCCAGCGCCTCACCCTGCGGGATCGTCCCCGATCATCGCCATCAGCCGCGCCTTTTCGCCCGTATCCCGCGCCTCGGAAATCGCGCGTCCCAAAGCTTCCAGCGAGGCGATGGAATGGCCCGCGCGGAAACTGTCCACATGCGGCAGCATGGCGCGAATCCCCGTGGCCTTGGGCGCGAACCCATCCCAGCGCAACAGCGGGTTCAGCCAGATCAGACGACGACAAGACAGATGCAGCCGCTCCATCTCACAGGCCAAGGCCCCCGTATCGTCACGGTCCAGCCCGTCGGTGATCAGCAAGACCACCGCCCCCTGCCCCAGCACGCGCCGCGACCAATCGCGGTTGAAGGCGCGCAAACAGGTGCCGATCCGCGTCCCCCCCGACCAATCCTGTGCCTCCGCCCCCGCCGCCTTCAAGGCGGCATCCACATCGCGATTGCGCAGATGCCGGGTGATATTCGTCAGCCGCGTGCCAAAGGTGAAGGCATGCACCTTCGCCCAGCCCTGCCCTTTGCGGTTCGCCACCGCATGGACGAAATGCAGCACCAGCCGGGAATATTGGCTCATCGATCCCGAGATATCGCAGAGCACAACCAGATTGGGCCATCGCTCCCCCGGCGCGCGCCGCATCAGGCGCGTGACCTCGCCCCCTTGCCGCAAGGCCGCACGCAGGGTGCGACGCGCGTCGATCCGCCGCCCCGCCAGATCGGCAACCATCCGCCGCGTGACCAGTGGCCGCACCGGCAGCGCCAGCCGCGCCAGCATGCGCTTGGCCTCCGCCACTTCGGCCATGCTCATCTGTTCAAAGTCGAGCGTCTTGAGACGCTCTTCATGCGACATGGTGGCCGAGGCATCGATCTCAATCTGCGCCTCTTCCTCCCCCCCTTCGGACTCCCGTTCCGGCAGGTCGATCCCATTGCCATCCAAGAGCGCCTCTGCCGCCCGCTTTTCCGCCGCATCGGCCAGCCGTTCCTCCTGCACGCCCCGCACGGCGGGAAGAAGAAGCGTCATCATATGTTCAAGGAATTGCGGATCGCGCCAATAAAGGCGGAAGACCTGTTCAAACACCGCGCGCTGTTCCGGGCGGCTGACGAAACAGGCATGCAAGGTCCAGAAGAAATCCACCTTCTCGGTAAACCCCGCCGCCTCGACCGCCCTTATCGCATCGATCACCCGCCCCGGCCCAATGGGCAACCCCGCCCGCCGCAACGCACGGGCGAAATGCGCGATATTGTGGGAAAGCTTGCCATCCTCGGGCAGGGCCAGATCGTCCATCCTTCCGCCCTATCTTGGCCGAGGCAGGGGGGCATCCGCCCCCCCGCACCCCCCGGTTCCCCGAATTGCAGCCAAGGCGCGGCGGGCCAAGGTCGCAAGATGAGTATTTGGGCCAAGATGAAGGGGCGGGCTCACGTGAAGACCAAGCCTTTCTTCACCTCGTCAAGCAGCTTCTTCGCCTCAGACCCCTGCATCTTTTGGATATCGTCCTGATATTTCAGGATCGCACCCAGCGTATCGGCGATCACCTCGGGCGACAGCTGGATCACGTCCAGCGCAAGCAGGCATTTGCACCAGTCGATGGTTTCGGCCACGCCCGGTTTCTTGAACAGATCTTCCGACCGCAGGCGTTGGACAAAGGCCACCACTTCGCGGCTGAGTGCCTCTTGTGCCTCAGGCGCGCGTGCCCGCAGGATTTCCAACTCGCGGTCAAAGCCCGGATAATCGACCCAATGATAAAGGCAGCGCCGTTTCAGCGCGTCATGCACCTCGCGCGTGCGGTTCGAGGTCAGGATGACGATGGGCGGCTCAGGCGCCTTGACCGTGCCAAGTTCGGGAATCGTGACCTGAAAATCCGACAGCGCCTCCAGCAGGAAGGCCTCAAAGGGTTCATCCGTCCGGTCCAGCTCATCGATCAAAAGGACCGGCGCCCCCCCCGGTTGCGGCCGCATCGCCGCCAAGAGGGGCCGTTCCACCAGATAATCCTCGGTAAACAGTTCCGCCCGCAGCGCATCGCGATCGGCACCGCCGCCCGCCTCGGCGGTGCGGATGGCGATCATCTGCGCCGCGAAATTCCACTCATAAACCGCCGAGGCCGCATCCAGCCCTTCATGACATTGCAGCCGGATCAGCCGCCGCCCCAAGGCCGCCGCCAAAACCTTGGCGATCTCGGTCTTTCCGACGCCCGCCTCGCCCTCAAGGAACAAGGGCCGCCCCAGACGCAGCGACAGGAACACCACCGTGGCGAGCGCGCGCGAGGCGACATATCCCTCGGACGCCAGCAGCGTCACCACCTCGTCGATCGATGCAGGCACCGGATGCATGGCTCCCCCTTCCCCGCGATTGTCCCCCATGCTTGGCCCCGCCTCGACAAGGGGTCAAGTCGCCAAGGCCGCGCATGCGACCAATGGAGGGGGCCGCGCAACCCTTGCAACGCGCGCGGCCCCATGCCAACCCTTCGCCATGCGTGTGTTGGCGATCATGACGGTGCGAAACGAAGGCAGCTTCCTTCTGGAATGGCTGGCCCATCATCGCGCGGCAGGCATCACCGACGTTCTTGTGTTTTCCAATGATTGCACCGATGGCACCGATCTGATGCTGGATCGGTTGGCGCAGATGGGATGGCTGACGCATATCCGCAATGACGGCCCGCATGAAAAGGGGCCGCAATGGCACGCCCTGAAAACCGCCGCGGCCCATCCGCTGACCAAATCCGCCGATTGGATCCTTGTTTGCGATATCGACGAATTCGTGAATATCCATGTTGGCAACCGCACCATTCCGGCGCTGCTCGATGCCCTGCCCGAGGCCGACGCCATCACCCTGACATGGCGGATGTTCGGCAATGCGGGTGTCGTGGGCCTGACCGATGCCCCCGTGACCGAAACCTTCCTGCAGGCGGCACCCGACCCGTTGGAATGGCCGTGGCGCGCGGTGATGTTCAAGACGCTTTACCGCAACGATGGTCGCTTTGGACAACCGGGCGTGCATCGTCCCAAGGGGCAGGCCACAGACCGCCAACGCTGGTTCGACAGCGCAGGCCGCCCCCTGCCGGGCGGGCCGCAGCGCATCTTTTCGCCCCTTGGCCAACCGCAGTATCGCCTTGCACAGTTGAACCATTACGCGCTGGGCAGCATGGAAGGCTATCTCGTCAAGGCCGACCGGGGCCGTGCAAACCGCGATGCTTCGGCCTTCGACCTTGGCTATTGGGTGGACCGCAACCACTGCGGGGTCGAGGATCGGTCGATCCTGTCCCTGTCCAGCCGCGCCCTGCGCGATGAATTGATGGCCGACCCCGACCTTGCCCGTCTGCATCGCGCGGCCTTCGACTGGCGGTGCAACAGGTTCCGTGACCTGATGCGCGAGGAAGGATGGCGTGCGCTGTTCGGGCGGCTGATGATGGCCCCGCCCACACGCAGCCTGACGGCGGCCGAGGCGCGCACCATCTGGACCCATGCCCTGCGCCCCGCTGCCGAAACCGATGATTGACATGGTGCCGCCCCCGCCCCACATCCCAAGGGATGGCCGACCCCTGTCCCCATCGCATCGGATCGACCAAAGGATCACGCAATGGCCCGCATCCGCTAAAGATTCGCCATAAACTTGCCCTCACCAGCGCCTAGCTCAGGGGCAAGATAAAGATAGACGGTATCGCGGCAGCACAGGCTCCGAAGCCGCCGCAACAGAAACGAAGATGATGAAAGGGCACAGGCCCATGTCCGACCGCGCCGATGGCGACCTGACTGATCCCGAAGATGCCGCGCCCGATGCGCTGGCAGGCGTCGTCACGCTGCAACGGGCCGAGTGGATCGAAAAGATCGACAGGCTCTGCGCCGAAGAAGGGTATTTTGAGCCGCTTGGACGCCGCCACCACGCCTATTTCCACGATGACGGTCCGGTTCTTCTGGTCACCTTCGAATCACTGGAACGCATCCTCGCACGGCGCGGGCAGATGCCCTTTGGCCACGACCTCGCCCTTGCCAATGGCTGGTCCCACCTGACCCTGATCTGCGAAGGCGAAACATGGTTCCGCGATCCGGCGGTCTGGGGCTATTTCGACCGCCTGGTTGATGACGCTTTCTTCGAAGATTTCGACCGTGTCCTCTTCTTTGGCGCCGGGGCCTGCGGTTACGCCGCCTGCGCCTATTCCGTTTGCGCCCCGGGGGCGAATGTCCTCGCACTCAGCCCGCGCGCCACGCTTGATCCCGCCTTCGCCGGATGGGATCGCCGCAACCTTTCGGAACGCAGGCTCGATTTCACCTCGCGTTACGGCTTTGCCCCAGACATGACCGAAGGGGCGGCGCAGGTGCACATCATCTTCGACCCGACAGTGCCCGAAAATGCGATGCATGCGGCCCTGTTCCGCAAACCTTGGGTGACCCCACTTCCGGTGCGCCATTTCGGCGACTCGCTGGAAAACGCGCTGGAACTCACCGACCTTCTGCCCGATCTCGTGCGGGCGATCTTTGAAAACCGCCTGACGCCGCTTGCCTTCGCGCGGCTTTGGCGCATCCGTCGCCGCTTCCTGCCCTACCTCAAAAACATGCTGCGCAAGGCCGAACTGGCCGGGCGGCCACGGCTTGCATTGATGGTCTGCCGCTCGGTCACGCGGCGGCTGGGCGCGCCACGCTTCCGCAAACGTCAGGCCGATCTGGAACGCCATCTCGGCATCCAAAGCCAGATCGCGCCACCTGAAACCGACGCTGCGGCAACAGATCGGCCATCTCTCGCCACCTCGGCCTGATTTGCGCAGAAGGGGCGGTCGCCTGCCGCAACTCCGCTCTGGAAAGACGGGCGAAGTTGCGCTAGGCGCGGATCATGACCGATCGCCTCACCCTCCGCCGCCCCGATGACTGGCACCTCCATCTGCGCGACGGCGCGATGCTGAAAGGCGTCCTGCCCGAAAGCGCGCGCCACTTCGCCCGCGCCATCATCATGCCGAACCTCGTCCCGCCCGTGGTGACGGGCGATCAGGCCGCCGCCTATCGCGACCGTATCCGTGCCGCCCTGCCGGACGGCATGCAGTTCCAGCCGCTGATGACGCTCTACCTCACCGAAGGCACGGACCCCGATGATGTCGCCGCCGCCCATGCGGCCGGGATCGTGACGGCAGTCAAACTCTACCCCGCTGGCGCCACCACCAATTCCCATTCCGGCGTGCGTGACATCGCCAAGGTCATGCCCGTTCTAGAACGCATGGCCGAGATTGGCCTGCCGCTCTGCGTCCATGGCGAAGTGACCACGCATGAGGTCGATATCTTCGACCGCGAGGCCGTATTCATCGACACCGTCCTCGATCCGCTGCGCCGCCGCCTGCCGGAATTGCGCGTGGTGATGGAACATATCACCACCGAAGAAGGCGTTGCCTATGCAAGGGCGGGCAACGAAAACCTCGGTGCGACGATCACGACCCATCACCTGATCATCAACCGCAACCACATCCTCGCGGGCGGGATCAAACCGCATTACTACTGCCTGCCCGTGGCCAAGCGGGAAAAGCACCGCCTCGCCCTGCGCGCCGCCGCCACATCCGGCGACCCGCGCTTCTTCCTTGGCACCGACAGCGCCCCGCATGTCGACGCGCTGAAAGAACATGCCTGCGGCTGTGCGGGCTGCTTCACCGCCACGAACACGCTGCAACTACTGGCCCATGTGTTCGAGGAAGACTCCGCCCTCGACCGACTTGAGGCCTTCTGCAGCCTGAACGGCCCCGCCTTCTACCGCCTCCCCCCGAACGAGGATCGCATCACCCTGATCAAGGGCGCTGCCGCCCAATGGCCCGCCAAAATCCTGACCGAGGCCGGCCCCGTCACCGTCTTCGACCCCGGCTTCACCGTGCATTGGCATGTTGAAGCCTGACTCCTGCGAAAAATTTTCCCCGAAAATTTTTCGCCCCCACCCCCGCGCCGAAGAATTTTCGGCGAAAATTCTTCTCAACCGCCCCGAAATCTTTCACGGAAAGATTTTGGGGCCTGTCGACAGGACACGCGCCCATGATCCCCACGACCTTCCCGCCCAAAGAGGAAATCGCCCGCCTCACCGCCCGCGCGCTGTTGGAGATCAAGGCCGTCCACTTTAACGCCGAAACACCCTTTACGCTGGCCTCGGGCCTGCCCTCGCCCACCTATATCGACTGCCGCAAGCTCATCTCCTATCCGCGCATCCGCTCGACCCTGATGGATTTCCTCGCCGTGACCATCATGCGCGACGCGGGGTTTGAGGCATTTGACAATATCGCAGGCGGCGAAACCGCAGGCATCCCCTTTGCCGCGCTGGTGGCCGAACGCCTTGCCCTGCCGATGACCTATGTCCGCAAGAAACCCAAAGGCTATGGCCGCAACGCCCGCATCGAAGGCGCGATGACCGAAGGCCAGCGCGTGCTTCTGGTCGAAGACCTCACCACCGATGGCGGGTCGAAACTCTCCTTCGTGGATGCCATCCGTGACACGGGCGCCACCTGCGCCCATACGGCAGTGATCTTCTACTACGGCATCTTCCCCGAAACGACGCAGCGTCTGGCCGATCACGGCGTGGCGCTCCATCACCTCTGCACCTGGTGGGACGTGCTGGCCGAGGCCCGCGCCAGCGCGGCCTTCGACAGCAAGACACTGGCCGAAGTGGAAACCTTCCTCACCGATCCCCGCGCCTGGCAGGCAGCCCGCGCCAAATCCTGAACGAAGCGTAAAATTTCCTGTGGGCGGCCCTGTGGATGCTTTGTGCATGACTCACCCTTCGTCAGGGCCGAAACAGCCCTCGCTGGTGGCAAAGCCGGACAACCGCCGCAAGATGTGGTAGAACAGGCGCACCCCCTGCGACTCGCCGCGTGCTTTTCCACAGGGTTGTTCCTGCCTGTTCCCGCAGGCCGAACCGGGGCATATCCGACCCCGGCAGCAACGAACCGAGGCAGACATGACCGAAATCGCGACCCTCCGCCCCAACCTGCCCACCGCCCCCCAACCCGGCCCGGAACCCGAGGCGCTGCCCCATAATATCGAGGCCGAACAGCAGCTCCTTGGCGCGATCCTGACGAATAACGATGTCTATGATCGCATCGCCGCCCTCGTGAAGGCCGACCATTTCTTCGACCCCGTCCATCAGCGCATCTTCGACAAGGCCGCCGCCCGCATCCAGAAAAACGCGCTGGCCTCCCCCGTCACGCTGAAACCCTTTTTCGAAGATGACGACGGGCTGAAGGAACTCGGCGGTCCCGCCTATCTCGTCCGCCTTGCCGGTGCCGCGATCTCCTCCTTTGCCGCCCGCGACTACGCCCAGATGATCTACGACCTCGCGGTCCGCCGCGAACTCATCTCCTTGGGCCGCGACATCGCCGCCAAGGCCGCCAAGGTCGATGTCACATCCGAACCCCGCGAACAGATCACCGAGGCCGAACAGCATCTCTACAAGCTTGGCGAACAGGGCGTCGCCCAACGCGGCTTCGTCTCCTTTCTCCGCGCCACGACCGAGGCGGTGAATTCCGCCAACGCCGCCTATCAGCGCGGCGGTGGCCTTGCCGGCATCTCGACGGGCCTCGTCGATCTCGACCGCAAACTCGGCGGCCTCCATCCATCCGACCTGCTGATCCTCGCCGGGCGCCCCTCCATGGGGAAAACCTCGCTCGCCACCAACATCGCCTTCAACATCGCCAAGGCCTATCGCCGCGGCCGCCTCTCGGATGGCAGCGAAGGCGCGGTCGATGGTGGCGTCGTGGGCTTCTTCTCCTTGGAAATGAGCAGCGAGCAGCTTGCCGCCCGTATCCTCTCCGAGGCATCCGAAGTTCCCTCCGAACAAATCCGCCGCGGCGACATGACGGAAGAGGAATTCCGCCGCTTCGTCGAGGCCGCCAAATCCCTCGAATCCTGCCCGCTCTATATCGACGACACCCCCGCCCTGCCCATCAGCCAAGTCGCCGCCCGCGCCCGCCGCCTGAAACGGACCCATGGCCTTGATGTGCTGATGGTCGACTACCTCCAGCTCCTCAAGGGCACGGGCCGGGGCGAAACCAACCGCGTGCAGGAAGTCTCGGAAATCACCCAAGGCCTCAAGGCCATCGCCAAGGAGCTCAACATCCCCGTCGTCGCCTTGTCACAGCTTTCGCGGACGGTCGAATCCCGCGACGACAAGCGCCCGCAACTGTCCGACCTGCGCGAATCCGGCTCCATCGAACAGGATGCTGACGTGGTCATGTTCGTCTATCGCGACGAATATTACCACGAACGCCTCAAGCCACCGGAAGAGGATCCCCGCTTCGCCGAATGGTATGAGAAAATGAACCGCGTCCATGGCAAGGCCGAGGTCATTATCGGCAAGCAGCGCCACGGCCCCATCGGCACGGTGGAACTCAGCTTTGAGGGCCGCTTCACCCGCTTTGGCAACCTCGCCCAGCCTTGGCAGGGCGACGGCGGCGGGTACTAGGGGGCGACATGGATCTGCAGCTGAAAGACAAGCTCGTGATCGTCACGGGCGGCGGCCAAGGCATCGGCGGCGCGATCAGCATGGCCCTTGCCGCCGAAGGCGCCATCCCCGCCATCCTCGCCCGCCGCGCCCCTGATCCGGCCTTCCTCGCCCGCCTGACCGCGCTCCAGCCCAAGGCGGGCTGGGTGCAGGTCGATCTGTCCAAAGACGATCAGATCACACAGGCCGTGGACGAGGTGCATGCCCGATGGGGGCAGGTCTACGGCCTCGTGAATAATGCAGGCACCAATGATGGCGTGGGGCTCGACGCAGGCCCCGCCGCCTTCCGCGCCTCGCTCGACCAGAACCTGATCCATTACTACACCCTCGCCCATCTGTTGCAGGATGACCTCAAGGCGCAGCGGGGGGCCATCGTCAACATCTCCTCCAAAACGGGCGTCACGGGGCAAGGCTCCACCTCGGCCTATGTCGCAGCCAAGGCCGCCCAGCTTGGCCTCACCCGCGAATGGGCCGCCGCATTTGCCCCCCATGGCGTGCGCGTGAACGCCGTCATCCCGGCCGAAGTCCTCACCCCCATGTATGACGCCTGGCTCGACACTTTCCCGAACCGCGCCGAAAAACTGGCTGAAATCACCCGCCGCATCCCGCTTGGCCAGCGCATGACGCTTGATACCGAAATGGCCGATACTGTCGTCTTCACCCTGTCTCCCCGCGCGGGCCACACGACAGGCCAATGGCTTTTCGTCGATGGCGGCTATGTCCATCTCGACCGCGCCATGGCAGGCCTGCGCGACTGACCCGCCCCTTCATCTTGGCGGAAAATACTCTCCAGGGGTGAATGGCCGCGCGGGCACCGCGCGGACAGAGGGGACGGAACGTCCCCTGACCACGGAGCCGGAGCGCGGCAGCGCGCAGGCGACAGGAAAGGCTTGCGCGAAGCGCTCCGCAGGATCACGCCTCCGCCACCTCACCCCCCCGCCACCAGAATTCCCTTGACCCCAGCCCCGCCCCTGCCGAAAACCCCCGCATCATGGCCACAGCAACCCTCACCATCGACCTTGACGCCATCGCCGCCAATTGGCGCGCGCTGGATCGTCTTTCCGCCCCCGGCACCCAGACCGCCGCTGTCGTCAAGGCCGATGCCTATGGGCTGGGCATCGACCGTGTCGCCCCGGCCCTCGCCCGCGCAGGCGCGCGGCGCTTCTTCACCGCCGTCGCCGAAGAAGGCGCCCGCCTGCGTCAGATCCTCGGCCCCGGCCCCCAGATCGGCATCCTCGGCGGCCATATGGCGGGCGATACCGAGATGATCCATGATCTCGACCTGACACCGATGCTCAACTCGCTCCAGCAGGTCACCCGCCACCTCGAAGCCCTGCCCGGTCATCCTTTCGGCATCCAGCTTGACACCGGGATGAACCGTCTGGGTCTGGAAGACCCCGAATGGCGCGCCATCGCCCCCATCGTGCTTGAGGCGGGCCCCGATTTCCTGATGTCCCACCTCGCCTGCGCCGATGAACCCGACCACCCGATGAACGCCGCGCAACTGGCGCAGTTCCACCGCATGACCGACGGGCTAGGCATCCCGCGCAGCTTTGCCGCCACGGGCGGCATCCTCCTCGGCCCTGACTACCATTTCGATCTCACGCGCCCCGGCATCGGCCTTTACGGCGGTCAGCCTTTCGCGGATGCGCGTTCCAGCCTGACCCTCTCCCTCCCCGTCATCCAGACGCGCGAGGTGGGGCCGGGCGAAACCGTGGGCTATGCCAATTCATGGACGGCGGAAACCGCCACCACGGTCGCCACGCTTTCCGCAGGCTATGCCGATGGCCTGCCCCGCACGCTGTCAAACAAGGTCCATCTCTGGGATGGCGACACGCCCGTGCCCTTGATCGGCCGCGTCTCGATGGACCTCATCACCGCCGATATCGGCCACTTGGCCGAAGTGCCGCGCAGCCTCGATATCATCGGCCCGCATCAGGGCGTCGATGACCTTGCCGCCATCGCAGGCACCATCGGTTATGAAATTCTCACCTCGCTCGGCCCCCGTTACGCGCGCCGCTATGTGACCCGCCAAGGGGGACAGGCGTGACCGCCCTCACCGCCCCCCTCGCCGCCCTCGGGCGGCCTGTTCTCGCGGCCCTCGCCGCCATCGGCCGCGTGGCGCTTTTCGCCGCGCAGGTCATCAGCCATCTCTTCCGCCCGCCCTTCTACCCGCGCGAAATCCTGCATGCCCTCGTCCAGATCGGCTGGCTCTCGCTGCCCGTCGTGGGCCTGACCGCCGTCTTCACCGGGGGGGCGCTCGCCCTGCAAATCTATTCCGGCGGCGCAAGGTTCAACGCCGAGGCCGTCGTCCCCTCCATCGTCGCCATCGGCATGGTGCGCGAACTTGGCCCCGTCCTTGGCGGGTTGATGGTCGCGGCCCGCGTCGCCTCTTCCATCGCGGCCGAGATCGGCACCATGAAGGTCACCGAACAGATCGACGCGCTGGTCACCCTCTCCACCAATCCGATCAAATACCTCGCCGTCCCCCGCGTTCTGGCCGCCACGCTGGCCGTCCCCGTCCTCGTCGCCGTGGGCGACGCCATCGGCATCGCCGGGGGCTGGCTTGTGGGCGTGAACCGGCTTGGCTTCAACTCAGCCACCTATCTGCAAAACACCGTCGATTTCCTTGAAACATGGGATGTCGTCTCGGGCCTGTGGAAAGGGGCCGCCTTCGGCTTCATCGTGGCGCTGATGGGCTGCTATCACGGCATGAATTCGGGCCGCGGCGCGCAAGGCGTGGGTGCGGCCACGAAATCCGCGGTGGTGGGCGCCTCGGTCCTGATCCTTGCCTCCAATTACATCCTCACCGAACTGTTCTTCTCCGCATGATCACCCTCACCGCCGTCACCAAGACCTTCGGCAAGAACCGCGTCCTGCGCGGGGTGGACCTGACCATCCCGTCTGGCCAAAGCATGGTCATCATCGGCGGCTCTGGCACCGGGAAATCGGTCCTGCTGAAATGCATCCTCGGCCTTGTCCATCACGACACCGGCACCATCACCCTCGATGGTCAGGACGTGACACAGGCCGACCGCGACGCCTTCCTTGCCCGTTTCGGGATGCTCTTCCAAGGTGGTGCGCTCTTTGACTCGCTCCGCGTCTGGGAAAACGTGGCCTTCCGCCTGATGCGCGGCCCCACCAAACGCCCCAAGGCTGAAGCGCGCGAGATTGCCATCGAAAAACTTCGCCGCGTGGGCCTGAAACCCGAGGTCGCCGATCTCTTCCCCGCCGAACTGTCGGGTGGCATGCAGAAACGTGTGGGCCTTGCCCGCGCCATCGCGGCGGAACCGGAAATCATCTTCTTTGACGAACCCACCACCGGGCTTGACCCGATCATGGCTGGCGTCATCAATGATCTGATCCGCGAGATCGTGACAGAGATGGGCGCCACCGCCATGACCATCACGCATGACATGACCTCGGTCCGCGCCATCGCCGACCGCGTGGCCATGCTGCATGACGGCGTGATCCAATGGACAGGCCCGATCGCCGAGCTTGACACCACACCCGACCCTTACGTGCAGCAATTCATCCACGGTCGTGCCACCGGCCCCATCGCCGCGGTGCGCTGATGCTGCTGGATTGGCTGGCAGGGGTTCCGCACACGCTCGCCGCCTCGCCGCTGTTCCGCGCCCTCGCCCTTGCCCTGCCCGTGGCCATCACCGTCGCGGCCATCGCGGGCTGGCGACAAAGGGTCGAAGGCGCAGGGCAATTGGCCCTCTTCGGCATTGTGGTCTGCCTCTGGCTGGGCCTGCCATGGCATTCCACCTATCTGGAACTGCAACAGGCCAGTCTTGTGCTGTCCATCCTGTGCTGGTTCTGGCTGCTCATGGCCTGGGGGCGGCATGTTCTGGGCGACTGGCCCGCGCCGATCTGGGGCCATTGGCTGGTCGGCACGCTGCTTTGGCTGCTGCCGCTGATCGGCACCATTGTCCTGATCCGGGGTTAACTGTTTCCCATACAGAAACGATCCGCCCGCTGCACTGCGATAACCGCCCGTCACGGAGCGTCGACCATAAAATCGTTGCCGAATCCCCCCCGGGCATCCTTTTCTGTGATCGTGGTTAAGAGTGTTCCGGTTTCCCCATGTCGCAGTCCATGCCGTCTTTGTCCTTCCGCCGCCTGCATCCGGCCCTCTCCTATGCCCAGACCCTTGCGCATGGCCTGCTCGTCCTTCTAACCCTCGCCGCCCTTGCCGCCTCTGGTTTGGCGGCCTTTGGTCAGCTGCCTTGGCTTGATCTGGCGCTGCGCTACGGCGCGATGGACCTGCCGCAGTCCGGCATGTGGGCGCAGCTTTCCCTCACCGCACTTCTTTGCCTCATCTGCCTCTTTTTGCCCGCCAATGCCCGCATGGCGCGGCTGGAACGCAGCCACCGCTCCTTTGCCATGGGGTTGGACGATGTGGCCCATGCCTATCGCCTGGCCCATGCCGCCGACCGCGCCGGGGTCTTCGCCCTGTCTGGCGAATTCGAATCCATGCGCGCCCGCCTTGCCCATTTGCGCAACCACCCCGACCTTGGCCAACTGGAACCCGAACTCCTGCAACTCGCCGCACAAATGAGCTTTTTGACACGCGATCTCGCCCGCACCTATTCCGACGACCGCGTGGCCCGCGCCCGCGCCTTCCTTCAGCAGCGTCAGGAAGAGGTGACCATGCTCACCGACCGCATCACCCTTGCCCGCACGACCGTCGACGAACTCCGCCGCTGGCTCACGGATATCGAGGTCGAGGAACGTCAGGCCGAAACGCAGATCAAACGGCTTGAGGCAGACCTGCGCGAAATCCTGCCCCAGCTTGGCTATGCGATGGAACCCGAAGAAACCCGCGACGCCACCGTCGTTCAACTTCCCAAACCGGGGAAATGACTTGAACCGGGGCGGTATCGGGGGCCAGATGCGCCCATGCGCTTGGCCCCCCTTCTGAACCTCTCGCTTCTGATCCTCTTTCCCGTGGCATGGTTCGCGCCGCTTCTGCGCGCGGGGCTTCTGCCGATCTTCGGCCTTTCGGAAATCTCGGTCCTCACCGGGCTGCAATCACTCTGGGACACTGACCCCGCCCTTGCGCTTCTGGTCAGTTTCCTTGCCCTCTTCGCCCCCTATGCCAAGGTGCTGGGCCTCGCGCTGATCGACTTCGGCCTCCTCTCCCCCCGCACCCTGCCCGCGCTCCGCCTGATGGGCCGCCTCGCCATGGCCGATATCTTCCTCGTCGCGCTTTACATCGTGCTGGCCAAGGGGACGGGCTTTGGCACCGTTGAAACCGCGTGGGGCCTCTGGCTCTTCACCGCCTGCGTGGCGCTCTCGCTCCTTCTCTCACACCGCCGCCACACTTGAACCCCCGGCCCCCAGCGGCTACCCAATGGGGCATGAGCAAATCCGCCCCCGCCTTCACCTGCACCGCCTGTGGCGCTGTCCACCGCAAATGGGCGGGCAAATGCGATGCCTGCGGCGCGTGGAACTCCATCGTGGAAGAGGCACCGCTGTCCACCGGCCCCAAATCCCTTGGCGCCAAGGGGAAAACCATCTCCCTCACCGACCTCGCCACCGAAGAGGCCCCGCCCCCCCGCGCCGCCAGTGGGATGGATGAACTTGACCGCGTCCTTGGCGGCGGCCTTGTCCCCGCATCCGCCATCCTCGTGGGCGGCGACCCCGGCATCGGTAAATCCACCCTCCTTCTGCAAGCCACCGCCAGCTTTGCCCGACGCGGCCTCAAATGCCTCTACATCTCGGGCGAAGAGGCCTCGGCACAGGTCCGCATGCGCGCCCAACGCTTGGGCCTTTCTGACGCGCCCGTGGCGCTCGGCGCCGAAACCGCGCTGCGCGACATCCTGACCACGCTCGACGCCGAACGCCCCCACCTCGCCGTGATCGACTCGATTCAGACCATGTGGCTCGACACGGTCGAAGCTGCCCCCGGCTCCGTCTCGCAGGTCCGCGCGGCGGCGCATGAACTGGTTACCTTCGCCAAACGCCGCGGCGTGGCGATCATCCTCGTCGGCCACGTCACCAAGGAAGGCCAGATCGCAGGCCCCCGCGTGGTCGAACACATGGTCGACACCGTCCTTTATTTCGAAGGCGAACGCGGCCACCAGTTCCGCATCCTGCGCGCCGTGAAGAACCGCTTCGGCCCCGCCGATGAAATCGGCGTGTTTGAGATGACGGGCGACGGCCTTGCCCAAGTCACCAACCCCTCGGCCCTTTTCCTGTCCGATCGCGGCCAAACCACCCCCGGCTCTGCCGTCTTTGCTGGCATCGAAGGCACAAGGCCGGTGCTGACCGAAATTCAGGCCCTCGTCGCGCCCTCGAACCTCGGCACCCCGCGCCGCACGGTCGTGGGTCTCGATAGCGGCCGCCTCTCCACGATCCTCGCGGTGCTCGAGGCGCGCTGCGGCATCCCCTTCGCAGGCCTTGATGTCTTTCTCAACGTCGCAGGCGGCATGCGCGTCTCCGAACCCGCCGCTGACCTTGCGGTCGCCGCAGCCCTCCTTTCAGCGCGCGAAGATGTCGCCCTGCCCCCCGACATGGTGCTTTTCGGCGAAATCTCTCTCTCTGGGGCACTCCGGCCAGTCGGCCAGACGGAAAACAGGTTGAAAGAGGCGTCGAAACTTGGTTTCTCACAGGCGATTGCGCCGGACCGCTCTAAGATTGGGGTGGAAACGGGGATGCGGGTGCGTCAGATGCCCGACCTCACGGCCTTTGTGGGCGAAATGTTCGGGGCAGGCTAAAGAACCCCGGCAGGGACAGGAGCAGGACGGCACATGGAAGGTTTTACCCTGATCGACGCCGTAGTGGCCGGCATCATCATCCTCTCGGCGATCCTCGCCTATAGCCGGGGCTTCGTGCGCGAAGCGATGGCCATCGTCGGCTGGATCGGCGCGGCCTTTGTCGCCTTCCTCTTCGCCGCCCCCGTGCAGCCCTTGGTCAAGGAACTTCCCGTCGTGGGCGAATTCTTGGGCGATAGCTGCGAACTCTCGATCATCGCGGCCTTCGCCGTGGTTTTCGCCGGTGCCCTCATCATCGCCTCGCTCTTCACGCCGCTCCTGTCCTCGGCCATCCACCGCACCGCTCTGGGGGGCCTTGATCAGGGCCTCGGCTTCCTTTTCGGCGTGGTGCGGGGTGTCCTTCTCGTGGCCGTGGCCTTCCTCGTCTACGACCGCGCCGTGGCCGCCAATGCCATCCCCATGGTGGATGACAGCCGCTCGGCCAAGGTCTTTGCCACCTTCCAAGACAATCTGGATGCGCAAGTGCCGACCGATGCCCCCGGCTGGATCGTCGCCCGCTACAACGACCTTACACAGGTCTGCGTCGGCGATGCGGCCCCCGCAGAAACCGCCCCCTCCACCTCTGGCTGATCTGCAAACCGGTCTTGCAGCGACATCGGCCAACTGCGGCCAAAGGGGGCGTGACTTCACCGTCACAAAGCACTAGATCACTCCCATCCCTCTCCCCGGATTCGGAGGCCCCATGCGCCCCTTCCTTTCGCACCCCTTCGACGATGACAAGCTGAAGGAGGAATGCGGCGTATTCGGCGTCATCGGCGTGGCCGATGCGGCGAATTTTGTGGCCCTTGGCCTGCACGCGCTTCAACATCGCGGGCAAGAGGCAGGCGGCATCGTCGCCTATGACCCGGATCAGGGGTTCAACTCGGCCCGCCGTTTTGGCTATGTGCGCGACAATTTCACCAAGGCCGATGTCATGGCCACCCTTCCGGGCGAATTGGCCATCGGCCATGTCCGCTATTCCACCGCCGGGTCAAAGGGCGCGACCGCCATCCGCGACGTGCAGCCCTTCTTCGGCGAATTTTCCATGGGCGGGGCCGCCATCGCCCATAATGGCAATCTGACGAATGCCGCAGCCCTCCGCCGCGAACTGATCGAACGCGGCTCCATCTTCCAATCCTCCTCCGACAGCGAATGCATCATCCACCTGATGGCGCGCTCGATCCAGAAGACGATCCCCGAACGCATCAAGGATGCGCTGCGCCGGGTCGAAGGGGCCTTCTCCGTCGTCGCCATGACGCGCACCAAACTCATCGGCGTGCGCGATCCCTTGGGGGTCCGCCCCCTCGTCCTTGGCCGCATCGGCGATCATGGCTGGGCATTGTCGTCGGAAACCTGCGCGCTTGATATCATCGGGGCCGAATTCATCCGCGAAATCGATCCCGGCGAAATGGTGGTGATCGAGAATAACAAGGTGGAAAGCTTCCGCCCCTTCTCCCCCGCCAAATCGCGCTTCTGCATCTTCGAACATGTCTATTTCTCGCGCCCCGACTCGATCCTCGGCGGCCGCTCGGTCTATGAAACCCGCCGCCAGATCGGCGTTGAACTGGCGCGCGAAGCGCCCGTAGAGGCCGATCTCGTCTGCCCCGTCCCCGACAGCGGCACCCCCGCCGCCATCGGCTTTGCC
Source organism: Fuscovulum ytuae (assembly GCF_029953595.1). Classification (NCBI taxonomy): domain Bacteria; kingdom Pseudomonadati; phylum Pseudomonadota; class Alphaproteobacteria; order Rhodobacterales; family Paracoccaceae; genus Fuscovulum; species Fuscovulum ytuae. Next base: position 440,513 of record NZ_CP124535.1, on the reverse strand, counting down.
GCCGAAAGCGGCATCCCCTTCGGCCTCGGCATCACGCGCAACCAATATATGGGGCGCACCTTCATCGAACCGACCGAACAGATCCGCAACATGGGCGTGCGCCTGAAACTCAACGTCAACCGCGCCCTCATCAAGGGCAAGCGGGTGATCCTCGTCGATGACTCGGTCGTCCGTGGCACCACCTCGCGCAAGATCAAGGACATGATCCTCGACGCAGGCGCGGCCGAGGTGCATTTCCGCATCGCCTCCCCCCCCACCGCATGGCCCTGCTTCTATGGCGTAGACACGCCCGAACGCGAAAAGCTCCTCGCCGCCACGATGTCCGAGGATGAGATGCGCGATTGGATCGGCGTCGATAGCCTGAAGTTCATCTCGCTCGACGGGCTCTACCGCGCCGCAGGCGAAGCGGCGGGCCGCGATGCAACCAACCCCCGCTACTGCGATGCCTGTTTCTCGGGCGATTACCCCGTGGCTCCGTCCGACAAGCTCGAAGAGGGTTTCCAGATGAAGGCTGCCCAATAATGCCCGGCAGCGCGGCCGCGGTAGATGCCGACCTCGCCGCCCTGCTCTCTGACCAGAAGACCGCCCTGCGCCACCTTCGCGAATTCTTCGCAAGATTGTTGCACGGCCATTTCGAATGCATCTCCTACGCCATGCCCGGCTTTCTCCAATCGGGACCACAGGGCCGCATGGTCGCTGGCTACGTTGGCTTCCGGCGGCATCTTTACCTCTAGCCGCGTTCCGGCAAAGTGATCCCGTGGATCGACTGCCGCCCATTCAAAACCTCAAAAAACGGTATCCTCTCCACCTCCAGCCACCGGTTTCCCGAACCGCTGCCACCGCCATCATCGCCGCTCGCCTAGCCCAATGCGCCGCCGAGCATCTGTATAGGCAGTGACCTTCCCGTCCGCGTTGTTCAAATATCCCACGAAGTTTCCGTGATGTTCCCTAACAAAGCTTCGCTTGCGACAGAGGCAGTCACGGTGATATTCAACAGTGGTGCCATGAGTTCCAAGTAACGTTCCAACTGAAGGCTGCTGTGTTATATGCGAGTTCAACCTTTTGAAAACATCTTCGTTCTGTGCACGGGACGATGCGGCTCCACGACTTTTGTGCAGGCAGCGCGACACGCGACCAATTTCACCGCGTCTCATGAAAGCCGAACACATTTGGCTGGCGCCCTACGCCTCGCCTATCCATCCAAGCATATTGAAGCAGACAATCGGTTAACCTGGCTGCTCGGTCGGCTGGACGTCACCTGGGGCACCCGCCCGCTCTATGTGCATCTGCGGCGCGACGCGGAAGAGACCGCACAATCCTTCGCCAAACGTGCAAATCAGGGCATACTTCTGGCCTATCGAACGACCATTCTGATGGGGGCTGCCAAGCGGAACACGTCTACAGAAATGATAGATTTCTGCCGCGATTACGTACAGACTGTCGAACAGAACATCGCGCTTTTTCTGCGCGACAAACCGCATGTCACGCAGGTGACACTTGAAAACGCACAGACCGATTTCCCAAATTTCTGGGACCGGATAGGAGCCGAAGGCGATCTGGACGCCGCTATGGCGGAATGGGCCGTCAAGCATAACGCCAGCAAGTCCGCCTGACCGCCCTTGAAAGCCCGCGACGCGCCCCTTTCACAGTGGTGACCAAAGGCCCTTGCCCCTTCACCTTGGATCAAATACTTCACGCCCGGCCAGTCACGGAGCATGAGGCATGACCCAGAAGATCGCCCTCGTCACCGGCGCCTCGCGCGGCCTTGGGTCCGCCATGGCCGAACAACTGGCCCTGCGCGGCTGGCATGTGGTCGCCGTCGCCCGCACCGTCGGCGGGCTTGAGGAACTGGATGACCGTGTGAAATCCGCCCGCCTTCCCGGCGCAGGCGCGCTGACCCTCGCGCCGATGGACATCACCAATGACGATGCGATGCGCCATCTCTGCCGTTCCATCCATGATCGCTGGGGCCATCTCGACCTCTGGGTCCACACCGCCATCCATGCCGCTCCCCTCGCGCCCATGGGCAGCCTTGATGCCAAGGACTGGGAAAAATCCATCGCCACGAATACCCGCGCGACGGGCATGCTCATCCCGATGATCGAACCCCTGCTGCGCGCCGCCCCCGATGGCGGCACGGCCCTTTTCCCCGATGATCCCAAAGCGGGCCAGAAATTCTACGGCGCCTATGGCGCGACCAAGGCCGCGCAGATGGCGCTGGCGCGCTCATGGCAGGCCGAGGCGACAAAGCATGGCCCCCGCATCCTCATCGGCGAACCGGCCCCGATGCCCACCGCCACCCGCGCCCGCTTCCACCCCGGCGAGGATCGCGCCAAACTGGCAGATATCCGGACCGAAGCCAGCCGCCTTCTTGACCTGATCTGACACCCGTGGCGAACTGACATGTCAGTTTGCCCTTGCCCCGCCCCCGCGCATCCGCTTGACTGCGCGCGACAGGGATAAGGGATGATCTGACCATGCGCCTCGCCGGGAAAACCGCCTTCTGCACTGCCTCCGGCGCCGGGATCGGCCTTGCCACCGTCCGTGCCTTCAAGGCCGAAGGCGCCCGCGTCATCGCTACAGATATTAGCAGCAAGGCCGTCGACGACCTCCGCGCCGAAGGGTTCGAAGCGCACCGCCTAGACGTGACCGATGCCGCCGCCGTCGCCGCCATGGCGGCCCAGACAGGCCCCGTCGATATCCTTTTCAACTGCGCGGGCTTCGTTCATGCGGGCACCATCCTTGACTGCGAGGAAAAGGATTTCGACTTTTCATTCGAGTTGAACGTGAAATCGCTCTACCGCGTCACCCGCGCCTTCCTGCCCGCGATGCTGGAAAATGGCGGCGGGTCGATCGTCAACATCGCCTCGGTCGCCTCCTCGATCATCGCCGCTCCCAACCGCTTCGTCTATGGCGCGACCAAGGCCGCCGTGATCGGCATCACAAAATCCATCGCCGCCGATTACGTCACGCGCGGTATCCGCTGCAACGCGATCTGCCCCGCCACAGTCGAATCCCCCTCGCTGGAACAGCGCATGCGCGCCCAAGGGGATTACGAGGCCGCCCGCGCCGCCTTCATCGCGCGCCAGCCCATGGGCCGCATCGGCAAGCCGGAAGAGATTGCCCATCTCGCCGTCTACCTCGCCTCGGACGAGGCCGCCTTCCTGACCGGGCAGGCGATTAGCATCGACGGCGGCTGGACCAACATCTGACAGGGCAGACAGCGAAAATTCTTCCCTGAAGAATTTTCGCCCCACCATATAAACAGAAGATTTTTCTACGAAAAATCTTTGCCTCTCAGAAAATTCTTCTGCGAAGAATTTTCGGCGCTCACACCGCCGCCAGCCCGTCCTTGATCCCTGCCCACAGCGCCTCAACCGGCTCCACCCCGATCGACAGGCGCAAGAACCCCTCCGGCACCGCATCGCCCCAGCGCGCACGGCGTTCGCCTGCACTATGGGTAGACCCGAAACTCGTGGAGCGGGCCATATAGGGGCAAGCCTCCAGAAACCGCTCCGCCGCCTCGGCGCTTTCCAGCACCATCCCGATCAGGAAGCCAAAGCCCTGCGCCTGCCGGGCCATCACCGCATGCGACGGGTCCCCCGGCAGCCCCGGATACCGCAGGCCCCCCACCTTGGGATGATTGGCCAACCGCTCGGCAATCACCTGCGCGCTTTGACACATCCGCGCCATGCGCAGCTCCAGCGTCTCGATCCCCCGATGCACCAGCCAGGCCTCGAACGCCCCCGGCACCGCGCCCGAAAGCTTGCGCCAATCCCGCACCCTCTGCATCAGCGCGTCATCGCGCCCTGCCACATGGCCGAACAGCACATCGGAATGCCCCCCCGGCGCCTTGGTATCCGCCGCCACCACCAGATCGGCGCCAAGCTCCAAAGGCCGCTGCAAGACCGCGGTTAGCGTCGTGTTGTCCACGATCACCCGCGCCCCCGCCGCCTTGGCCCGCGCCGCAACCGCGGCGATGTCGCAGACATCCAGCCCCGGATTGGAGGGCGTCTCGATATAGACGATCCCAGCCCCGGCGAAATCCGCCACCGCCATCTCGACCGTCGGCACATAGTCCAAGGTCACGCCGAAAGGTTTCAGAAACCCTTCCGCGAAAAGCCGCACCGTGTAATAGCCATCCGAAGGCAGGATCACCCGCTTGCCCGGCAGAACGGCAGCGAACAAAGCCGCCGAAATCGCCGCCATGCCCGAGGGAAAGCTGATGCAGGGCGCGCCTTCCAGCACAGCCAATTGCGCCTCCACCTCTTCCCATGTCGGCATGGACATGCGGCCATACATGAACCCGCCCTGATCCACGCGCGGCAGATGATAGGTCGCGGCACTGACAAGGGGCGGCGTCACCGGATCGCCCTGTTCCAATCGCGCCGCGCGGTGATGCAGCAGATCGGCGAAACGGCGGTCATCGTCATTTCGGATGGTCATGGCACATGTCTCCTTCGCGCCGATCCTTCCTCCGTCGGACGGGCGGATGCAACCCCGCCCCGGCGCGCCCAGCGGCACCCGCCGGGAGGGCTGCCCGCCCTCCCGGACCCACCAGGGGATATCTTCAGACAGAAAATGAAGGGGTCATTCAAGCCGTGCGGGGAAGCCTTCGGCCCGCAGATCGGTGCCCAACGCATCTTCCAAAAGTTTCACGATCTGCGTCGATTGCGCCGTGCCGCCATAGACGGCCTTGCCCTTCATGAAGGTCTGATTGGTCAAGGAGGCAAGGTCGAGGGGCACCCCGAATTCCTTGCCAAAGCCCATCGCAAAGCCCAGATCCTTCAGAGCAAGGTCCATGGTGAAGGCGATGTCATAGCTGCCATTCAGGATCAGCTGACCTTCCGTTTCATGCACGAAACTCGTGCCGGACGAGGCCGTGATCGCCTCCCATGCCGTCTTGAGGTCCAGCCCCCCCCGCTTGGCCAGCATCAAGGCCTCGCCATCCGCGACCAGATGGATGAAGGCGAGCATGTTGGTGATCACCTTGATGATCGCCGCCGATCCCAACGGCCCCATATGGAAGATCCGGCTGCCGATCGCCTGAAGCGCGGGCTTGTGCATCTCGAAAAGCTCGGCATCGCCGCCGACCAGCACCGTGATCTCGCCCCGCGCGGCAAGGTGAACGCCCCCGGTCACCGGCGCCTCGAGCAGCCGGACGCCCCCCGTATGCGCCAATCCCGCCAGCCGCAGAATATCCTCGCGCCCAAGCGTCGAATTCTCGATCCATGTCGCGCCGGGCTTCATCGTGGTCAAAAGCTGCGCCAGCACCGCCTCGGACACGGCAGGCGAAGGCAGGCAGGTAAAGACATGATCCGACGCCGCCGCCACCTCGGCCGGGCTAGAAGCGACCTTGGCCCCCATCGCCCGATGCCGTTCAGCAAGGCTTTCATCGCGGTCATAGACCGTGACCTCATGCCCGGCACGGATCAGGCTTGCCGCCAAGTGCCCGCCCAGATTGCCCAGGCCCACATATCCGTATTTCATTCTCGCCTCTTACCCCCCAGGTCCTTATGCCCCATGTCCCACGATGGCCTTGACCTCGCAGAAATCATGGATGCCCCAATCGGCATATTCCCGTCCGTTCCCCGATTGCTTGTAACCGCCAAAGGGCGCGAACGTATCCCAAGCCGGATAGTTCAGGCTGACCTGACCCGCCCGCAGCCGCCGCCCCACTGCGATCGCCTCGGCCGTATCGCCCTGCACATAGGCGGCAAGGCCATAGACCGTGTCATTCGCCATCGCCACCGCCTGATCGACCGTGTCATAGCCGATGACAGACAGAACAGGGCCAAAGATTTCCTCTCGCGCCACTGTCATGTCATTCGTCACATGGCCAAAGATGGTGGGCCGCACGAACCAGCCCCGGTTCACGCCCACCGGTCGGCCCACGCCCCCGGTCACCAGCGTCGCCCCTTCATCGATCCCCTTCTGGATCAATGCCTGCACCTTGTCGAATTGCAGCTTGGACACCAGCGGCCCCATCGTCACCGCAGGGTCATTCGGGTCGCCCACCACAACGGCCTCGGCCGCCGCCTTCGCCACGGCCAGCGCCTCATCCATCCGCGCGGCAGGAACAAACATCCGCGTCGGCGCATCGCAGGATTGCCCCGTATTGCCAAAGCAGCCCTCGACACCGCCCGACACCGCCGCCGCCAGATCGGCGGAAGGCAGGATGATATTGGCCGATTTGCCGCCCAACTCTTGCGCCACCCGCTTCACCGTGGGGGCCGCCGCCGCCGCAACCGCTGTGCCCGCGCGGGTGGACCCGGTAAAGGACACCATATCCACCTCCGGATGGGCCGACATCCGCGCACCAACCTCCGGCCCCGTGCCGTTCACCAGATTGAACACCCCCGCCGGAACCCCCGCCGCATGGCAGACCTCGGCAAACAGGATGCCCGACAAGGGCGCGATCTCCGACGGTTTCAGAACCATGGTGCAGCCCGCGGCAATGGCAGGCCCCACCTTGCAGGCGATCTGGTTCATCGGCCAGTTCCACGGCGTGATCAGGGCACAAACCCCGATCCCTTCGCGGATCAACAGCGTCTCGCCCCGCATCTCTTCCCAGTGGAACTCCTTCGCAGCCTTGATCGTGGCCTCCAGATGCACCTGCCCCGCCCAGGCCTGCGCCTCGCGCGCCCAGGCCATTGGCGCACCCATCTCGGTGCTCATCGCAACGGCGAAATCCTCATAGCGCTTGTTATACTCGGCCAAAATGGCCTCCAGCAGCGCGATCCGATCCGCCGCCTTCCAGGCGGTGAACCCGTCAAACGCAGCCCGCGCCGCCAGGATGGCCCGGTCGGCATCGGCCACCGTGCCAAGCGCCACCTGCGCCACGATCTCTTCGGTGGCAGGGTTCTCCACCCCCATCGTGGTGCCCCCCAGCGGTGCCACCCATTCCCCGTTGATGTAGAACTTCGACAGATTTGCGTAGGTCATTCTTCCCTCACCGGAAATAGATGTTGAACCGGGCCCGGATGGCGGCATCGATCTCGGGATCGACACGGCATCCCGCCTTGGCAAGGATGTCATTCTTGCGCCGGATCGCGGTGTCCAGCAACAAAGGTTTCCCTGCCTCGTTCCATTCCTTCGGGCTCATGCGGTTGCCCACATTGGGATAGATATATTCCGTCTGCATCAGGGACAGCGTCTGCTCCGATCCAAGGTAATGCCCCGGACCGCCCAGACAGACCTCCTTCATCGCCTCGATGGAGGTCGAGTCCTCCGTCACATCGATCCCCCGCACCAGACGCATCGCCTGCCCCAGAAGGTCATCCCCCAGCACCAAGGACTCAAGGCAGAAGCCCAAGAGCGAGGCATGCATCCCCACCGCCTCATAGCACATGTTCAACCCCGACAGGCCCGCCAACGAATTGGTGATCCCCTGCTCCCACCCGGCCTGCATATCGGGCAGCTTGCTGTCGGAAATCCCCGACGCCGCCCCACCCGGCAGGTCATAGAACCGGTGCATCTGCGCGCAGCCCGCCGTCAAAAGCGCCTGCTCCGCGCTGCCCCCGCTCATCGCCCCGGTCCGCAGATCGCTGACAAAGGGCCATGTGCCAAAAATGGCAGGCGCCCCCTTCTTGATCGCATTCACATAGACGACCCCGGCAAGGCATTCCGCCACCGCCTGCACAATGGTCAAGGCGATGGGCGCAGGCGCCGTCGCCCCCGCCTGACCCGCGCTCAACAAAAGCATGGGCATGCCGCGCCGGATGCAATCCTCCATCGTGATGCAGGACTCTTCGGCAAACTTCATCGGCGGCACGACAAAACAGTTGGAGTTCGAAACAAATGGCCGCTCCAGCCATTTCTCCTCACCCCCGGCAACCATGTAAAGCATGTCAAAGCAATCCGCGACATGGGACGGATCGCTAAAGGATGTCCCCACATGCTTCTTCGTGCCCGCAAGGCAGGCATAAAGCGTGTTCAGGTCCATCTCCTTATTGTCCACCACATCGCGGCAGACCATCGTGCGCTGGTAGAAATGGATGTTGTCAAGGTTGTCGACCAACCGCGCCCCGTCATACAGGTCCTGCGCCGTGGACTCCCGGTATTCCAGCGTGACCGGGTCCACGATATGCACCGCCGCCCCCGCCGTGCCGAAATGCACATTGGTCCCCGACAGATGCAGGTCATGCTTGGGATCGCGGGCATAAAGCGTGATGTCCCGCGCCGCCACCGCCAACATATCCTCAACCAGCGCGCGGGGGAACCGCAGCCGCCCGTCATCACCCTGAATGGCCCCCGCCGCTGTCATGATCTCGACGCCCGATTTCGGCGCCTGACTAAGGCCGATCACCTCCAGCGCCTCCAGCGCCGATTGGTGAATCTTCGCCATCCCCGCATCCGTCAGGGGCTTGTACTGCCCCCCCGGCATCCCCGCCCGCACGGGCCGCACGTCATCCGCCAAGGGGGCCGCCCGCAGCGCCACCCGCGCCGACCGCCCGCCCGACCGCCGCGCCCGTGCCGGTTCGCAAACCTCACCGATATCGCTCATTTCGCAAGCCCCTTCATCTTGGCCCAAATACTCATCTTCCCCCGCTCCCAACCGCGCCACGCCCGTGGTCCCGCGCCGGGGGGTCCGGGGGGGCGCATGGCCCCCCCGGCGTTATCCTCACATCCGCACCCGTTCCGATTTCGGATCATGCATCGGCACCAGCGAGGCGACCGCCCGATGCCGCACCCCCGCCACTTCGATCTCGTAGGAAGACGCCAGCACCTCCCCCTCGCTCTCGCCTGCGCAAGGCACGTATCCCATGCCCACCGCGCCCCCAAGGAAATGGCCGTAATTCCCGCTCGTCACCGGTCCCACGATGCGCCCGTCCCTGACGATCGCCTCATTGTGGAACAGCATCACCTCCGGGTCCTCCATGCGGAATTGCACCATCCGGCGCGAAAGCCCCGCCTCCTGCCTGCGCAGCACCGCCTCACGCCCGATGAAGCCAGCCTTCTTCTTGGAAACGGTGAAGCCCAGCCCCGCCTCCAGCACATGATCCTCATCCGTGATGTCATGGCCCCAATGGCGATAGGCCTTTTCGATCCGGCAACTGTCCAGCGTGTGCAGCCCGCAAAGCGTGAACCCAAGCCCCTCGCCCGCCGCCTCCAGCGCCTCAAAGACATGCGCCGTCTGGTCAGAACTGACATACAGCTCCCAGCCCAGCTCGCCCACATAGGTCACCCGATGCGCGCGGGCCAATCCCATCCCGACCTCGATCTCCCGCGCCGTCCCGAACGGATGCGCAGCGTTCGAAAAATCGTCCGGAGAAACCCGCGCCATCAAGTCCCGCGCCTTCGGCCCCATCACGCACAGCACCGATTCCGCCGCCGTCATATCGGTGATGGTGACGAATTCCTCCCCCAGACAGCGCCGCAGATGCGCCAGATTGCGCTGCAAGGTCGCCCCCGGCACCACCAAGAGATAGGCCGTCTCCGACAGGCGCGTGACCGTCAAATCCGCCTCGATCCCACCCCGCGCATTCAGGAACATCGTATAGACGATGCGCCCCGGCGCCACATCCACCTCCGCCGAACAGACCCGGTTCAGAAAGGCCGCCGCATCGCGCCCCTCCACCCGGATCTTCCCGAAAGAGGTCATGTCAAAGAACCCAACCCCCTCGCGCACCGCCATATGTTCGGCCTTCTGGTTCTCGAACCAGTTCTGCCGCTTCCAGCTATAGCGATATTCCCGCTCCTGCCCCGGCCGCGCGAACCAATTCGCGCGCTCCCATCCGGCCACCTCGCCGAACACCGCGCCCCGCGCCTTCAGATGCTCGTGCAACGGCGTCCGCCGCACCCCGCGCGACGTTTCCACCTGCCGATAGGGGAAATGGTCGGCATAAAGCAGCCCCAGCGTCTCGCTCACCCGCTCCTTCAAATAGGCGCGGTTGCGCTGGAACGGCTGCGCCCGCCGGATGTCCACCTCCCACAGATCAAAGGGCGGCTCCCCTTCCGTGATCCACGAAGCCAGCGCCATCCCCGCGCCCCCCGACCCTGCGATGCCCACCGAGTTATACCCGGCGGCAATCCAATACCCCCCCAGTTCCGGCGCCTCGCCCAGATAGTATCGGTCATCCGGCGTGAAACTCTCGGGGCCATTGAAAAAGGTATGAATCCCCGATGTCTGGAACAAAGGCATCCGGTGCATCGCCTGCTCTAGGATCGGCATGAAATGATCCCAATCCTCGGGCAGCGTGTCGAACATGAAATCCTCGCGGATGCCCTCCATCCCCCAAGGCTTGGCCTTGGGTTCAAAGGCCCCGATCATCATCTTGCCCGCGTCCGACTTGTAATAGGCGCATTCATCCGGCACCCGCAGCACGGGCAGATGGCCAAGCCCCTCCACGGGTTCGGTGATCAGATAGAAATGCTCGCAGGCATGCAAAGGCAGCGTGACGCCCGATTGCGCCGCCAAGTCGCGCCCCCACATACCGCCGCAATTCACCACCACATCGGCGGCGATAAAGCCCGGCTCGCCATCCGCGCTCACATACTCCACCCCCGTCACACGGCCGCCCGCCTGCCGCACCCCGGTAACCTTCGTATGCTCAAAAATCTGCGCCCCGCGCATCCGCGCGCCCTTGGCCAGCGCCATCGCGATATTGGCCGGGTCGCATTGCCCATCCAGCGGCAGATGCACCGCCCCCACCACATCGCCCACATTCAGATGCGGATACATCTCCTTGACCTGAGACGGCGAGATTTCCGCCACATCCACCCCAAAGATGCGCGCCACGGTGGCCTGCCGCAGCAACTCCTCCCGCCGATGCTCGGTCAGCGCGACCGAGATGCTGCCCACCTGCCGCATCCCCGTCGCAACCCCCGTCTCCGCCTCCAGCTTCACATAAAGATCCGCCGAATATTTCGCGAGCCGCGTCATATTGGCCGATCCGCGCAACTGCCCGATCAGCCCCGCCGCATGCCAAGTCGTCCCCGATGTCAGCTGCTTGCGCTCCAGCAACACCACATCCGTCCACCCGGCCTTGGCCAGATGATAGGCCACCGAACAGCCCGACACGCCCCCGCCGATGACCACCGCCCGCGCCTTGCCCGGAATTCCCATCGCCCCGTCCTTCATCTTGGCCAAAAATACTCCGGGGGTCCGGGGGCTGGCCCCCGGTCCCGCCGCCTGTCACGCGCGCAGCCGCTCGTTCTTTGCGTCCCAAAGCGGCGCATCCTCGCAGACCACCGCCTTGCAGCGCTCCCCGAAGATCTCCACCTCGACCGCCGTCCCCGGCATGGCCAGATCGGCCCGCAGCATGCCCAAGGCCACCACCTTGCCCACCCGATGCCCGAAATAGCCGCTCGTCGTCTCGCCCACGACAGCACCGTCATGCCAGATCGTGCTCATGTAAGGCGGGTCACACTCCCCCGCCTCGACCGTCAGGGTGACAAAGCGCTTCGCCACGCCCCGCTGCTTTTCCGCCTCCAGCGCAGCCTTGCCCCGGAAGTCCGGCTTGGCCCAATCGACGAACCGCTCCAATCCGCCCTGAAGCACGGTGTAATCGGTGGAAAGATCCCCCTTCCACGCCCGATAACCCTTCTCCACCCGCAAGGAATTCAGCGCGAACATCCCAAAAGGCCGCAAGCCCGCTGGCACACCCGCCGCCATCACCGCGTCAAAGACCGCAGGCGTATCCGCCACCCGCGAATGGATCTCCCAACCCAATTCCCCAGCAAAGCTCACCCGGAACAGCGTGACCTCTGCCCCCGCGATCCGCGCCGTCTGGAACGTCAGCCAGCCCTTCGTCAGGTCCGCATCCGAACAGGCCGCCAGCACCTCGCGCGATTTCGGCCCTGTCAGGATTTGGCAGGACCAATCCTCCGTCACGTCCTCAAGGCGCAGCCCCGGCACCAGATGCCGCTGCAGCCATTCCTTGTCATGCATCTGCGCCGTGGCGGCGGTGATCAGAAGGAACTGATCCTCCCCCATCCGCGCGACCGACATCTCGGTCACGATCCGGCCCTTGTCATCCGCGAAATAGGCCAGACCCAGCCGCCCGACCGACGGCAGCTTGCCCGTGACCTGCGCCGACAGCCACGCCGCCGCCCCGTCGCCCGTCAGCACGAACCGCGAAAACCCGGGAAGGTCGAGGATGCCACAAGCATCCCGCACCGCAAGGCATTCCTCGCGCACCGCACCGAACCACGGGCCTTCCCGGTCCCATGTCCGCTGCGCGTCCTCCGATGTGTCATCACCGGGCCGCGCATACCACAGCGCCCGCTCCCAGCCATTATAGGGCCCGAACTGCGCCCCCATCGCCGCCACCCGGTCATGCACGGCGGAATGCTTCTTCCCCCGCCCCACTGGCCAGACATGATGCGGGAAATGGATGGCATATTCGTGCCCGTAAACCTCCATCCCCTTGTCGACGCAATATTGCGGGTCCTCGAACCCTGTGAAACGGCGCGGATCGCAGGACCACATGTCCCATTCCGTCGCCCCTTCCGTCACCCATTCCGCCAGAACCTTGCCCGCGCCACCCGCCTGACAGATGCCAAAGGTGAAAACGCAGGCCTCAAAGGCATTGGGCACCCCCGGCATCGGCCCGATCAAAGGGTTTCCGTCCGGCGTATAGGGGATCGGCCCATTGATGACCTTGGTCAGATTGGCCTGCGCCAGCAAAGGCACCCGCGCCATCGCGTCATTGATATGCCATTCCAGCCGCTCCAGATCGTCGGGGAACAGCTGGAAGGAAAAATCCTCCGGCATCGGATCATCCGCCGTCGCCCAATGCGCGCGGCAATTCCCCTCATAAGGCCCAAGGTTAAAGCCGTATTTCTCCTGCCGCAGATAGTAGGAACTGTCCACATCGCGCAAAAGCGGCAGCTTATGCCCCACCCCCTTGGACCAGCTTTCCAGTTCGGGGATCGTGTCGAACAGCAGATATTGATGGCTCATCACCATCATCGGCAGATCGCGGCCAAACATCTTGGCCACCTCACGGGCGTAATATCCGGCGGCATTCACCACGATCTCGCAACGGATCTCGCCCTTCGGCGTCTCCACCACCCATTCATCGCCCTCGCGCCGCACGCCCGTCGCGGGGCAGAACCGCTCGATCCGCGCGCCCATCTGGCGCGCGCCCTTGGCCAAGGCCTGCGTCAACTGCGCCGGATCAATGTCGCCATCATAGGGGTCATACAAGGCCCCGCTCAGATCATGTGTCTCAAGAAACGGATAGCGCGACCGGACCTCGTCAGGCGACAGGATATCAAGGTCCATTCCCTGATACCGCCCCATCCCCACCACACGCTTGAATTCCTGCAACCGCTCCTTGGAATGCCCCAACCGCACCGATCCGGTGACGTGGTAATTCATCGGATAATCGACCGCCTCACCCAGACCCCGGTAAAGCTGGGCCGAATAGCGCTGCATGTTCATGATCGACCAGCTTGACGAAAAGGTGGGCACATTCCCCGCCGCATGCCAAGTGGACCCTGCGGTCAATTCGTTCTTCTCCAGAAGGACGCAATCCGTCCACCCGGCCTTCGCCAGATGATAAAGGGATGAGGCCCCGACAGCCCCCCCCCCGATGATCACCACCCGCGCGCTCGTGGGAAAATCCGCCATGCCATCCTCCACCGTCCCGTGCCCGCAAAGGGCGCATTTCGCGCGGCAGGATGACAGCGCTTCAGCGCGCTTTCAATTCGGGCAATTCGCGCCTATTGATCGGAAAATCCGATCAGAGGCACCATGCAGATCGACCTTCTCGACACCTTCCTCGACCTTGCCGAAACCCGCAGCTTCAACCGCACGGCAGAACGGATGGGGCTGACCCAATCCACCGTCTCTGCCCGCATCGCGGCACTGGAACAGGCGCTGGGGGCGAAACTCTTCACCCGCTCCCGCGCGGGCACGGACCTCACCATCGAAGGCGGCCGCTTCGAATCCCATGCCCGCGCGCTCCGCCACGAATGGCACGAGGCGCGGCGCCGGATCAAAGTCCCCGACCGCGCCGCCCATCTGATCCGCCTTGGCATCCAGAACGACCTCGCCGCCCAGCATATCGGCGAATGGATCGCCGATTTCCGCCGCGCGCTTCCCGACACGGCCTTCTATATCGAACCCGATTATTCCAACCAGATGTGCGCCGATGTCCTGACGGGCATCCTCGACTTCGCGGTGATGTATTCCCCAAAACCCCATCCCGACCTGCATTTCGCACAACTGGGTGAGGTGACCTACCGCATGGTCAGCACCGATACCGACCGCCGGGCCGAGGTGAACCCACAGACCTTCATCTTCGCCCATTTCTCCCCGGCCTTTGAGGCGATGCATCGCGACCTGACGCCCGAATTCGCCTCTGCCCCCGTCTCGGTCGGACAAAGCGCGACGGTGGCCTCCCTCCTCACCGCGATGGGCGGGGCGGGCTATGTGCTGGAACGCACCGCCACCCAGATGCTCGCCTCAGGCCGCTTCCGCGAGGTGGCCGATGCCCCGGTCCTGCGCCAGCCCGTCTATGCCGCAACCCATCTGCGCCACCGCATCACCCCCCTGCACCGCAAACTCCACCGCATCGTCCAGCGCCGCCTGACGGGGCGATGACGTCCCTGTTCCATTTTCTGTCTGAAAAGCGCCTCGGGGGGGTCGGGGGCAGACAGCCCCCGGGGGCCCGCCACCCCACGCGACGCCGAAGGCAATTTCCCCAAAACCCCACGGCCCAGACGCCAGCCCTATCGCCAAAGCTCCCGCCATAACCCCTGCCTATACCCGTTGCGCCAAACCCCGCCAAAGCGCGCGCTCCGTGCCCACAGTTTGCTGCACAGAATCCGGCACAAAACAGGGGACAGCCGATGACAGCGCCTCAGACCATCGTCCGCAGCCGATATCCCGGCCCATGCAGCAGCCGCACAAAGGTGATCGGGGCCTCCGCCGTCCATGTCGCCCGCTCTGTCACAAAAACCGGATCGCCTGCCCTTATCCCCAATGCCGCCGCCTCTTCAGGCCGTGCGCTTTCGGCAGAAAACTCAATATCCCCAGTGGCATAGGCCACATTCTGCACCAACCATTCATTGGCGCTCACCTCGCCAAAATCGGGCACCACGCCCCCCGGCAGCACAGCAATATTCAACCACCGCACCTCATGCGCAAAGGGCCGCCCCCCCGCCAGATGTAGCGTCTCAAGGAACATCATCCGCGCCCCCGCCGCCACCCCCATCCGCAAGGCCACCGCCAAGGGCACGCCTTCCATCCGGCTCTCCAACACGCGATGG
This sequence comes from Fuscovulum ytuae, assembly GCF_029953595.1. Taxonomy (NCBI): domain Bacteria; kingdom Pseudomonadati; phylum Pseudomonadota; class Alphaproteobacteria; order Rhodobacterales; family Paracoccaceae; genus Fuscovulum; species Fuscovulum ytuae. The sequence continues at coordinate 425,291 of NZ_CP124535.1, read as the reverse complement.
CCATAGACCTCGCCTCGCGCCTCAACCTCTTGCCGTATAATGGAAATTTCCAGCGTCGCCTTGCGCACCGGCAACAGAGCCACCCGTGTTCCCGCCTTCCTGCGCCGCTCCAGAAGCCCCGCCTCCGCCAGATCGCGCAGCGCCCGGTTCACCGTCGCCCGCGCCACCCCGAATTCCACCGCCAAGGCCTCTTCCCCCGGAATAACCTCTCCCGGCGCCCAGTCCCGCGCCCGAATTCGGCGCAACACCTCGTCCCGCACCCCTTCCCAGCCCATCACGCCCGCTCCCGCAGGCCCGCCATCACCGCGCGGAACCGCCCTTCCACGCGCTCCCGCGCCACATGCCGCCCCCCCGTCACGATATGCCGCCCGGCCGACCAGACCTCGGCCACAAGCGCATCATTTCCTGCAAAAACAAAGGCATCAAGGATCTCATCCGCTTCCCGCCCCGCCAGATGGACCGATCCCATATCCAGCGCCACAAGATCCGCCACCGCCCCCTCGCAGATCGCGCCAGAGGCGCGGCCCGCCGCCATCGCCCCCCCTTGCACCGCCCCCTCCCACAGCACTCGCCCGGTCGACCGGGAACCCTCGGCCAGCATCGCCCGCCCCCGATCGCGCAACCGCTGCGAATACTCAAACAGCCGCAATTCCTCGGCCAACGAGATACGCACATTGCTGTCCGACCCCACGCCCCAGCGCCCTCCCGCGCCTGCAAAGCGCACCCCGTCAAAGATGCCATCGCCCAGATTTGCCTCGGTGATCGGGCACAGCCCCGCCACGGCCCCGGAACGCGCCAAGGCCACTGTTTCGGCCTCGGTCATCTGGGTGCAATGGATCGGGCACCAACGCCCATCCACCGCCGCATTGGCCAAAAGCCACTCTACCGGACGCGCCCCATAAGCGGCAGAAACCTCTTCCACTTCAGCCACTTGCTCAGCCAGATGAATGTGGATCGGCGCATCGGGGGCAAGCCGCTCTGCCATCTGCAACCCCGCCACATCCACCGCCCGCAGCGAATGCGGCGCAACCCCCGTTGCCCCATCCGGCAACCGTTTCACCGCCGCGGCCGCCCCCTCCCACATCCGTGCGAACCGCTCCGGATCATTGCCAAACCGCATCTGCCCTGCCGACAGCGCCCGCCCGTCACAGCCGCCACGCTGATAGAGAACCGGCAGCAGCGTCAGGCCAAACCCGGTTTCTTCCGCCGCGTTGACGATGCGTTCAGACATTTCTGCCAGATTGGCATAAGGCACGCCTCCGGGCTGATGATGCAGATAATGGAACTCCGCCACGGCGGCGAACCCGGCTTCTGCCATCTCAACCATCACCTGCGCGGCGATTGCCTCCACATCCTCGGGCGTCAAGCGGTCCAGAAAGCGATACATCAACGAACGCCAGGTCCAGAAACTGTCCTGCCCGGCACTTCGCCGCTCTGTCATCCCCGCCATCGCGCGCTGAAAGGCGTGCGAATGCAGGTTTACGGGCGCGGGCAACAGGCAGCCCACCCGCTGGCCACCCATGGCTGGCCCCACCGCCACCACCCGCCCGCCCTCGATACGCACCCCCACATCCGACGCCCAGCCCTTTGGCAACAACGCGCGTTCTGCATGGATCAACATCTCAGCCCCTCGCTTGACAGGTCTTTATGTATATACATAATAACGTCAACCTCAGACATAAGGCAAGATGGGATGGCGATTCTCCTCACCGGGATCACGGCGGCCACGATGCAGGGCGGCTATGGGCTAATCCCAGATGCGGCCCTTTTGATCGAAGGCGAAACGATCGCCTGGATCGGGCCTCGCAGCGCGGCACCAAAGGCGCAAACCATTGACCTAAATGGAAAACTCCTTACCCCCGGCCTGATCGATGCCCATACCCATCTGGTCTTCGCAGGCAACCGCGCCGCCGAATTTGAACTGCGCCTGCAAGGCGCCAGCTACGAAGAGATCGCCCGCCAAGGCGGCGGCATCCTCTCCACCGTCACTGCCACCCGCGCTGCTTCCGAAGACGACCTGATCGCCCAATCCCTCCCCCGCCTCGACGCGATGATCGCCCAAGGCATGACCACCGTCGAAATCAAATCCGGCTACGGCCTTACTGCGGAGGATGAGCTGAAAATGCTCCGCGCCGCCCGCCGCCTCGGCCAGTTGCGCCCTGTCACGATCACCACCACCCACCTCGCCGCCCATGCCATCCCCCCGGAATATAAGGGAAATGCGGATGGCTATATCAATGAGGTTGCGATCCCCTCGCTCAGCGCCGCGAAGGCCGAAGGCCTGATCGATGCCGTAGACGCCTTCTGCGAAACCATTGCCTTCACGCCTGCGCAGGTGGACCGCCTCTTCACCGCCGCCCGCGCCTTGGGCCTGCGGGTGAAACTTCATGCCGAACAACTCTCAGATCAAAGCGGCGCGGAACTCGCGGCCCGCCATGCCGCCCTCTCTGCCGATCACTTGGAACATCTCTCTGCCGAAGGCATCGCGGCAATGGCCCGCGCGGGCACCGTGGCGGGTATCCTGCCGGGGGCCTTCTACACACTTCGCGACACCCATATCCCCCCGATCACGGCCCTGCGTGCGGCGGGTGTCCCGATGGCCGTCGCCACCGATTGCAATCCCGGCTCATCCCCCATGACCTCGCTGCCCTTGGCCATGAACATGGCCTGCACCCTCTTTCGCATGACCCCGGAAGAGGCGCTTCTTGGCACGACCGCCCATGCGGCCCGCGCGCTGGGTCTGGCCGATCGCGGCACCCTTGCCCCCGGCATGCGCGCCGATCTTTGCCTTTGGAACCTGACCCATCCGGCCGAACTTTCCTACCGCATCGGGGCCGAGGCTTTGCACAAATCAATCTTCGGAGGCCATCTTGACGCCTGAAATTCTCAATCCCGGTGGCACAACACTTACACAAATCGAACATATCTACCGATCTGGCTGCCCCGCCCGCCTGCACCCCTCCGCCCGCACGGGTATCGATGCGGCATCCGCCCAGATCGCCGCCGCCGCCGCAGGCGATGCCGCCGTCTATGGGGTCAATACCGGCTTTGGCAAACTCGCCTCGCTCAAGATCGCGGCCAAGGATACCGCCACGCTTCAGCGTAACCTGATCCTGTCGCATTGCTGCGGCGTGGGCGACCCGATGCCCCGCAATGTGGCCCGCCTGATGATGGTGCTGAAACTCCTCTCGCTTGGGCGCGGGGCCTCTGGCGTCCGCTGGGAAATCGTCGCCCAGATCGAGGCGATGCTCGAACAGGGCATCACCCCCGTCATCCCCGCCCAAGGCTCCGTCGGTGCCTCCGGCGACCTTGCCCCCCTCGCCCATATGGCCGCCGTGATGATCGGCGCGGGGCAGGCCGAGGTGGACGGCCACACCCTCCCCGCGACCCAAGCCCTTGCCAGGAAAGGCCTTTCCCCCGTCACCTTGGGCCCGAAAGAGGGCCTCGCCCTCATCAACGGCACACAGTTCTCCACCGCCTATGCCTTGGCAGGCCTCTTCGACGCATGGCGCAATGCGCAGGCCGCCCTTGTCATTTCGGCCATGTCGACCGATGCAATCATGGGTTCCACCGCCCCCCTGCATCCACAAATCCACGCCCTTCGGGGCCATACCGGCCAGATCGAGGCTGCCGCCACCCTGCGCGCCCTGCTCGATGGATCGCCCATCCGCGAAAGCCACCGCGACGGCGATACCCGCGTGCAAGATCCCTATTGCATCCGCTGCCAGCCACAGGTCACCGGGGCCGCCATGGATATCCTGCGGCAGGCCGCACAAACCCTTGAAATCGAAGCCAATGCTGCAACCGACAACCCACTGGTCCTGTCCGACGGGCAGATCGTTTCGGGCGGGAATTTCCACGCCGAACCCGTGGGTTTCGCGGCGGATATGATTGCCTTGGCGGTTTCAGAAATCGGCGCCATCGCCCAGCGCCGCGTCGCACTGATGGTGGACCCCACGCTTTCCTTCGACCTGCCGCCCTTCCTCACCCCGAACCCCGGCCTGAATTCCGGCCTGATGATCGCCGAGGTGACGACAGCAGCTTTGATGAGCGAAAACAAACACCTCGCCCATCCCACCGTCACCGACTCCACCCCCACCAGCGCCAATCAGGAAGACCATGTCAGCATGGCCGCCCATGGTGCGCGCCGCCTTGGCCAGATGAACGCCAACCTCTCTCACATTCTGGGGGTCGAGGCGCTTTGCGCCGCGCAGGGGATCGAATTTCGCGCCCCCCTGACCACATCGCCCCCGCTGCAAAAGGCCCTCGCCCGCCTGCGGGCCGAGGTCGAAACGCTGGGCGAAGATCGCTACCTCGCCCCTGATCTTGAAACGGCCTCCCGCCTTGTCGCCGCAGGCGACCTTGCGGCGGCGGCTGCCATTCCGCTTCCCATGCTTTGAAGGGTAAACCCTATGAACAAGCGTCATAATCTCCGCGACATCTACCCCCCCACCGGCCCGGAAATCACCGCCAAAAGCTGGCTGACAGAGGCCCCGATGCGGATGCTGATGAACAACCTGCATCCCGATGTGGCCGAGAACCCTCATGAACTGGTGGTCTATGGCGGCATCGGCCGCGCTGCCCGGACATGGGAAGATTTCGACCGCATCGTTGCTACGCTGAAAACCCTGAACGATGACGAAACCCTTCTCGTGCAATCCGGCAAACCTGTGGGCGTTTTCCGCACCCACAAGGACGCGCCGCGTGTTCTGATCGCCAATTCCAACCTCGTCCCTCATTGGGCAAATTGGGATCATTTCAACGAGTTGGATAAGAAAGGCCTGGCCATGTATGGCCAGATGACCGCTGGGTCGTGGATCTATATCGGCACGCAAGGCATCGTCCAAGGCACCTATGAAACCTTCGCCGAAGCAGGCCGCCAGCACTACGGCGGCTCCCTTTCGGGCCGCTGGATTCTGACCGGGGGTCTTGGCGGGATGGGCGGTGCGCAACCCCTTGCAGCTGTCATGGCGGGTGCCTCATGCCTTGCGGTCGAGGTGGATGAAACCCGCATCGATTTCCGCATCCGCACCCGCTATCTGGATGCCAAGGCCCATACGCTGGACGAAGCCCTTGCCCTCATCGCCGACTGGACCTCGAAGGGAGAGGCGAAATCCGTGGGCCTTCTCGGCAATGCCGCCGAAATCTTTCCTGAACTCGTCGCCCGGATGAAGGCAGGCGGCCCCCGCCCCGACATCGTCACCGACCAGACCTCGGCCCATGATCCGCTACATGGTTATTGCCCCGCAGGCTGGACCACCGCGGAATGGCGGGCCAAGCAGGAAACCGATCCAAAGGCCGTGGAAAAGGCCGCCCGCGCCTCTATGCGCGCCCATGTCGCCGCGATGGTGGATTTCTGGAATGCGGGCGTGCCCACGCTGGATTATGGCAACAATATCAGACAGGTGGCACTGGATGAGGGGTTGGAGAATGCCTTCGCCTTCCCCGGCTTTGTTCCTGCCTATATCCGCCCCCTCTTTTGCAAAGGGATCGGCCCCTTCCGCTGGTGCGCGCTGTCGGGTGACCCCGAGGATATCTACGCCACCGACCGCGCGATGAAGCGGCTTTTCCCCGAAAACGCCCATCTGCACCGCTGGCTGGATATGGCGCAGGAACGGATCGCCTTCCAAGGCCTGCCCGCCCGCATCTGTTGGATCGGGCTGGGCGACCGGCACCGCGCCGGGCTGATGTTCAACGATATGGTGAAATCGGGCGAGTTGAAGGCCCCCGTTGTCATCGGCCGCGACCATCTCGATAGCGGCTCTGTCGCCTCTCCCAACCGCGAGACAGAGGCAATGCGGGACGGATCGGATGCGGTATCGGACTGGCCACTTCTGAATGCGCTTCTGAACACGGCATCGGGCGCGACATGGGTGTCGCTGCATCATGGCGGCGGCGTTGGTATGGGCTTTTCACAGCATTCCGGGATGGTCATCGTGGCGGATGGTACCGAGGATGCCGCGCGCCGCCTGAACAATGTGCTCTGGAACGACCCGGCCACGGGCGTGATGCGCCATGCCGATGCGGGCTATGACATCGCGCTCGATCATGCCCGCGCCATGAACCTGCGTCTGCCGGGTATTCTGGGGAATTGAAACAGACAGGGGGGCTTTGCGCCCCCCTCTTCGCCTGCGACGCATTCATCCCCCGCAGGATAGTTTCAGACAGAAAATGAAGGGGTTGCGCGCCTCAGACCCGTGGGTTCCCGCCTTCGGTATCGCGCCAGAACGGGTTTGACCACGCCCGCTTGCCCGCCGCATCGATCACCGTCACACGCAGCCACGGACTGTTGAGGAGCCGCGCCAGCGGCACCTCGGTCCGGGTCATGGATGCCCCGTGCACCCCTTTCGCCCCCGTCCCCCAGCCCTGCACGATGACCGAGGCCACGGCAGAGCTTTCGACCACCACCGCATCCCCCTCGATCCGCACGTCGCGCAATTCCGGCCCTTGCGAGGAATAGAAATCCCCCCGCTTCAGCGCGGCAAGCAAGGCCTCCGGCGCGTTCTCCTCGGCCTTCACCATGACCCAGCCGCCAAAATGATCGGGTTCCGAGAAATGGGCGTCATCCGTGGCGATCATCGAAAGCTTGCGCCCTTCGCTCAGCAGAAGGTCCGCGATGGCAAAGCCGTCCGGTCGGTCGCAGCCTGCGGCGCAACCGTGGTTATAGACCTCTACCGCATGGGCCGCCGTGATCGTCCGCGCATCGGCCAGCGTCAGGCCAGACCATTGCGGATGGGCAATGGCCACGAAAGCCCCCGCCGCCACCGCCCGCGCGGCAATCTCGGCCGCCGTTTCCTGATCGGGGCGCGGCAGGAAATCCGGGGAATGCGACGGGGCGAAATCCGGCGGCAGGCCGACGGCAAGGATATGCCACAACTCGCCATTGGCCATCGCGCCCGAATGCAGCTCTGCCCCAAGGATGGTGGTGAAGCCTTCGGTTCGGAAGGGAACCGTATCCACGATCGGATAGCCCCACAGCCCCACGAAATGATCGGTCAGGGCAAGGAAATCATAGCCTTCCGCGCGATAGCGGCGGCACACCTCTTCTGGTGAAAGCACCCCGTCCGACCGGGTGGAATGGGTATGCAGATTGCCGCGCCAAAAGCGTCCCGATGCCGTAAAGGCGGAAAGCGGTCGCTGCATGAAGATCCTCCTCGCTGAGTCGCGCCGCAGCCTAGCGCCGCTCTGTAACGGGCGCATCCCCCTGCCTTCAGATCCGCCATTGCCCTCGAGGTGAAAACCCTTATCTGAACAGCCCGCATCGCACGAGGCCCGCCCCATGACCGACCCGTCCCCGCTTGAATTCACACCAGGCCCCGAAACAGGCCGCGCCTTGCGCGATGCGCTTGGGCGCTTTGCCACGGGCGTCACCGTCATCACCTGCCGCGGCCCTGACGGCCCGCTGGGGATCACGGTAAACAGCTTCGCCTCCGTCTCGCTTGACCCGGCGCTGGTGCTTTGGTCAGTCGACCGCGCCTCTTCGCGCGCCGCCGCCTTTGTTGCGGCGGACACCTTTGCCATCCACATCCTTGGGCGTGAAGAACGCGACATCGCCGCCCGCTTCACCCGCAATGGGGCCAGTTTCGATGGTCTGAACTGGACAAGTGGCCCAGATGGCCTGCCCGTCCTGAACGGCACTCTTGCCCGCTTTGAATGTGCCCGCCACGCCACTCACGATGGAGGCGATCACCTAATCCTTATCGGCGCGGTGCGACGCGCGGCGTTCCGAAACGGTGCCCCGCTGATCTTTTCCCAAGGGCATTTCGGCGATTTTGCCTTCTGATCCACTTTAAATCGGCAAGACATACCCCATCTGAAGCGCAAGAGAGCAGCGAACGCGGCAAGATGGCATGGCGGACCATATCGCCAGCAGCGCCTTGCTGTGATACAGGCTAAGGAAAGGGTAAGGCAGGACATGCAATTGCGGGTGCCTCTGAGCGAACTTCAACCCGATGACGCACAGGATGGCTGCGGCCATCTTGCCGTGGATGAAATGACCGAACGCGCCACGGCGGCGGCGGCATTTCTGAAGGCGCTGTCGCATGAGGGGCGGCTGATGATCCTGTGCCACCTTTCGTCGGGCGAAAAGTCGGTCACCGAACTGGAACGCCTGCTCGATCAACGTCAGGCCGCCGTCAGCCAGCAATTGGCGCGCCTGCGTCTGGAAGGCCTCGTCGCTTGCCGCCGCGAAGGCAAGGCGATCTTCTACTCCATTCAAGACCCCAAGGTCAGCCGCACCATCGCGCTGGTCTACGACATGTTCTGCCGCGAGGTGTAAGGGTCATCCCCGTCCGACAAATGGCATGTCCCGCGCCATGATCGTCAGGAAGGGGATGTTCGTCGACAGCGGCAGGTTTGCCATGTGCAACACGGCTTCGGCGACATGGGAAACATCCATGACGGGTTCTACCTTTACCGACCCATCCGCCTGCGGCACACCTTTTGTGAAAGCGGCGGCCATTTCGGTCAGGGCATTGCCGATATCGATCTGACCGCAGGCGATATCAAAACGCCGCCCGTCAAGGGCAAGCGTTTTCGTAAGCCCCGTTACCGCATGTTTCGACGTCGTATAGGGCGCCGATCCGGGCCGGGGCGCATGGGCCGAGATCGACCCGTTATTAATGATCCGCCCGCCCTGCGGCGTCTGCCGACGCATAAGGCCAAAGGCCGCACGCGCGCATAAAAACATACCGGTGATGTTCACACGTTCAAGCCGCAGCCAATCCTCCACCGGAATTTCGTCGATCGGCGCGGCCTTGACCAAAATCCCGGCATTGTTGAACAGAACATCCAACCGCCCCCAATCCCGCGCCACTGCGGCGAAGACCGCCTCCACCTCTGCCGGATCGCCCACATCCGCAGGCAGGATCAGCGCGCCACTGTCGCCTGCCGTTTCCTCCAGCGCATCCCGCCGCCGCCCGACCAGCGCCACCTGCCAGCCTGCGGCAAGGAAGGCCCGTGCAGTCGCACGCCCGATGCCGCTGCCTGCGCCCGTGATCAGGATATGTCCGTTCATGGCCTGCTTTCCTCTGCGTATCCGTATTTCATCAGCCAAAGAAGACAGCGCTCCGTGCGAATGGTGGTCTTTCCCGTCACCGCCGCGATCCCGGCTGCTGTCGCCTCACCCAGCGCGGCCAAGGCTTCGGCCGCAGCCTCCACATCCCCTGCTGTCTCAAAGACACGGCGTGTGGTCGCATAATCGCGCAAAGACCACAACCGGGCCAACGCAAGCGCGCCCCCGACCCAGCGATAGGTCATCTCGCGCGGCAAGGCGCGGGTGGGAAAGCTTGAGAAATACAGCGCGGGCGACGGCGCAACGGGCAAACGCGCGGCAGGGATCGGCGGATGACGCGCCGGATCGGCCCTTTGCCGGATAGCGCCCAGTTCGGCAAACAAATCCTGCATGACCGGAACGACCGCGCTCCAATCAAAAAGGGATCGCGCCCGCGCACGCCCTGCCGCCCCCATTTTTGCCCGCAAATCTGGCTGGGTCATAAGGGCGCGAACCGCATCCGCCATCTTGGCGACATCAATCGCCGTGACGGCCGAAAGCTGGCTAAGGTACTGAACGTAATTATCCGTTCCGCCCTGATAGAGCAGCCCCGTGCCCGTCACATGTTCCACCCGCGCCCCGATGACGGGGATGCGAATGCCCGCGTCACCATCCACCGTATCGCGGATGCCGTCCCAATCCGACGCGACGACGGGCAGGCCCGCCGCCATCGCCTCAACCGGAGCGATGCCAAAGCTTTCCTGAAGATTGTCGATAGGAAACAGGAACATCTCGGCCGCAGACAAGGCTGCCAGACGCCGCTCTGCATCACGATGAGGAAGATGATGCAGGGTGACATCAGGCATGACCTCACCCGCCGTCGCAAGGAATATCCGCCGCCCATACTCATCCGCGAAATCGCCATAAAGGATCAGATGCAACCGCCGCCCCGTCCCCGCCTGTGCCCGTTGCAAGGCAAGATAGACCGGCAAAGGGTCAAACTTTTCATGCGGGCTTAGCCGCGCCACCACCAAGGCCACGCTGTCTGCATTGGCGATGCCCAGTTCCTCCCGCAGCGTGGCCCCGGCCTTGGGGTCGGGGTTAAAGGCATCGCATTCGACGCCCAAGGGGATGATCGGCATCTGCGCCCTCGGCGGCATAACGCTCCCGAACCGATTGGCAAGGAAGTCGTCGATCATGTCCAACTGCGTCGAAAGCGCCGCCTTCACCGCGCGCGACGTGCAGATCACCGCATCCCATTCCGCCTGCGGACTGGCTCGCAGATGCCACGCCCCCTCCATCACCGCCTTGGTCGAAATCGTATGCGTGATCCCGCAGATCGAATAGGCCGTCGCCCCCCAGATTGCGCGCCGCCACGTCTCTGCATCGAAATTCGGGCCGGAAAAGAACATCGTTCCGACAGGCGCAATGGCGCGGGCATTTTCCAGCCGTTCCACCCGCACCGCATCGCCGGGGCGATGCATTTCGGCCAAAGCACGGAAGGCCCTTTCGCTCGATGGCGAATGCGCCACGCCCAGCCATTCTTCCACGCCAGCATGGCGGAACCAGCCGCGCAAGAAGCTGTCGCCCGCCATGCGACGCCCGTTCACCCCCTTGTCGGGGTCATAACCATCGGGGGAAAACCAAATCGCCGCATTCCGCGCTGTCTTTTCAAAACCCGCCGCGCCTGCCCGACCACCCAACCCCGTCACCATCATGCCCCCTTCCGCCGCATCCACAGCCATGGTGTGGGCGACGACCGCCATTCCCATAACAAAAGCAACCGATCCATATCCGAAAGCTGCTCTGCCCAGTCGGGCAAGCCCCTGTCCTCCAGTCGCCGTCCGATCCGTCGGATATCATGGCTGGCGGCAAAGCGCTGTTCGATCAGGCCAAGGCTTCCCGGCCTCATTCCTTAATGCACTTCGACCAACAGGTCTGCCCGCCTCAAGCTTGGCGCCACCTCGGGGTTCAGCAATTCGACCTCTGCCCCCTCGATATCGCACAGGATCAAACAGCGCCCCATGATCTGCGCTTCGAAATCGGCATGTGCCACCTCCCCCGCAATATCGACCCGCGCAGCGACGCCATTAGCCGCCGCCAGCGCGGCACAGGCCGCCCGCGCCTTGGCGTCGCTGTCGCGCGCCATCACATGTGCGCCCGGCATCCGCAGGGCAAATCCCACCGCGTAATATCCCTCTGCCGACCCGACATCGATCACCCGGTCGTAGCCTGCCTGCACAATCTCCTCGATCACCGGCCCAAGGCTCGCCTCATAACTGCCGATCAGTCGTGGATTGCGCGCCCCCTCTGACGCCCGCACCGGATAGGCCATCCCCCGGAACGGCCCAGACAGGACCCGATCCCCCGACCGTCCAACCAGCGCGCGGCCCAGCAAATCTGACCGCCATTTCGCCAGCAAACGAAGCGCAGAGACAAGCTTCCTCTGGTCCGCCTCCCCCGCCAAGAGGTCAAGAACCTGCGCCTGCACGGTCCTGTCCAAACCCGCAACCATCACTCGCACTCCTAAACTCGCACACCTGCACCGATCACGCACCGCAATGCTAGAAGCGCCACAGGTTCCGGTCCACCCCACCACAGCGCGTGCCACGTGGCTTGACGCGCGCTGCGGCAAAGAGGCATCAGGGGGCGGCGTGGCGTAGAAGGTTCGGGCTTGGGCAGGGATGAAAATGGCGGCGCAGCAGAAACCCAGACGGCCCCGCGGGGCTTCCGATCTGTGGGGCAGCGTGCCCTTTTCACTTCGGCGGCACATCAGCCCGCATGGGCAGGTCACCGCCGTCTCGATGATGAAGGACGAAGGCCCCTTCGTCATCGAATGGGTCGCCCATCACCTTGCCGTGGGCTTCACCGACCTCGTGGTCTACACCAATGATTGTTCGGACGGCACGGATGACATGCTCATCCGGCTGGAGGAGTTGGGCCTCGCCCATCACCGCCGCAATGTCATCCCCGAAGGCCTGCGCCCGCAGCCCAGCGCGCTGAACTATGCACAGGAAGAACCCGTCGTCTGCAAATCTGATTGGGTCATGGTCTTTGACGCCGACGAATTCCTGTCGATCCGCCACGGGGACGGCACGCTTGACGGCCTGATCACTGCCGCCAAGGATCAAAACGCCAATGGCATCGTCGTGACTTGGCGCATCTTCGGCTCCGGCGGCGTGGTCGATTGGTCACGCGCACCCGTAACCGAACAATACCTCTATGCCGCCCCACCGATGTGGAACAAGGGCTGGGGGGTCAAAACCCTCTTCACCTTCGATCCAGATTACTGGAAGCTTGGCATCCACCGCCCCAAGATGAAGACCCGCCATATCGAAACGGGCTTTCCCGACACCGTCAAATGGCTGAACGGCTCGGGGCGCGAGATGGAGGATTACTTCAAATTCCGCGGCTGGCGGTCGATCACCCGCACGGTGGGCTATGACTGGGTGCAACTGAACCACTATGCCGTGAAATCAGTGGACAGCTACGCCATCCGCAAGATGCGGGGAAACGTCAACAACAAGAAAGACAAGTATAATTCCGATTATTGGGCACTTCAGGACCGCAACGAGGTGCGCGATGACACCATGCTGCGCTACACAGATCGCCGCAATGCCCTCATGGCGCAGCTTCTGGAAGACCCGGTCCTGAACCGCCTTCACCACGCCGCCCTCGCCCGTGCAGAGGCCCGCCTTGCCGAGCTGAAAGAGACCGAGGCCTATCACCAACTGGTCGCCGATCTGGCAAAGGCCTCTGCCATCCCGATCACCCAGATCACCGCCAAACCGCCGCAACCGCGCGACAAGGAAAAGATCGCGGCCTTGATGTCAGACGTTGAAAAACGCCGCAACGCCAAGGCGAAAGAGGATCGCAAGGCCGCCCCCCCCGAACCGAAGCCCCCGGTCACGCCCATGGGCAGCTATGTTTCGGGGACAATCGACGCCACGCTCGACATCCCGCTCGACTGGAAGGCGAACCATACAGTCGAAGTGCCGATGGACCCGCGCATCTTCACCCCGCCCACCCTTCTGATCATCGAGGCGGGCAAGTTTGAACGCGGCCTCGCCCGCCGCATGCCGCATCTTCTGCCAAGGGATGGCACGCTTCTCACCCTTGGCGCGGGCTGCGGTTTCCTGCCTGCCCATCTGGCCCGAACGCGCCCCGACCTCACGCTTCTTATGCAGGAATGCGACAGCGGGCTTCATCCCGTCATCGCCCGCCTGGCCCAGCGTAATGGCCTTGCCGAAAACCCCCGCCTGCGCCTTTTGCGTACGGCGCTTGGCAACGATCCAGCCACCACGCTGCGCGCCTTGATTGCCGATCACCGCCCCAACGCGCTGCATATTGCGACGGCCACGCTTCCCCCCGCTGCCCTGATCGCGGCCCTGCCGGATCTGAACCCTCTGCCCGAACAGCTTTTCCTCGCAGGTCGCTGGATCGAGGCTTTTCACACCGATCTGACCCAGATCGAAACGGCCCTCGCCGCCCAGGGCTGGTATGGGCCGCAATATGGCTTCGACCCCGTGATCACCCGCGGCTATGGGCGTGTCCCGGCATCCACACCCTAAAGCCAAGCGCGCCGGAACATCCTAAAGGATGGACAGGCCCCCGCGCTTTCGGGCAATCTGCCCAAAACCAGAAGAAGCCCGCATCGGGCAGAGTGAGGCATCATGTCAGTACCCCAGCGCCGCCCCGTGGCATCCCTCTGGATCGGCGACCGTTTGCACTATCTCAACCAGCTTTGCCTGCTGTCGCATGTCAGGAACGGGCACCCTACCATCCTTTACTGCACGCATGACGTGACAAACGTCCCCGAAGGCGTCGAGGTCCGCAAAGCGACCGACATAATGAAGATCGATATGGATATCGTGGCGCAGACCTCGGAATCCTTCCTGTCGAACGTCTTCCGCTACAAGATGATCCAAGCCATCGACGCGATCTGGATCGATTGCGACGCCTATTGCCACAAGCCCTTCCCCGATGAGATGCAGAACATCTTCGCAGGCCATGGCTTCCGCGGCGCGCTGAATTGTGGGGTGGTCTATATCCCGCCAAAGGGCGAGTTGATCGACCGCCTCCTCGACTATTACGAAAACCTCCCCGACGCGCCCGCATGGTTCAACAAACAGCAGAGGAAAAAGCTTGAAAAACAGCCCTCTTCCCTGCCGCAAGCCGTGCGCATCTACAACGCCGAACGCACTGCCTTTGGCCCGCAGGCCTTTACATGGTTTGCCCAGCAGACGGGCGATTACGACAAGGCGCTGACGCCCGATTACCTTTACCCTGTGCCGTTCCAATTGAACGACGTCTTCTACGATCCCTATGGCCGCGTCGAAGGGCATTTCACCGACAACACCCTATCGGTTCATCTTTACACCAACGGCACCAAACCATGGTGGCGCAGGAACCCGCCTTTGCCCAATTCCTATGCCGCGCGGATGTGCGAAATTGAAGCTGTCGACCCCTCGAAAGCGCTTGAGGAATAGCGCCTTGCTTGGCCCACGCCCCGCTCTATCGGAGGCATTGCCCGCAGATGCCGATCTGGCCGAGGCTCAGCGGCACCGCCAATGGTGCGCGCTGAGCAAGGCCTTTGGCGAAGGCGACGACCCGTCCCACGTCAACCTCGACTGGATCTGAGGCGCCGATGCCCCGTCGCCCGCCGCCCACAGACAAGCCTTCCGCCCTGGATGCCCCCTCCGAAGGCGTGCTGATCCGGGCCGAAAACGGCGATGTTGTCACTTGGGATGAAACCGGCCTGACCCTTCGCCTGTCCGATAAGGTGCTGGCCGATCTGCGCCAGCGCCTGCCCCTGCCGGCACCGCGCCAGGATGCGCGCGCCCTGGGTGATATCGATGCATGGAACCTGCGCGATCAGGACGGTTGGCTTTTCTTCGATGCCCGTTTCGACCCCGCCCTTGGCCCCCGCACCTATCGCCGCTCTCACGCCGGAGGTGACATCGTCGCCGCAGCGCCCGGCCCCCTTCTTGGGCTTTTCGCCATCGGCGGGCAGCGCCGAGCAGGCTTTATCTCGCGCCCGCCCCTTTTCGCCCAACACATCGTCGCGCCCGGCGATGATATCGGCGCGGTAGGGTTGGAAGGCACAGCCACCGCGCAGTCCACAGCAAAGCTTCAATCGGTTCCTTGGTCCACGCGCGAAACGCTGCTGGCCGAATGTCTGCTGCAAGACCGTCTAGCCCAAGGCCGCGCCCTGCCCCTGCATCTTTGCCGCGCCGAAACCGATGGCAGCACAAGCGTGTATGACCTGCCAACCGGATTGGCCTTTGCGAACCTCCTTACCGCGATCGACAGCGGCATCGCCGCCGCACGCAGCCTTGGCACGCGCCTTTCCGTCCCCGCCATCGCCATCGATTTCGGGCCAGAGGATCGCCAATGTGACGCCCCCACCCTCGCCCAAGGCCTGCGCGCCCTCATGGCGCGGCTTGAGGCAGAGCTGATCCGTCGCGACATCGCCCGCCCAGTTTTCCTTTTGACAGCCGAAGCCGGCACCGCCCGCGACACGACCCATCCCGCCATTGCCGCCCATGCGACCCTGTCATGGCGACCCGGCCCCCATCGCCTGACGATCCCCGCCCCCGGCTATATGTTCGAACAGACAGCCCTTGGGCGCCCGACGGATACCGCCCGCGCCCGCATGGCGCGTATGGATGCTTTCGCCCTGACCGAGGCACTGGCGCGGCGCGACTGGCATTGCCCAACCTTCCTCCTCGCCGAAGCAATGGATAACCAGATCCGGGTCACGGCGCAGGCCATGGGGCCGCTCGTTCTGTCTGACGCCCTTTCTCCCGGCCCGGCGCTGGGGTTCCGCCTTACCGGCACAACCGCACGGATCACCGCCGTCACCCTTGCCGAGGATGACCCTAAGGCGCTGATCCTTTTGACCGATGCCTGCGCCACAGGCGGGACGCTTCACTATGCCCATGGGGCAGAGCCTTCTCCCGGCGCAGCCGGCTTGCCGCCAAATCGCGGCGGTATCCGCGATGATTGGAAGGCCGACGATCCCGCCGGGGGTCCGCCCCTACATCGCTGGGCCCTGCCCGCAATCCTTCCAGTCTGGGGGGCGTGATGGCTGATCCGATCCACTTCCCCGGCCGCCTGCCGAATGGTGCGCTCGTCTCGACCCTAGAGGCACCCACGGCATCCAACACCAAACAGCAACCGCTCCCGGCGCAACAAAAGGCCCCCTCTGGCCCGCCAGCGCCGCTCTGGCTGTCTTGCGACCATGCCCCCGAAACCACGCCACTCCATCTTTGGCCATCGACGGAAGGTCAGGCGGCAACCTCTGTCCCCGCCAATGAAACTGGCACGGCACGCAGCACGGAAGGCGCGCTCCTGTTCCAAGCGGGCGTCAATTCCGGCCTCTGCCTGTCCGACGCGCTGCCAGATCTGGACGGTGTCACCTGCGCCTCACTCTTCCGCCCCATGCCGGGGGCGGCAGCAGGCACGGTCCTTTCCATCCAACCCAAGGATGGCAGCGGTTACCTCTTTCTCGCGCATGAGGATGGCCACCTGCGCATCGGGCGCAAAGACAGCGATTTGTCCCTGACCGCACCGTCACCCGATGGGGTGATCCTTGCGGCCATCTCGCTCAGCGCGGGCAATGTTGCGCTGTCGGTGAATGGACGCAGCGCCGCCACCGCCCCCCTCGCCATTGGCGGCCCGGCGGACCTTTACATCGGCTGCCGGAATGCCCGACCGGGGCTGAAGAACAAGCTTGGCAGTTTCCACCTTTTCGACATCCTCATTTGGCCCACGGACGGCCAGCCCGACCTTTCAGCTGCCCTCACGCTGCGCAGGGAAAGGGGGCGACATGGGCTTTGACCGCACGACGATCCAGAACGGCAATCTCTGCCTGATCTGGATCGACGACATGATCGACATCTTCACTTGGCGCACGGCCTTTGGCGTGACGATCCAGACACCCAATATCGACCGGCTGATGCGCGAAGGCACCCGCTTTGCCAATGCCTATGCCACTATCCCGCTCTGCGCCCCCTGCCGGGCAGAAATCTCCACCGGCCTATCCCCCTTCCGTACCGGTCTGGTAGACCTCAACCGCTTCTGGCGCGATGTGCTGCCGCCCACCGCCTCATGGGTCTATGACCTGCGCCGCGCGGGCTTTCGCACCTTCACCACCGGCAAGACCGACGCGAATTACAGGCCGATGCCGGAAGACTATCGCCGCATCCTATTCCACGAGGATGTTGAGGCCGCCGATCGTGGCCGTCGCCGGGATGTCCATCCCTATCTCGACAAGGGGCCGGGGATCGCAGGCGTGAACTATCCCAATGACGACGGGTCAATGGATCACACGTTCTATGACCACGCCGTTGCCCAGAACGCCATCGACTATATCGGTCGCGCCGATCCCAACCGCCGCCACCTGATCCAGCTGGGCTTCAAGCACCCGCATTACAACCTGACCTGCCCCGACCGCTTCTATCAACTCTATGACCCCGACGCGATCTGTTGGCCCGACAGCGCCCATCCCGATGATTTTAACGGGCCGCAACCCGGCATGGCGGTCTATGAACTGGCCTATATCGTCAACGGGCAATGGACGCCCGAAAAGGCGGGCGATCACGCATGGCGGCAGGTGGTGCGCGCCTATTTCGCCGCCTGCTCTCATGTCGATCATGAAATCGGTCGCTTCATGGACACACTGCGCGCCTCGCCGCTTGGGACCAAGACCACCGTTGTTCTGCTCTCCGACAATGGCTTCAACCTCGGCACCCATGACAGCTTTCATAAGATGAGTCAGTGGGACAGCGCCGCCCATGTTCCCTTGGGGATCTGGCACGCCGCCATGCCCGGCGGGGTTGAGGTCGCGCTGCCCGTTTCGCTGCATAACCTGCCCAAGACGCTGCTCGATATCGCGGGCCTTTCCCCGCCCGAGGAATGGGTGTCGGGGCAAAGCCTGCTTCCGCTGATCGACCCCTCTTTCGGCATGTATGACCGCAGCAAATCCCCGCTGACAGCCGTCTTCGGCACGCTCTCGGTCCGCCCTTCGGTCGCGGGTCTCGATCACCTGCGCTATTTCCGTTACCCAAATGGCGAAGAACATGTCTACAACGTGGTCGCCGATCCGGGCGAAACGACGAACCTGATCGACGGCCCCGATACACCCGCCCTCAGGCAAGAATTGGTCAAGGCAGCCGCCGATCTGGGCCTTGATCTTCGCGGCATGGAACATCCCGGTGCGGGCCTGCATGCCATGATGGCCATGGATGGCACCGTGGTGCTGGACGGGGGCGCAGCTGACAATAATTACTGGGCCTATGGCAGCGCCGCCGACCAGATCGTCGAACGCCCTGATGGCGGGCATGACACGCTTTGGTATCTGGCCGGACCCGACGGCCATGTTCTGCGCGTGCCCGCAAATATCGACTGCGTCCGCATTGGCACCGTCACGGCAAGAAACGAGGCGGATGGCAAAATCGGCAAGGTCCTCCGAATCGTCGCCCATCCCGAAAGCGCCATCGAATTTGAGGCGTCCGAACGCGTCTCCGTCCATGTGCGCGGCTCAGATCAAGGCGATGTGATGCTGGGCCCCGTCTATGCGGGCGCGATCTTTGAAGGCGGCGCGGGTGATGACCGCCTTGTCGCCCAATCCATGCGCCGCAATGACCGCCATGCCTTCTTTGGCGGAGCGGGGAATGACACGCTGATCGGCGGCAACGGGCGTGACACGCTTGACGGCGGCCCCGGCGATGATGTCATCACGGCAGGCGACGGCTTTGCAAAACTCTATGGCGGCCCCGGAAATGATACGCTTCGCGCAGGCGACCGCAGCGTGGAAATTCACACTGGCCCCGGACGGAACGAGGTTATCTCAGGCCCCGGCCGTGACCGCATCTTCGTAGGCCCCGGGGAAAACCGGATCAGCGGCGCAGGTGGTGGCGTCACCTACACGGTCGCATGGGGCGGCGTGACCGACATCACGGGCTTTTCCAGCGAAGACCAGCTTATCCTTGCAGGCTGGCCCGAAGACCCCGTACTCGCCCGCGAAGGCAATGGCGTCAGCATCATCGCAGGCCTGTCCACCGTGATCTTGCACGGCCAGCACGACCCGGACCAGATCTTGCGGCAAATCTCGCGCATCGACCGCTTTGATCACGCCACCGCCCCGCGCCCCGACAGCTTCACCCCCCCGGAAGACGAGGATGGCGATGGCTGACACATCCCCCCTCCCCCCCTTCGATCCCGACCGCCCGCTTGATCTGGACATACTCCCGGACGTGACCCAAGTGCCTTGGGGCATGACCGATCCGCCCGGCGCGCGCCGCGCCGCCGCCCTCTTTGATGGTGCAGGCGCACCGATCCCTGCCGCCGAATGCTGGCGCTGGTGGGGCGAACCGATCACCACCCTGCCCGACCACGATCCTGCCGCCACAGCCGAACATCTGCCGGGCCGCTGGCTCTTTGGCGGGATATTCTACGGCCATTTCGGTCATCTCTTGTGCGAATCCACCGCGCGCCTTTGGGCGCTTGACCATGTTCAGGGCGTGGACGGCATCCTCTTTCACCCCAAACTCCGCTTCGGCCACGAAAACCGCATGATCCGCGATCATCTCGCGCTATTTCATGCCATGGGCCTGAAAAGGCTCAGGATACGCGCGCCGCAATCCCCTGTGATCGTGGATGAAATGGTCATCCCCGAGCAGGGGTTCGGCATTGGCGACATGGCGGCAGGTCGCCCGGAATACCGTGCCTTCATGCGCGACAGGCTTTCCCGCGCCGCCCCGCCTGAGGGGCCGGAAAAGCTTTACATCTCCCGCTCTCGCCTGCCTTCGAAACGCGGCTCGGTCCTTCTGGAAAGCGTGATCGAGGCGCAGATGGAACAGGCGGGCTATACCGTCTTTCATCCGCAGGAACATCCGCTGACGGTGCAGCTCGCCCGCTACCGTGCGGCGCGCGCCGTCGTGGCCTTGGATGGATCGGCCCTGCACCTTGCGGCCATGGTGTTGCCGGAAGGGGCACAGGTTGCCATCCTGAACCGTGGCCCGTCACAGAACATCGACGACTACATCCGCCAGTTCCGCCATTTTGCCGCCACCGACCCCACGCGGATCGACGCTATTCGCGACTTCTGGTTTCCGACCGGGCGCCGCGTGGTCAAACGCGAAACCCATGCGCTTCTCGACTTTCCGCATGTCGGGCAAGCCCTGTCGCAGGCGGGTTTTCTGCCCGCTGGCACGCGTTGGCAGACCCCCAGCGAAGACCAAATCGCCCGAGCCGTGGCCGACATCGAAGCCCGCCAAGGTCAAGCCATGACACGCTATCCGGTGATTGCCACCCATGCCTGATATCGCTTTCCTCTTCGTTGTCGAAGGCCCGCGACTAGAGGCACAGTCGCTGCTTCTTGCCGCGTCGATCCGGCGCCATCACCCCTATTCGATGATCATCGGCTACCGCCCGATCGGCACCGATCCGGCCCCTGCCGCCGTGCAATCCATGTTCAAGTCGGTGGGCGGCCTGATCCTGCCCCTACCGTCGTCTCAGGGCCTTTGGCGCGGGGCCTATCCGCATGGCAACAAGATCATCGCGCTGGCACAACCGCGCGACGCGGCCATTTCTGTGTTCCTTGACACCGACATGGTCATGGCCGCCCCGCTTGATCCGACGGACCTTCCCGCCCACGGCGAGGTTTCGGTGGTGCCCGAAGGCATCCAATCCTGGGGCAAGGAAGAGGGGCGCTGGGAACGGGTCTATGCCCATTTCGGCCTTCCCATGCCCGAAGATCGCATCCGCCTTTTGCGCGGGGCGCGGCGGCGGTCACCGCCCTATTTCAACGCAGGGTTCATCGCCCAGCGCGAAACCGATAGGGTCGATGGCAAGACCTTCGGCCAACTCTGGCTGGATACCGCCCGCAAAATCGACCATGAGGTCGGCGTCGCCAACAAACGCCCTTGGCTTGACCAGATCGCCCTTCCCGTAGCGATGCGCCGCTTCGGTCTGGCCCATAAGATCATCGACGAAGCGGCGAATTTCTCAATCTCGAACGGGCGGACCTTGCCCGATCCCTTCACGCCCAAGATTCTGCACTACCACCGCGCGCGCTTTCTGCGCGACTGGTCAGGATCGGCCGAGGTGATCGCCCAGGCCCTCGATCGTCTCCCCCACACTGACCAACCCGAAGCCGAGGCGCTGCTCACCGCCGCAGGGTTTCTGGGTGACCTGACCGAAGAGGAATGAATGGCCAAGGATTTCGCCTGCGCCCTGACCCATGTCCGCCACGAAAGTTTTTTCCTCGCGAAATGGATCG
Organism: Fuscovulum ytuae; assembly: GCF_029953595.1. Taxonomy (NCBI): domain Bacteria; kingdom Pseudomonadati; phylum Pseudomonadota; class Alphaproteobacteria; order Rhodobacterales; family Paracoccaceae; genus Fuscovulum; species Fuscovulum ytuae. The sequence continues at coordinate 404,013 of NZ_CP124535.1, read as the reverse complement.
CCCATTACGGCGCCATCGTGGGCCGGCAGAACCTTTTCGTCGTCATCGACGGCGATGACTGGGAACCGGATGTCGACCTGACGGGCATCAGCGTCGAAGTCGTCACCGGCGCCCCCCGCCAGCGCATCCGCAACGACCGCTGGATCGCCAAGGAACTTTCCGCCCGCGCAAACAGGTTGCGCAAGAAATACACCCATGTGATCCGGGGCGATGTCGACGAATATGTTGTGATCGATCCGACAAGCGGCCTCGACTGGCCCGATGCTTTCGGGGAACTCGGGGATCAGGGCTATATCTTCGCCATGGGGGTCGACATGGTGCAAGCCGCCACGGAAACGGCACCGCTTGACCGCGCCGCGCCGATCCTTGGGCAAAGGCGGCACGGTTACGTGGCCGACCGCTACTCCAAACCCTTCGTAATCTCGCGCTGGAACAATTGGGCAGGCGGGGCGCATCGCCTTCTGAACCGCGATGTGCGTCTTAGCCAGCACTTCTTTCTGTTCCACATGGCGCTTTGCGACAGTGGGATCGGCCAAGAACGCCTTGCCGCGCGCGGCGGGCTGACACAGCATTCCTCTTTCGTCGAACATCAAACCCTGCGCCTTGATGCGCTGGGGATGACGGATGCCCCCCTCGCTTGGGACGAAGCGCTGACCCTTGCCCATACCCATTTCCCGGTCGAGGCGGATGGCAGCCCAGCCGGACGCCCCCGCGCCAGCACCGATCCACGCGCCACCGACAAGGGTCTTCCTGTGATCGTGCCGGATCGGTTCTTTGGGCTGGTCTAAGAGACCCTAGCCTTCCAAGCGCGGCAAGGCCGCCACCTGCGCCACGATCCGGCGCAAAACCTCGGCCCGCAGATCGGCCCGCAGCAGAAGTGCCGCCGTTTCCCCGGCCTGCGCCACCATGGCGCGCACCTCGTTCTGATGCGCCTCGGCCCAGTCCAGCCGCTCCCCAAGGTCCGATCCATCCAATCGGAACGGAAGATAGGCCTCCCCCGGCCGGAAATGGGCCGAGGCAAAGGTTTCAAACGGCGTCTCCATCACAAGGCCAAGACTGCCGGAATTCATCACCCAATAGAAGGATGACCCCACATCAAGCCCCCGCAACACCGCGATGTAACGATAGCGCTGCATCTCGACTTGCGGCACGCGGGGTCGCTCCAGATGCGCATGCAGCGGCGTCTGCGCGATGACGTAACCATCCCCATCGACAAAGCCCATGTCAAAGCGCGGATCGCCCTGCATCCGATCCAAAAGACCCCAGCGCGGGCAGGCCACCAGCACCTCGCGCAGTTCCGTTTCGGTCATCCGGCCTTCGCGCAGGCGGCGCATCGCCATCTTCATGCGCATCCCTTCGACAAGCCCCGCTGCATCCATCGCAGCACGCCCGCCCGTGATCCCACGCCAAACAACCCGCGGCACCTTATCTTCCCACGCCACCGCGTCAGGTCGCACCACATCTGCAAACTGGCCCGTCCCGAAATCATGATAGATGGCCAACGGCATCAGTATGCGCCGCGAATCCCCTTGCAAACGGTTAAAGGCAAAGACCGGGGGTGTTGGCGCCTCATCCGGTGCCATGCGCGCGGCGCGGCGGTCCTGCATGTCGATGATGAAGTCAAAATCCGGCGCATAGGCCAACAGATCGGCCAAGGCGCGCGCCGTCTTGACCGGAAGCGCCTTCCTTTCCACCCGACGCAGCCCTACCCCGTCTGCATCCAGCGCAAAGGCTTCCCCCAAGGCAGGCCGAAAGGCGATCCCCATGCCGCTGCAACGCTGCAAAGCACGCGACAGCGCCGCCTCGCCCTGCGCCATGGGTCCAGCATAGCCCCCCATCTGCAAGGCAACCGATTCTTCGACAAAAGCATTCACTGACATGGCCGGAACCTAGCCTCATCCTTGGCCCGCGCAAACTGTCCGTGTCAGTCCACCCCGCCGAAAGGCACCGCAAAAGGGGTAAACGGCAAAAGGCTATTCAACACGGCCTGCCCCCATCCTTCCGGTTCTTCGGACCTGTCTCTTGGGCAGGATGACGCACCTTTTCAAATTCGCCCCGACCATCACGCAACTATCATGAAAACACAGTTTGATATCCGCGCGAATCGTGCCACCAATACTGCCAAGATCGGCAGGGTAGTCCGATCAGCACTCCGCCCGCTGCACAGTGCAACCGGGCGGCCAGAAATGGGGAGCTATATGACCAAATCCTACTCCACCCTCGACCGCCGTACGCTGCTCAAGGGCACCGCCCTTGGTATTGGCGCACTCGCTGCACCCGCGATCGTGTCGCGCAAGGCCCTCGCCTCTTCGGGCGAGCTGAACTTTACCGGCTGGGCCGGCTATCCCTCCTTCGCCGAGAAGGTCTTCCCGGCCTTCGAAGCCGCGACCGGCATCAAGGTCAACTTCAAGGAACTTCCCGATCAGGACACGATGTTCGGCGAAGCCAAGGTCGCGCTGGAAGCTGGCGGCATCGACCTGATCGAACCGACGATTGACCGCGTCGGCGCTTGGGATTCGAACGGCCTTCTGGGCGCTTTCGATGAATCGAAGCTTGCTATGGACAACTACCTTCCCGGCCTCGCCGATGGCGCGGCGGGTGAACGTTCGCGTCCGGGCGGCGTCCTGAAATACGTCCCCTCTGTCTGGGGGACCGAGTCGCTTGTGGTCAACACGGCCGATGCCAAGCTGTCGAACCCGCCCTCGCTGGGCGATCTCTTCAGCGCCGACAACATGGCCGTGCTGCGCCCGCATTCGGCGCTGGCCGCTATGGGCCGCTATCTCGACGCGCAGGGCAAACTGCCGCGTCCGTGGATGGACAGCTACACCGATATGGGCGCCATGGCCGAACTCTGGGACATCGCGCTGGCCGAGGCCGTGAAGGCCAAGGGCAACGTCGTCCAGTGGTGGTCGGGCGAGAATGAGGCCAATGCCGGCTTCACTGCCAATGGCGCAACCGTCGGCCTGTGCTGGGATTCGACCGGCTTCAACCTGCGCAATGACGGCTATGCCTATCTTGCTCCGGTGGAAGGTGCCTTCGCCTGGCATCAGGGCTTCGTGATCATGAAGAACGCCACCAACGTCGATCAGGCCCATGAATTCGTGAAGTGGGTCTCCACCGGCGAAGGCGCGGCCATGTGGGCGACCGCCTTCTCGGCCAACCCGGTCGGCAAGGGCGCGGCGGAACTCATGGATCCGGATGTTGCCGCCTATTACAACGGCACCTTCAACGACGAGGCCCTGTCGAAACTGTGGTGGTGGCCCGACCAGTCGGCCGAATTCCTCGCCAAGCGCGCGGAATATGCCGACAAGTACAAGGCCGCCTGATCGCAGGATCAGCAACGCCGCACGCCGGGCCCCATGGCCCGGCGTGTTCATTTGTTCAGCACTGCACACCATCTGGCCCCATGCGGCGCGACCATCTGGCGATACACATTGCGCCCGGTGTCCAGCCTGCTAGCCTGAGGGCAACCAAAAGAACAACGACAGGGGAACACAGCGCGATGAGCGCCGGTATCGAACTTGAAAACGTCTGCTGCGATTTCGGCAGCTTTCGCGCGGTCGACAATGCCAATGTGTCGATCAAGCCGGGGGAATTCTTTTCCTTCCTAGGGCCATCGGGCTGCGGCAAGACCACGATCCTCCGCATGATCTCGGGTTTCATCGACCCAACGAAGGGCGTGATCCGCATCGGTGGCATGGATATGAAGGGCCAGCGCCCGAACCAGCGCCCCACCGCGCTCATCTTCCAGAACCTCGCGCTTTTCCCCCTTATGCCGATCTGGGAAAACATCTCCTTCGGGCTTGAGGTGCGCGGCGTCGACAAAGCGACCCGCCGCGCCAAGGCCGAGGAGCTCTTGAAACTCGTCGATCTGCCCGGTGCCGCCGACAAGATGGTGTCGCAGCTTTCCGGCGGCCAGAAACAGCGCGTCGCCATCGCCCGCGCCCTTGCCGTCGAACCGCAGGTCATGCTGCTGGACGAACCGCTTTCCGCGCTCGACCTCAAACTTCGTCAGCACATGCGCGCCGAACTGCGCGCCATCCAGAAACGCACGGGCGTTACCTTCATCTACATCACCCACGACCAAGGCGAAGCCCTTGCCATGTCCGATCGCGTCGGCGTCATGAGCCATGGCCGCATTCAGCAGATCGCCGACCCGCGCGAAATCTATAACAACCCGGTCAACGGCTTCGTGGCCTCTTTCGTGGGCGAGAACAACATCTTCTCCGGCGATGTCGGGATGACATCGGACGGGCTGGCCAGTTTCTCCACCCCGCACGGCCAGTTCCGCGCAAGACTGGGAGAAAAGGCCACGGGCAAGGGCGTGAAACTTTACGTCCGTCCCGAACACACGCTTATCAGTGAAAGCGCGCCCTCTGAAAATGCCATCCATGGCCGGGTGGAAGAGGTTTCGTTCGAAGGCAATTTCATCGCCATCCACGCCGTCACCGACAGCGGGATGAAGATGACGGCGGAACTTCGCAACGATGGCTCCTCTGCCATCCCCGAGGTGGGCGCGCAGGTCTGGATGGGCTTCGATGCCCGCCACGCCGCCATCCTGCCCGATGCGGACACAAGGGGCTGACCCATGCAGGATCTGATCCGACGCTACGGTCTGGGCCTGACGACGATCATATGCCTTCTTGTTTTCTTCTGGTTGGCCATCCTCGTCATCATCCCCAACATCACGCTTTTTGAAAGCTCCTTCCGCCCCTATCTCCCGGTGACAGAGATTGGCGGGCCGAAGGATGTGTACTCCTTCGACAACTACCTCAAGGTCTTTGGCGGCGAGGTGGAGGTTTCGCCCTTCGGCATCACCTTCATGGTCCCCGTCCACGTGATGACCTTCTTCCTCACGATCTGGTATTCGGTGGTCGTAACAACGCTCTGTTTTCTGATCGCCTATCCCATGGCCTATTACATGGCCAAGATCGCCAACCCCCGGTCCGTCCCTACCCTGCTCCTCCTGATCTTCGTGCCCCTCTGGGTGTCCGAAGTGCTGCGCGCCTTTGCATGGTGGATCATCCTTGCCTTCAAGGGGCCGCTGAACTCGCTCTTGCTGGCCATCGGGGTGATCGACTCTCCGGTCCGTTGGATCACCGACTATGACGCGGTGGTGATCGGCCTGATCTATACCTACGTCCTCTTCATGCTGTTCCCGGTCTACAATGCCGTGTCCTCACTCGACACCAACCAGATCGAGGCGGCAGAAGACCTTGGCGCGCCGTGGTGGAAGATCCATTGGCGCATCGTCCTGCCCCATGCAAAGCCCGGCGTGGCCTCTGGCTCTGTCATGGTTTTCATGTTGTCGGCAGGGTCCTTGCTGGTGCCGTCGATCCTTGGCTCCACCACTTCGCAATGGTTCACACAAACCATCAACCAGTGGTTCAACGACGCGCTCGACTGGAACACGGCCAGCGCCTATGCCTTCCTGCTGCTTTTCCTCTGCACGGTCTTCGTCGCCATCGCGATGTGGGCCTTCAAGGTAAAGCTCTCGGATATCGCGAAGTAAGGGGGGCATAGGATGAACCGACTTCGCCTTAGCCTCTCGCATCTCTATGCGACGCTGTTCCTGATCTACCTGATCGCGCCGCTTCTTGTCATGGCGGGGGCAGCCTTCAACGACTCGCGCCTTCCTTCCATCGTGCCGTGGAAGGGCTGGACCCTGAAATGGTTCGGCGAAATGGCAGGCGACGACCGAATGATGCTCGCCTTCGTCAATACGCTCTGGGTTGCGGCTGCCGTGGCCATCCTTGCCGTGATCGTGGGCACCGCATCGGCCATCCTGATCAACTCCATCTCGGGCCGGGTGCGCACCATGGTCTATGGGCTGATGATCTCCACCATCCTCATCCCCGGCGTGGTGATCGGCATCTCGACCATGCTGCTCTGGACGAAGGTGGGGAATGCGTTGGATACGGATTTCTTCCTGTTCCGTGCGGGCCTGCACCTCTCGGTCCTAGGTCAAGTCAGCTATATCGCTGCCATGGTGATGCTTCTGGTGCTGGCGCGACTGCAAAGCTTTGATGCAGGGCTGGAAGAGGCGGCGCTTGATCTGGGGGCCAGCCATGCGCAAGTGATGCGGCGCATCCTTCTGCCGCATCTCTACCCCGCCATCGGTGCGGGCGGGGCGGTGGCTTTCTTCCAATCGATCGAGAATTACAACGTCACCCAGTTCACCCGTGGCGGGGCGGATACCTTGACCGTCTATGTCTTCTCCATGGTGCGGGCCGGGATCACACCTGCCATCAACGCGCTGGCCGTGGTGATGATCAGCGTCACGATCCTGGCCGCGATCCTTTATGAATTGCGGCGGCGGCGGATCGAACGGATGATGCGCGCCAACGCGCCGCCGGAAGAGTGATTTGGGGGGGCGATCCGAACATAGGATCGCCCCCTTTTCCCGGCCTTGGGCGAAATGCCCCAAGGGTGGCTGTGGCCACAACTTGCTGCACAGTTTGCGGCACAGCATCCTGCACAACAAAAGCCGGGGTTTCTGCTGTGTCCTCTACCCAGATCGTCTTCTTCGCCACGTCGAAATCGGGCCTCGGTCACCTGCGCCGCAGCGCCACCATCGCCCGCGCCCTGCGCCGCGCCGCCCCCAACCGCCACCTCAGACTGATTACCAACGCCGCCCCACAAGGCCTTGATAAGGAAGATATTTCTGCCTTTGACCACATAGCCGTAGCAGAGCGTGACCAGATGCCGGCAGCGGCAGGCCCCACGCCCTTCATAGCCGTTCTCGATACAATGAACCTGCCGGAACTGGAGGATCGCGCCAAAGCACGCATCCTCATTCTGCGAGAAACTCCGCACGAGCATCTTTCGCGCTTCCACCCCCACCACTGCCCTTGGACTCGTATCCTGATTGCCAATCCGGCCGATCACTGGGTTCCTCAAATGCCTGATGGAACCAGCCAAGGCCTTGTTTCTGTGGGTTGGATTTACCGAAATACAGAAATGCCAGCGCCGCCCGCCCGAAGGCGCGCCCTGCTGCTTATTGCGACGGGCGGTGGCGGCACCGCGCAAACCTCGGCAGAGATCTATGATCGGATTGGGACTCTTCTTTCCCAACTACGTGCGGCCTGCCCTGTCCCTTTTGATGCGGTGCAGGCCATAGGACCGCGCGCGAAGGCCTTTGGCCAAGTCTCTGGAATCGATGGAACAATTGACCCCGGCGGCAACCTCAACCAACACTTCATGACAGCAGATGCCGTGATTTCGACGGCTGGTTACAATTCCGTCCTCGAACTCGCCACCACCTCCACTCCCGCGCATCTGATCGCCATCCCCCGCTCCATCGACAACCAAAACGACCGCGTCGCCCATTGGGCCCCCCACCTATCGCCAAACGGCACGATCCACCCGACAAACGGCCTTTGGCTCGCCAAGGTCCTTCAGCACCGCCTGCGCCGCCCGCCTGTCATCTTGGGGCCGAGCGGTGAAGACCAAGCAGCGCAAGCGATCTTGGCCACGGGATGAACGCGCGCGTTACCATCGGGCAAAGCACTGTTCTAAAGCGCTTTTCTTCGGCAGCAGCAGCAGAGGCCGCCTTGGCGCGCGCAAAGGCGCTGCACGAGGCAGGGATTACAACGCCAGTTCCGACCCGGACGAGCGACCTGACCTTGTGCTTTCCTCGCATTCATGGCGACACTGCGACGGCACTTCTTGCTTCAAAGCCCGACCTACTCGCGCCCTTGGTCAATCTGCATCGGATCAAGCCACCCGGACTTAGCCTGCAACCTTACGATCCCCTCGCCCGCATCCATCCCCGTCTTTCCTTGGCCCCTATCTGGATGACCAACCGGATCAGGCAAATCATGCCGCGGCTGAGGAACGAGATGCAAAGGCTCTGCCACGGCGATTTCCACCCGGCGCAGGTGATCCGCGACGCCGAGGGTCTTAGCTGGCTTCTTGATCTGGATGATCTTGCCCTTGGCCCAAGTGAAGCCGATCTCGGCAATCTGATCGCCTGGCTCGCCACCCAACAAGGTCCACCGGACATGGCGCTGGCAGATCGGCAAGAGCAGGCGCGGCGGTCGGTCCTTCGGGAATGGCGTGCCATGGCAGGCGGCATTGATCTGCTCAGCCTTGGGGATTTCACGACACTTGCAATCTTTCGCAGGGCGCTGAAACAGGCGGAAAAGGGCGATACCTCCCTTCTGCATCAGGTTGAATATCTGATTTAACGCCTTGAAATGCCGAATTTCTCCATGCGATAGCGCAGCGTGTCCCGGGATATTCCCAACATCTCAGCGGCGCGCGAAACATTTCCGCCCGTGACCCGCAATGCCTTGACCAGTGCGGTTTCCTCCATCTTCGTCAGGTTGGGCACGGCCGCTTCTTCACGTTCGGAATGATCGATGATCTTGATATCGCCGGCGCTGATCATGCCGTCGTTCGACTGAATGACGGCGCGTTCAACGCAGTTCTCAAGTTCCGCGACATTGCCGGGCCAATCATGTTGCAACAGCTTTACCCTTGCCTCCCCGGTCAGACGAGGACGCGTTCTCGAAAAGCGGAACGCGGTTCGGCGGGCGAATTCCTCGGCCAGAGGCAGGATATCGGAACTATGATCTGCAAGCGGGGGTACATCGACCCAGCCAACTTGTATGCGATAAAGAAGGTCGGGACGGAAATTTCCCTTACGCTCCAAAGCGCCAAGGTTGCGCGCGGTGGTGGCAATAACCCAAAGTCCCGGATCGGCCTCCAAAGCGCGGACGAGTTTTCCCTGCTCTTCTTCGCCCATAGCATCGACATGCCTTAGCATCAGAACCCGCGCCCCGGCCTGCAAGGCTGTTTCGACCTGACCTTCACCGACCGAACAGTCGATGCATTCCATCTTGCCGCGGATGTCCTGAACCGTTTCGTGCAAGGCCCGTGCGGCGAGGGTTTTGCCACTGCCCCGCGGACCGCTCAGCAGAACGCCGGGCGGCTGCAGCCCTTCCGCCGCCGAAGCCAGACGGCGCAGAGTGGCACGCAGGTCAATGGCTGCAGAGGATCGCCCAACGATCCTGTCCACCCCCGTTACATCCACGGGGCGCGCATTATCCTGAAGGATCAATTCAGCAGCCATCCCGGCGATCATCGCAAGCGGGGCGGGTTTCATCAGAAAATCCCGTGCACCCCGCTTCATCGCCTCGACCGCGATGCCAACATCGCCATGCCCTGTCATCACAACAATCTGCGCTTCGGGGTTGATCCCTCGCAGGGTCGGAAGAAGATCAAGCCCATTCTCGCGCCCAAGTCGGACGTCAAGGATCACCAATCGCGGTCTCTCACGCCGGAAAAGGGCCACCGCGCTTTGTCCGTCAATCGCAAATCCCGCCGAAAAACCGCGTCTTTCAAGAAAACCCACAATCGAACGGGCAAGAACGTCCTCGTCTTCGATGATCAGAATGTCAGTCATGTCAAGCATGCCCCGGAAGGATGAGGGTGACTTCCACACCCTCGCTCGGGCGGTTCTTCAGATCGAGGGAGCCCCCCATCCGTTCTACGATGCGACGGCCCAGCGCGAGACCAACGCCAAGCCCCGCCGCCTTGCCAGTTTCAAAAGGCTTGAACAGGCGCCCAACCATGTCTGGCGGGATACCGGGGCCGGTGTCGGTGATAATGATGGCCACTTTGCCGTCAGGCCGGGTGGACCAGCCAATACCCAGTTTCCCCCCCTTTTGCATGGCCTCGATACTGTTCGAGATGATCGAGTTCAGGACCTGCTCAAGCTCGGAAGGTTGTGCCAAGGCAATCGGATGGCCCCTTCCTCCCGACATCACCGCAACGATGCCCCGCTTGCGCATCTGTGCTTCGAAGTTTTCCAAACAGCGCTGGATCACCTGATCGATCTGCGCCTGGTCGGAAAGGCTGCCGGGGTCGTTGCGGCTGCGGATCAGGAAGGCGCGAATCCAGCTTTCCAGACGGTCAACTTGGTTGGTGATGTCGCGGATGGCGTCCCGGCTGTGATCGGGGATGTCGTCTTCCATAGTCAATTCGGCGCAGGATCGGATGGCCGCAAGCGGATTGCGCAAACCATGCGCGACGGCAGAGGCCATCTCTCCTACCACGGCGAGACGTTCGGTTTCGACGATACGGGCTTCCTGCCGCTGCAAGACGCGGCTGGCATAGGCGACAACGACGGCAAGCCCCCCAAACAGCGCACAACCTGCCGCAAGCGCACCAAGCCAAGCCAGTTTTCGAATTTCGGTCATAGAGGCAAGCAGGCTTTCCGGTGCCTTATACACTTCGACAGCGCCCACAACCTCACCCGTGATTTCGCGCCGGATCGGAATGTAATATTCGATAAAGCGGTCCACGCCGTCCGGAAAGCCGACATGTTCATCCTTGTCGCCGCGACTGATCACGCTCAACTCAGGTTCCAACCGACCTTCCATCGCCTCGGCGAGTTCCTCGTTGTCATCAAATTTCTTTCCAACCATCTGTGGATCGCTAGACCAAAGAATATGTCCGTCAAAACCATAGACATTCGCCCGGAAGACATCCGGCAAACGTGAAACGTGGGAGACGAATTCCTTTACGTCAGGTGGGGTTGGCGCGTCCGTAATGCCAAGGAAATAGGGGGCGGCCTGTTCAACATGGACAATGGAGTTCAGGAATTCCGTCGAAACGATCGCATCGCGCATCATCATCTGGTCGATGATGTACCGTGAAAGCGCCGTCGACAGGATCACTGCCGTGGAAAAGATTGCAACGAAACTGATCACGAAAAAGATCGTGAGCATCCGCAAATGATGCGGTGAATCGCGCAGACTAGTGGCGCCGATCAGAAGGCTCATGCCATCCTCCGCTGGGTCCATCGTGATTGCACCAAACCACAACTTGCGTCGCGCGCAAATCAGGTCGGATGGAACGGAGAGAGGGTAATGGGGCTTTTGCCCCATTTTGCCCCGGCGATTTGCCCCAAAGCGCGGCTAGAGCAGGCAGCGGCAAGCGATCCAACACCCTAGGATGACCCCCAGCACAAGATCCGCCGGGGGCAAACATGTCGGATATCCTTCTTATCGAAGACGAACCAATCATCGCCCGAAATATCTCTATCTTGCTGGGCCGTGCGGGGCATACCGTGACGCATGCGCCTTCTGCCTCTGCGGCGCGGCTTGCCCTTGGGTCGGGGATGCAGCCCGACCTCGTGATCGCGGATATCTCTTTGGGGGATGGCGACGGGCTAGAGGTGCTGACTGCGCATATCGACAGGCTGCGCGATTGCCCGGTCATCGTCATGAGCGGTCAAGATACCACGGCAAACCGCCTGCGTGCCGAAGAAATCGCGGTGGCGGCTTTCCTGTCAAAGCCCTTCGCGATGGCGCGACTGTCCGAATTGGTCGCTGCACTCTTGGCGCAGAACCTGCCACAAGGTCAGCGACGCCCCGGTCCGTCGGTGATGATGTATTCGCATGACACAATCGGGCTGGGACATATGCGCCGCAACAGCGCGATTGCCGAAGAACTGGTGGCCCGCGTCCCCGGCCTTTCGGTTCTGATGTTGGTGGGCTGCCCGGCGGGTATGATTTTTGCGCCAAAGCCGGGGATCGACTACATCAAACTGCCCTCTCTGGCCAAGCTGGGCCGGGATCGCTGGCAGTCGGGCAGCCTGCGCATCGATGCGGAAACCGCAAGCGCGATGCGAGCAGGGATACTTCAGCAGGTCGCAGATACCTTCAAGCCGGACATCTTTCTTGTCGACCACGAACCGACAGGTGTTTGGAACGAACTTATGACCCCTCTGCGCCGCCTGAGGGAAATGCATGGAACGCAGACAATCCTTGGCCTACGAGACATCCTAGATGAGCCGGAACGAACACGCAGCCGATGGTGCGAAACCGGAACGGATAAAGTGATCGCGGGGCTTTATGACGATGTCCTGATCTATGGGAATGCCGATTTCTACCCATCCAGCCGAGCCTATGGACTTGATGCTCTACGTCCGGGCCATGTGCAATATTGCGGCGCGGTCACAACAGTGCAGGCCCGGCGCATGCAGCGCCGCGAAAAAGGACCGCGCCGTGTTCTCGTTTCGGGCGGTGGGGGTCGGGATGCATTCCTCCTGCTTGCTACAGCGCTTGAGGCACAGGCCCTGCTGCCACGCCGTTACCGCCCCGAGCTTACGTTGATCGCTGGTCCCTTGATGGACAACGAACTTCGCGAAAGGCTGCATATACGCGCGGCGGAACTGGATGTGACCTTCCTTGATCAGGTCAACGACATGCCAGCCCGCATCGCGGCGAGCGACCTTTTCGTGACGATGGGCGGCTACAACTCTGTGACCGAGGCCCTCGCCATAGGTGTGCCTGCCCTCGTCGTGCCACGTGTCGGACCTTCATCCGAGCAGCGCATCCGTGCGGAACGGCTGCGCTCTCTTGGGCTTGCTCAGGTCATTGAACGGCCCGACCTCACACCCAAGGCCTTGTCGCTTCACCTAAGCGGGACCAGCGCATCGCCATCCATACGTCCCGCGCAACTTTCTCTGGCATTCGACGGGGCCACACGGGCGGCGGTTCATATCGCCGCACTGCTGAAGCAGCGCGCACCGAAAGAGACTGAACAGAGTTTGCAGGTGTCGCATGGATGATCGCAACTTACGGGTCGGATATGTCGTCAAACGCTTTCCGCGATTTTCTGAAACCTTCATCCTGAACGAAGTGCTGGCCCTTGAAGCAAGGGGCATCACGGTTGAGGTGTTTTCGCTTCTTGACCCGCCCGATGAACCCCGCCACGCAGGGCTTGCCAAGCTAAAAGCCCGGATTACCCGCCTAGCCGATACATCGGGCCCTATGATGACGCCCGATGATGAGGATGCGGCACTCTTCGCGGGAACGACTGCCGCCGCAGCGTCCCGGCTGATCGCAAAGGCAGAACGGGTGGCAGAGCTGGCACGGGCGCGGGGACTTCACCACCTGCATGCACATTTCGCGTCGGATGCGACGACGGTGGCCCTTCTTGCCGCGCGCAGTGCAGGCCTGCCGTTTTCGCTGACAGCGCATGCGCGGGATATCTATCATGATTACGTAGACCCAGAAACCGATACAGCCAAGCGCAGGACAAAGCTTATTGCTGCAGCTTTCACGGTGACCGTGTCTGACTTCAACTTGCGCCATTTGACGACGCTTTGTCCCGAAGCAGAAACCCGCATTCATCGGATCTATAATGGAATTGACCTTTCGTCCTTCCGGCCTGCCGGACCCGCGAGACGCAAACCGGGACGCATCCTCGCCGTAGGGCGTCTGGTCGAAAAGAAGGGTTTTCGCGACCTGATCGACGCCTGCGCAAGCTTGGCCGAAAGGGGCACGGATTTCGACTGCCGCATCATCGGCGACGGCCCACTTCATGGTGCGTTGACAGAGCAGATCACGAAGCTTGGCCTTGATGAGCGCGTTCAACTTCTGGGTCCGATGCCGCAAGAAACACTGACCCATATTCTTGAAGAGGCAAGTCTTGTTACCCTCCCGTGCATCGTCACGCCGGATGGGGATCGCGATGGATTGCCGACGGTCCTTCTTGAAGCGATGGCGAAAGGTCTGCCTGTGGTGACCACGACCGTCACTGGTGGCCCGGAGATCGTCGCGGAGGGCAAGACGGGTCACCTCGTTTCACCCGGTGACCCCGCCGCATTGGCAGAGGCCCTGCAAAGCCTGATCCGTGACCCCGCGCGGGCAATCTTGATGGGACAAGCTGGTCGCCTGCGGGCCGAAGCGCAGTTCGACCTTAGGGCCAGCAGCGCGGCGTTAGCGGGGCTTTTCCATAAGGCCTACGGGCGACAGATCAGGGGGGCCGCGTGATGCGCATTGCCTATCTTTGCGCCGATGGCGGCATTCCTGTCTTTGGTCAAAAGGGCGGGTCGGTCCATGTTCGCGCCATGATCAAGGCCTTTCGGGACGAAGGCCACGAGGTAGAGGTGTTTTGCGCCGAAGCCGGAACGGACGCGGCCGAATTTCCCGTGATCGCCCTTGGCCCCGACTTTCCGACCGCCGCTGACCGTGAGGCAAAGGAACGCCGCCTGATCGAGCTTGCCGCAGCAATGCAACGGCTTTTTGAACAGCGTCACCGCGACCATCCTTTCGACCTTATCTACGAACGTTACGCGCTATGGTCGGCGGCGGGCGTCCGCGCGGGGCAGCGGCTTGGGCTGCCCGCCGTGATCGAGGTCAATGCGCCGCTGGTCGAAGAACAGGCGCTATTTCGCAAATTCGTGCTGCGCGACGAGGCCCGTGCGATCGAGTCAGAGGTCTTTTCAAAGGCAGCCGCACTTGTCGTCGTTTCTCGGGGGGTCGCCGACTATGCCCAATCGCGCGGGGCGGCACGGTCGAAGGTGCATGTGATCGGGAATGCCGTTGACACGTCTCTCTTCCACCCGGCAGTTGCGGCCGCCCGCGTTCCGGGAATTGCCGATACCGACTTCGTTGTGGGCTTCACCGGATCTCTGAAGGCATGGCATGGCACGGAGGTGCTGCTTGACGCCTTTGCCCTGGTACGGGATCGCCTTCCAGCGCATCTTCTAATCGTCGGTGATGGGCCGGAACGCGACACCCTCATGCAACGAGCTGAGGGACTTGGGTTGACCGGATCAGTTACGTTCACCGGATGGGTAGCGCATCAGGACCTTCCGGGCCTCATTGCGCGCATGGATGTGGCTGCCGCCCCCTACCCGGCAATGGTCAACAACTACTTTTCGCCCCTGAAACTCTTTGAATACCTCGCGATGGGGCGTGCCATCGTGGCAAGCCGTATTGGCCAGACCGCAGATCTTTTGGGGCAAGACGGCAGCGGATTGCTGGTTCGGCCCGGCGATGCTGTGGCCTTGGCGGATGGGTTGCAAAAAGTGGCGACTGACCCCGACCTCTCCTGCCACTTGCGCCACAAGGCAGCGCATCAGGCCAGCCATCACGATTGGCGCGCGAATGCCCGCCGCATCCTTGACCTTCTGCCAAAGGCGCAGGCCGCATGAGCAAGAATCGCAAGTTGCACCCCGCCACCATCTGGCGGCTGCTGCGCCGACTGTCACCCCACGCGCGGCCCTATCGGACCAAGCTTGCCTTGGGCTTTCTTGCCATGTGCTTTGTGGCCTTGGCCGAGATCATCCGCCCTTGGCCTGTGAAGATTGTCTTTGATGGCATTCTCATTCCGCAGGAACAGCCGGATTTCGTGATGACCCAAGTCCTCTCTTGGGTTGGGTCGGGGCAATCTTTGCTATGGCTCTGCTGTATAGCCATTCTTGGGATCGCCGTGCTGGGCGGTCTGGCAGGCTATGTCCAATCAACTTTGATCGCCGGGGTAGGACAAAGGGTCGTCGCCGATATCCGGCTCGATCTGTACCGTCATGTGCAACGTCTGTCGCATTCCTTCCACGACAGCGTATCAACGGCCGAGATTGTGTCACGCCTTACCAGCGACGTGCGGATGATGCGCGATTTGCTGATCGAGGCCGGCGTTCTTTTTGCAGCGCGCAGCCTTGTTCTGATCGGGACCGTCCTGATCATGGCACTGATGGATTGGCGACTGACCCTTGCCGCCATGGCTATTCTTCCCGCACTTGCCTTTCTGACCCACCGCTATGGTGGCCGCATCAAGGATGCCGCACGCCACCAAAGGCGCGGCGAGGGGCGTATCGCCGTTGTCATGACTGAAGGCATTTCAGGCATCTCTCTGGTCAAGGGCTTTGCCAACGAAGCATATGAAGAGGCCCGCTTTTCTGAACAAAACCTGTCATCAGCCGAAGCAGGTGTCATGGCCACGCGCATCTCGGCAGAGATGGACAGGTTGGTTCAGGTCGTTCTTGCGATCGGCACCTGTCTGGTGATGTGGTATGGCGTCACCCGTGTTCAGGCCGGGGGGATCAGTCCGGGCGATCTTTTGGTCTTCACGGCTTATCTGACCACCCTGCACAAACCTATCCGGCGCATGAGCAGCATGTCAGCCCGGGTCGCAAAAGCCACCGCAAGCGGCGAACGTTTGCTGGAAGTCCTTGACCTTAATCCAGAAATCACCGATCGGCCGAATGCCCGCAAAGCACATTCGCTGCGTCGCTGGATCAGCATTATAGATCTGACCTTCGCCTATCCCGGCTGCGAACCTGTCTTGAAGAATGCCACCCTTACGTTGCGTGCAGGGGAAACCGTGGCACTTGTCGGACCAAGCGGGATGGGAAAATCCTCGGTCGCCAAACTGCTGATGCGGTTTTATGAACCGCAATCCGGCCGCATCTTGCTGGATGGAACCGATATCCGTGACCTGACGCTGGACTCGCTTCGGGAACAGATCGCCGTCGTGCTTCAGGACTCGCCCCTCTTCGCCGCCACAATCCGCGAAAATATCGCATATGGGCGTCTTGATGCCGATGAGGAAGACATTGCAGCCGCCGCCCGCGCGTCGGGTGCGGACAGGTTTATCCGCCGCCTTCCCCAAGGCTATGACACCGTCCTTGGCGAACGCGGCGAAACGCTTTCCGGTGGTCAGCGTCAAAGAATTGCAATCGCGCGCGCCTTATTGCGGGACGCCCCGATCCTCATTCTGGATGAACCGCTGACCGGACTTGATCGCACGACGGCTGCCGAACTTGTCCAGACCTTGAAGATGATCAGCCGGGATCGGACCACCCTTCTGATCGCGCATGACGACCTGACACTCAGCATGGCCGACCGCATCGTGCATCTTGTGGATCGCAAGTTCGCGGAAGACGGCTTTCCCCCGCTAGTCTTGGAGCGCAAGGCATGACACAGCATATGCCCAATCCGACCCCAACGCTTCCCCCGACCGAATTGATCCATGCGATGATCGGCGGGCAGCTGCCCGGCCTCGGTCCGATCCAGTTGATGCGCATGCATTTTCCATCAGGTCGCGCGCCCCATGCGCAAATTCTGCATCAGGGTCAGGTCTGGATTCTTGAATGGTTCGGCCAAGCTGCAGCAGATCGGCGCGACGCCGAGACTGAGCGTCTGGCGCGCATGGGCCAACCGGATAGCCTGCGCTGGAATGCAAAGGCCGGGGTTTTGTTGCGCCGGCCTGGAACCGACGCAAAGCTTCCCGGCCTGCGCCTGTTATCCGACAAAGAACTAGCGGAGCGCTGCCTGACGGACATCGGCTTGAAGGGCCCTTTCACTATCGCATTGGTCGCCCATCGGCTTGGCCGGAGGGCCGTGTTGCGCATCCGCCACGCCGATGGAACCGCTTATGCGCGCTTGCGGTCCCCCACTGCGCAAGCCGCAGCGGCGGCCATCGCGCGGCATCAGTCGCTCTGGCAGGCCATGTCCCACAATAATGACCTGAGGCTTCCCCGTCCCTTGGGTGTGGATCGGGCGCTTGGCCTTGCCCTTTACGCAGCGTTGCCCGGCCATCCGATGCAGCTTCGCGGACTGCGTGGGTTTTCCGGCATTGATGCGACAGCGCGGGCGCTGTCTGCCCTGCAACAGTCACGATGCGACGCGCCGCATTGGACAGCAGAGGATGAAATCGCGCTTTTGTCGCAATGGGAAGACCGCGTCATCACGGTGTTCCCCGATCTCGGCCACAAAATTCAGCCGAAACTACTGTCGATCCGCAAAGCCCTGCGTGAATTGCCTGTCATGGAGCCGGTGACCTGCCACCGCGACCTGCATGAAGGGCAGATACTTCTGTTTCGTGGCTTGGCCGGATTGCTGGATTTCGACACGCTTTCGCGCGGCGATCCGGCCATGGATTTGGGCAATCTGCAAGCGCATCTCGATCTTGCCGGGCTGCGAAAAGACCGCAGCTTCGCCGCCTATGCCACGGCTGCAGAACGGCTTTTCCCACAAATCAAGCTGTCACGCATCGCAGTATGGCGACGCGTGGCCCGGTTGCGGTTGGCCATGCTCTGGGCCTTTAGCGGCGAGCCGCGCGCCAACCTTTCCGCCCTGCTGGAGGATGAGGTATGAGAACCGCTTTTCCAAAGGACCCCGTTCTAAGCGGCCTTCAGACTTTGTCGCAGGAGGATCTGTCGCGCATCACAGGCGCCGCAGAAGTGGAGGTGCTGCGCCTGCGTCACCATCCCGGCTTGCGAGCCGCCCTTCATGTCGCCCTTGGGATCGGAAAAACCCGACGGGAAGGCGTGATCTGGTTCCTGCGCCGAGAAAAGCTTTTGCATCTGCGGATCAAGCGCCCCCATCTGCGGATCGATGAGAAGATCCCTGCCGCTTTCGAAGCCTTTCCAATGGATCACAGGCTGCCGGAACTTGCAACTTTTCTAAATGAAAGCCGAGACTTGGCTCCTCGGCTTCTTGGTTGCAATGCGCAGTCTTTGCCGCAAATTGTTCGCTACCGTCCGGGTCTTTCGGCAACCTTTCGCTGGATGTCGGATGATGGCCGCCCCTTCTTCGTGAAGGTCGCGCGCAACATGCAGGCCCAGGCGCATGCCGATCTTCATTCCAGACTGGAACGCCAGATCGAGGGCAGTATCTTGGGCCTAACCCCTGTCACGGGTCTTTTGGCGGAACGCGGGATCATCGCCTATGCCGCCGCCCAAGGTGAAAGCCTTGAGGATATTCTGGTCGAAGGCGATACCGAGGCGATCACAACGACCTTGAACCGTTGCCATGAGGCGATGCGGGTCTTGTGGTCCTGCGACGCGCCCGCGCTGCTTGCCATGACGCTTGACGACTATCTGCTCCCTGCCCGCCGGGCGGCCAGCCTTATTCTTGATGCCGATGTCGAAGCGGGCCAGCAGGCGCGGCGCATCATCGAGTCTTGCGCAGCCAATCCACCTGTCTTGCACCATGTCCCACTTCATGCCGACCTGAAACCTGATCATCTCTTCGTTGAATCCAGCCGGGTCACCATGATCGACACCGAAAGCATGAAGCGGGGCGATCCTGATTTCGACCTTGCACTGCTGGATGCCCGATTGGACCTTGGATCGGTCATCGGGACCTTCTCGACCAAGGCTTGTATTGCCGCGCGCAAGGTTCTTTGGCAGGCAGCAGGCCCCAATTTCCATTGGTTTCACGGTCTTGCACGCATCCATGCCGCAAAATTCCTGGCACTGCGGGATGGCGCGTCGGCCGCGCAGGATATTCGCAAGGTCCTGCTGGCATGATGATGCTGGCCCCATCCCCACTGGTGCAGCGCTATGCGTTGATCGGCCATTGCGAAAACGCGTCGCTTCTGGCCAAGGCTGATGCCCTTGTGGCGGCGGACCGTCCGGCACAAGCCCTGCTTTGCAAGCCCGGAGCGGCAGTATCAACCGACATCCAAACGCGCCTGCGGGATGGTGTCTTGCGGCTGAAACAGATCCTATGGACGGTGCAAGCCCCGCTACGATCAGCGCCGGGATTGCAGGCGCGCACACTATGCCTTGGGCCGGAAAAGCTGTGTTGGTTCGATCTGGAAGACGATCCGGCCTTGCACCTTGATGAGCCGCTCGCAGACCCCGCAACACGCATCCTGCGCTATATCCCCGGACGCCGCGCCACCGTGATGATGGCGGGCAGCGGCGAACCGATTATCCAAAAATTCAAGAAAAAAGAACGGCTTGTCGAAGCTATCTCACGCCATAGGATGGTCGAGCGTGCGGCATCTGGCCAGTACATCCCAATCCCCCGGCTTCAAACCGATCAGATCGGCTATTGCCTTACCTTCTGCCAAGGCGAGGCGCTTGAGGGCGGACTTGCCAACGCAAATCGACTTGAGGCGCTTGGGTCGCTGATCGCGCGCTTGCATGATTGTGATCCTGCTGGGCTACCAGAAGTGGATGTACCGAACGATCCGTTGCCGTGGTTGCAAGCCGCCATCCCGGGTCTTGCGCCAAGATTGCAAAGGATATGGGACGCTTTGCCAAAGGGGAATGAAAAGCATCTGTCACTTTGTCACGGCGATTTATCGCTGGCCCAGGTTCTTGTGGATCGCGGGACGGATCCAGATCACCTGACCCTGCTTGACTTTGACCGGGCCGGGGCGGGCGATGCGGGACGTGACCTTGCGACGCTGCTATGCGGCTTGCAGGATGCCGCATTGGATCACAGCTTCAACGCGGAACAGTTTGTTATTGAGGGATATTCCAGAATTTCATCGCCTCCTGCAAACCTGCGTCCGGCACGCGCGAAGGCCGAACTGGAAAGGCTGCGCCACCTGATCCGCAAGGGCGGTACGCCAAGCCGGAGGGTCATTGCCGGCCTGGAAAAGGCAGAGGCAGCGAGTCTGGCATGACGGTACGGGTCGCCCATATTCTTAACTCGCTTGGCACGGGTGGTGTGCCAGAGGCGGTTCTGGGACTGGTGCGCCATGGTCGGGCGAACTGCTTTGCGCCGCATGTCT
This sequence comes from Fuscovulum ytuae, assembly GCF_029953595.1. NCBI lineage: Bacteria > Pseudomonadati > Pseudomonadota > Alphaproteobacteria > Rhodobacterales > Paracoccaceae > Fuscovulum > Fuscovulum ytuae. The sequence goes on along the minus strand of NZ_CP124535.1, from coordinate 383,739 downwards.
ATTGCCTGAAGCCTGCTGCCGAACCAGAAGCCGCGCGGGCCTTGCGGCAGAAGTTCGAAGCGGCTGGTGCGACCGTGCATGTCGCGCTGGGGGCAGACAAGATCGACGCGGTGGCGCAACTGGCCGATTGGCTGATGCAACAAGAGATCGGCGTCATGCATAGCCACAGTTTCAGGCCGAACATATTCGGACGAATGGCTGGTTTTCTTTTGCGTGACAATGGTTTGCGGATCATTTCTCACTATCACAACCAATATGATGACAAGTGGCTTCCGGGGTCTTCGGCCCTGTCACTGGAGCGGCGGATGGCGGCGGGGACGGATGCGTTGGTGGCCGTTTCAGGTGCGGTGCAAAAGCATGTTGCGGCGCGGTTGCAGGTGGCGATTGACCGGGTTGAGGTCATCCCGAACGGCATCGACTGCGAGAAAGTTGGGAACCAATCAAAGGCGGAGGCACGGGCAGCCTTTGGGTTGGACGCCGAGGCCGAGGTGATCGGCTGCGTGGGGCGTATCTGCCGCCAGAAAGGGCAAGACCTGTTCGTAGAGGCGGCGCTGGACTTGCTGGCGCGGGGGCATTTGGGGCAGTTCGCCCTGATCGGTGCAGCGGAAGATACCGCCTTGACCGAGATATTGAAGGCCCGCGTGGCTGCGGCGGGGGCTGGTGATCGGATCATTTTTCTTGGCCATATCAAAGACATGGCGACTGTTTATGCGGCGCTTGACCTGCTGGTGGCCCCCTCGCGGTGGGAAGGGTTCGGCCTGATGATTGTCGAGGCGATGGCGGCGGGCTGCCCGGTTGTTGCGAGCAACGCGGGCGCAATCCCCGAAGTGGCAGGGGGGGCGGCGCGGTTGGTGGCGGTGGAGGATGCAGGGGAACTGGCCCGTGCGATGGCGGAAACCGGCTCCAAGATGCGGGCGAAAATGGTGGTGGCGGGGCGGAAACGGGCCGCCGACTTCGGCTGGCCGCGCGCGACGGCGGCGGTAGAGGCGCTTTATGAACGGGTGCTAAGGTGTTGATTCATTTGGCCCGCCATGGCGAGACGGCAGGGAATGGGCGCTGCTATGTGGGGCGACAGGACCTGCCCTTGACGGCCATCGGAGAGGCGCAGGCAGAGGGGGTGGCGCGGGCGCTGGCGGGGCGGCGGATCGGGCAGATCTGGGCCAGCCCCTTGCAGCGGGCGGTGCAGACGGCGGCCCCCTTGGCGCAGGCGACGGGCCTTCCCCTGCGAACCGATCCGCGCCTGATGGAGATTGATTTCGGCATTCTGGAAGGGCGCCCCAAGGGAAAGCAATCCCTTAGCTTGCGGAAGGCCCATGCAACGACCCCTATAGATGGTGGCGAAAGCCTTGCCCAAGTCACCGAGCGGGTGATGGATTTTTGGCGCGATCTGCCCCCTATAGCGGACGGCGAGGTGGTGATCGTGGGCCATTACTGGGTCAATCGGATGCTGTTTGGTCGGATCGGCGACGGGCGGGACTATCGTCCGGTGACCGGGTCCGTGGTCAGCTTTACCCCCATCTGGGCGGAAAATCTGCTGTAACCTCTGTGCCCTGTTTTGTGCCGTATTTTGTGCAGCAAACTGTGGGCACGCAGCGTGCGGTGGCGAAAGGTTTCGGCAATACTTGAGATGGCCGTCGCAACTGGTATGATGAGTTGCGGAATGGGACGGAGGGACCGATGCGCAGCGTCACATTGGGGCCGGTCCGGCTGTCGATCCTGGAAGGTGATCTGAGGGCCATCACCTTTGACGGGGTCGAGGTGCTGCGCCGCCTGTCCTATCCGGTGCGCGATCCGAATTGGGGCACCCATCCGACCGAAACGTTGGAAGAGCGGCTGGAGGAGGAGGCGGGGCGCATCCGCTATCTTCATCGCTTTCGGGGAAGGGAGGCGGGCTTTACCGGCGTGTTTCGGGTGGAAGTGACCGCAGAGGATGGCGCGGCGCGGATCAGGGCCGAGGTCAGTTTGGAGGCGGAGGCCGATCTGGCGGTGAACCGGGCGGGGTTCACCTTGCTGCATCCGCTGCGGGGTGTTTCGGGGCAGGCCTTGCGGGTGCGTCATGCGGATGGGGATGAGGAGGCCACGGTCTGGCCTGCGCTGATCTCTCCCAGCCAGCCGGTCTTTGACATCGCGGGACTGGCGCATGAGGTGGAGGGGGTCTCGGTTGAGATCGCGATGCAGGGCGAAGTCTTCGAGATGGAGGATCAGCGGAACTGGTCGGATGCGAGTTTCAAGACCTATTGCCGTCCCTTGCGCCTGCCCTTGCCCTTCACGCTTGGCCCCACGGCACCGGTCGGCCAAATGGTAGAGATCACGCTCTCGGGGCGGGCCAAGGGGGCGGCGGCACAGGTCGCTGCGCGCCGTGCCCGCCTGCCCGTCGTGGAGATGGCGGTGGAGCCGGGGCTGACCGCCCTGCCCCGGCATCCGGACCTGCCCGATCTGCCGCGACTGATCCGGCTGGAGGCCGGGGTGTCGGATGCTGTGCTGGCCGGGCTGGCGGGCGGGAGGGCGGATGCGCTGGAGATCGTGCTGGCCGAGGGGGATGACCCAGAGGTGGTCTTGCGCGGCCTTGCCGAGCGCTTGACGGTGGCGGGATTGCGCCCTGAGCGGGTGATGGCCCTGCCCGCGCCCTATCTGAAAAGCCATCAGCCCGAGGGGCCTTGGCCCGATGGCCCGCGCCCGATCGACCTGATCGCGCCTTTGCGGGCGGCCTTTCCCGGCGTGGCGGTGGGGGGCGGGATGCTGACGAATTTCACCGAATTCAATCGCTGCCGCCCGGATGCGGGCCTTGTGGATTATGTGACATGGGGCGGTACGGCCATCGTGCATGCAGCCGATGACCTGAGCGTTCTGGAAACGCTGGAGGCTCTGCCGGAGATTTTCGCATCGGGCCGGGCCTTGGCGGGGGGGCGGCCTTTGCATCTGGGGCTGTTCAGCATCGGGATGCGATCCAACCCCTATGCCGCAGCCTGCCTGCCCAATCCGGGGCGGGAGCGGTTGGCCATGGTGCAGGACGATCCGCGGCAGGGGACGGGCTTCGATGCGGCCTTTGCGGTGGGGGTGCTGGCCGGGGCGGCGGTGGAGGGGGTGGCATCGCTGGCGCTGGCGATGGCGGACGGGCCGTTGGGGGCAAGTGGCGATCTGGCGCGGGTGGTGGCTTGGGCGGCCGCGCGGGCGGGGGAGCCGGTGGAGGTGGAGACGGGGCCGGTGGAGACGGGGCCGGTGGAGACGGGGCCGGTGGTGGCGATCAGGTCGGCCAAGGGCCGGCTGATCGCAAATCTGACGGTTGAGGCGCGGGAGAATCCTTTTGGCGCAGGGATTCTGGCCCCGGCCAGTGTGGTGATCGAGGATGGGGCCTGAGCGCCTTGGGCGGTCAGCCGGCCTTTGGCCGGACCTGACCGCCCCGGCACGGTTTGGGAACAGGGGAGGACGGGGCATGGCGTTTCGGGGGGTGCTGATCGGCTGCGGATTCTTCGCGCGCAACCATATGGCGGCTTGGGCCGATCTTCCGGGGGTGGAGATCGTGGCCGTCTGTGACCGCGACGCCGAGAAGGCCCGTGCCTATGCGCGGGATTTCGGCATTCCGCATTGGGGGGTGGATGCGGAGGCACTGCTGGCAGAGCTGCGCCCGGATTTCGTGGACATCGCGACAACGGTGGGGTCGCATCGCGCCCTGGTGGAATTGGCGGCAGGGCAGGCGCGGCTGGTGATCTGTCAGAAACCCTTTGCCGAGACGATGGAGGATGCCCGCGCCATGGTGGCGGCCTGTGCGGCGACGGGTGCGATACTGGCGGTGCATGAGAATTTCCGCTGGCAGCGGCCGATCCGCGAGGTGAAGGCCCTGCTTGAGCAGGGGGCAATCGGCGCGCCCCGCTGGCTGCGCCTGTCGTTCCGGCATGGCTATGACATCTATGCCAACCAGCCTTATCTGGCCGAGGTGCGCGATCTGGCGCTCACGGATATCGGGCTGCATCTTTTTGACATGGTGCGGCATCTGATGGGGGATGTAGAGCGGCTGTCCTGCGAAGTGCAGCGGCGCAACCCGCGAGTGGCGGGGTTCGACGCCTTTCAGGCGCTGCTGCGGCATGGGTCAGGGGCGGTGAGTTCGGTCGAATGCTCCTTTCATTCGCAGCTGTCGCCGGACCCGTTTCCGCAAAGCCTGCTGGTGGTGGAGGGGGATGCGGGAACGATCGAGGTGGCGGAAGGCTTCCGCCTGCGGCTGCATCGCGGCGATAGGGTCGAGGCGCGGGCGGTGGAGCCGGATTGCCCCACATGGGGCGCGCGGCCTTGGCATTTGATCCAGGAGTCGGTTCTGGCCTTTCAGCGGCAGGCGGTGGCAGCGCTGGAGGGGCGCGGGGGAATGGAGCCGTCGGGGGCGCATAACCTTGGCACGCTGGAGCTGGTGCTGGCGGCGATCCGGGCGGCGGATGAGGGGGTGGTGGTGCGGCTTTAGCGGCCTGTCGCGCTGGGAACCCCTTGCCTTTCAGGGCAAGGGGTTCTTGCCGCGTCAGGCTTTGGCCAGCGTCTCGAAAAGACGCGCCACGCCTTCGGCGCCGGGGTCGTTGAAGCCTGCGAGCTTGTCTGCGGTCAGATAGGAGGCGCGGCCCGCCTTGGCGCGGGTCATGCCTGCCGTCGCATCGGCCCCGGCGCGGGCGGCGGTGGCGGCGGCTTCTATGCCTTGTGGCAAGGCGGCGAGGGCGGGGGCCAGCGCGTCGATCATTGTGCGGTGCCCCGGCGCGGCGCCGCCCACCTGCATCACCCGGTCAAGGCCAGCCGAGAGCGCGCCGATCCAGTCACGCCCGCTGGCCGAGGCATCGCCTGCGGCGGCGAAGAAGATGGCAAGCAGCACGCCGGACGATCCGCCCATGGTCTGTGACAGTTCCATTCCGATGGCGCGGTAAAGCTGTGTTGCATCGGCGAGCGGCAGGCGATCCAGCGCGGATTGCAGCGCGCGGGCGGCCCCGGCGAGGGTGGAGCCGGTGTCGCCATCGCCGGATTTGGCATCAAGCGCGTTCAGGTCCTTCTCGCAGGCGATGAGCGCGGCGCAGCAGCGATCCAGCAGCGCGCGGTGTGCGGGATGGGCCGAGGGCACGGGCTGGATCGGGGCCAGACCATCGGGCAAGGGCCGCAGCGCGATGGGGGCAAGGGTGGAGAGGCCCGGCCATGCCGGCGGCGCGACGGGGGCGGCGAGATGCGCGACCTCTTGCCCCGTCACGGGCAGGAGCGAGACGGAAAAGCCATGCATGTCGAGCGACGTCATCAGCGGCGCGGGGCCGATCAGCCATTTGACACGGTCGCCCAAGGGGGAGCGGGCGAGTTCTTCGGCCAGAACCGACATTTCAAGCGGCGTCGTGGCCCCGAGGTTGTTTAGAAGGGCCGCATGTTCCCCCTGCCCCACATGCGGCAGAAGCCGATCCACCACCATGGCCATGGCGGCGCGGGCACCGGAGAAATCGACCTGTTCCACCCCCGCCTCGCCATGGATGCCAAGGCCAAGTTCGGCCTTGCCCGCGCCGATGCGGTCTTCCTTGGGCGATCCGGGCACGGTGCAGGTGTCGAGCGACATGCCGATAGAGATGGCCCCGCCGATGATGCGATGGGCGGCGGCGGTGATCGTATCGAGATCGGCCCCGGCTTCGGCCATGGCGCCCGCGATCTTGTGGACGAATAGCGTGCCCGCCACGCCGCGCGCCTGCGGCAGATCGGGGAGCGCCACGTCGTCATCGACGATGACCATGGAGACCTTGAGGCCGAAGGCCCGCGCCCGTTCCGCGGCGAGGCCGAAATTGAGCCGGTCGCCGGTGTAATTCTTGACGATCAGCAGGCAGCCCGCCTTGCCCGTGACGGCCAAGATCCCGGCCAGAACGGCATCGACGGAAGGCGAGGCGAAGACATCGCCGCAGACGGCCGCCGTCAGCATCCCCTGCCCGACGAAGCCCGCATGGCTGGGTTCATGCCCGGACCCGCCACCCGAGACGAGGGCGACCTTCGAGCGGTCCCAATCGGCGCGGAGGGCCACTTTGATATGCGGATAGCCGTCGAGACGCGCCAGCCGCCCGTTGGAGGCGCGGATCAGGCCATCGAGCGCCTCGGTGACCAGCGTTTCCTTGCTGTTCATGAACTGCTTCATCGCGGTCTCCTTCCGTCAGATGCGGTTGCCGCTGGCATCGAACCAGAGCGGGGTTTCGGGGCGGATCGCCACGGCATCGCCGGGGGCGAGGGTGGTGTGGGGATCGGCCAGCGTGATGATCTCATGCCCGCTCATGGTCAGATGCAGGCGCGTCTGGTCGCCCAGATGTTCCACGCGGCGGACGGTGGCGGCTTGGCCTTCGCCCATATGGACATGTTCGGGCCTAAGGCCGATCTGCGCCGCGCCGGGCTTGGCCGCGCCAAAGGCATCGGCGGGCAGAAGGTTGATGCGGGGCTGACCTAGGCGGCTGGCGACATAGGTGCTGATGGGGTTTTCATAGATGTCGCGGGGCGTGCCGAATTGCACGAGCCTGCCCTGATCCAGCACACCGACATGCGAGGCCATGGTCATCGCCTCGATCTGGTCATGGGTGACATAGAGGAAGGTCGCGCCCAGTTCGGCATGGATGCGTTTAAGTTCGATCCGAAGATCGGCACGGAGTTTGGCATCAAGCGAGGAAAGCGGTTCATCCATCAGATAGATGCGCGGGCTGCGGACAAGGGCGCGGCCGATGGAGACGCGCTGCATCTCGCCCCCCGAAAGCTGCGTCGCCTTGTTGTCGAGCTTGTGGGAGATGCGCAGCACCTCGGCCACTTCGCCGATCTTGCGGGCGATGTCGGGTTCGGACCAGTTCAGAACCGGGGAACGCAGCGGGAAGGCGAGGTTTTCGCGCACCGTGAGGTGGGGGTAGAGCGAATATTGCTGGAACACCATCGCCACGTCGCGTTGGGCGGGTGTGTCGGAAAGCACCGAGCGGCCTTCGATGCGGATATCGCCTTGATCGGGGCGGTCGAGGCCCGCGATCAGGCGGAGCGTGGTGGTCTTGCCTGCCCCGGTGGGGCCAAGGAGGACGACGAAAGAGCCATCCTCGATGGTCATCGTCATATCGGTCAGCGCGCGCGTCGTGCCGTAGGATTTGGTCAGGCCGGAAAGGACGACGTCAGCCATGATGCACCCCCGCATTCGCCGCTGTGCGGAAGGCGCGGCCCGTGGCGGCATCAAAGACCGACAGGCTGCGCGCGGTGAAGGAGAGGCCCACTGTTTCGCCGGGTCGGGCGACATGGCCAGAGGGGATGCGGGCCTTAACGGAACCATGGGCGGTGGAGAGCGTCACGATCTGGGTGGTACCGAGATATTCCGTCGCCTCCACCCGGCCGCGATAGGGGGCGTCATCGGTGAGCGTCACATGTTCGGGGCGCACGCCAAGAACAAGGGGGCGCGGCGCGGCCTCGGCCTGAAGTTCAGGGGTTTCTATGGGGACGCCGCCCAACATGATGGAGGTGTCGCCTGCACGGAAGGCCCCTTCGAAGCGCAGGAAATTCATCGCTGGGCTGCCGATGAAATCGGCCACGAAGAGCGTGGCGGGGTGGTCATAGATATCCTGTGGCGTGCCGAATTGTTCGACGACGCCATGGTTCATCACGACGATCTTGTCGCCCATTTGCATCGCCTCAAGCTGATCATGGGTGACATAGACGGTGGTGGCGCCCATCCGGTCGTGAAGGGCGCGAAGCTCTTCCGCCATCAATTCGCGGAATTCGGCGTCGAGCGCGCCCAAGGGTTCGTCCATCATGAAGGCCTTGGGGCGGCGGACGATGGCGCGGCCCAGCGCCACGCGCTGACGGTCGCCGCCCGAAAGGCCGCCCACGCCTTTGTCGAGCAGGTGTTCGATGCGCAGGATGCGGGCAACTTCCTCGACCCGCCGCTTCACCTCATCCTTCGCGACGCCTTGGCTGACGAGTGGATAGGCGATGTTTTTCCGCACATTCATATGCGGGTAGAGGGCGAACATCTGAAAGACCATGGCGATGTCGCGCTGCGAGGCGGGCTTTTGGCTGACATCTTCGCCGTCGATGAGGATCTCGCCCGAGGTCGGCAGTTCAAGGCCCGCGATCATGCGCAGCGTGGTGGTCTTGCCGCAGCCGGAGGGGCCGAGCAGCATGAAAAACTCGCCATCGGCGATGGTGAAGGAGGATTGCTGGACAGCGGTGAAGCTGCCGAATTCCTTGCGCAGGTTGCGGATGACGATCTCAGCCAAGGGGAAGCTCCTGTCCGGCGCGGATGAGGCTGCCGTTAAGGTCGATGAGGGCAAGTTCGCGCATGCCCCAAGGTTTGTCTTCGGCGCGCATCAGGCGCGGGATGCCCGTGGCGGGCAGGCCAAGGGCGGCCCATTCGGCGTCGAGCGCGTTAACGTTGGCCGGGCGCAGGTAGGCGCCGTGGTCGTTCTTTGCCGGGTCGAGCGCGGCGTGGTGGAAGAAATGCACCTCGGCCCCGTCGCGTTTCATCAACAGGTATTCGGCATCGGCATAGACGGTTTCGAAGCCAAGGCGGGACCAGAAAGCTTTGGTCTTGGCGATGTCGCGGGCGGGAAGGATCGGGGAGAGCTTTTCCAGCATCGGGCCTAGTCCGGGAAATGCGAGACGATGATGAACATCACCGTGCCGAGAAGGGTGACGAGGAAGCTCCAGGTAAAGAGCGCCAGCGCGAAGGGCTGCATCAGCATGAAGACGCCAAGGCCGATCAGGATCGTGGCGAGCATCTCCCACGGGCGGCGGCGCAGGCGCAGAAGGCCGGAGAGGAAGGACATCATTTGCGCACCGCTCCGAAGGTGATGCCGCGCAGGAGGTGTTTGCGCAGAAGGATGGTGAAGATCATCACGGGCAAGAGGAAGATCGTGGCCCCGGCGGCGACGGCAGGCCAGTCCTGCCCGCCCACGCCGATGATCGTGGGGATGAAGGGCGGCGCGGTCTGGGCGGTGCCAGAGGTGAGGAGGACCGCAAAGGCATATTCGTTCCACGCAAAGATCAGGCAGAAGATGGCGGTGGAGGCGATGCCCGTGGCGGCCTGAGGGAGGACCACTTTGCGGAAAGCCTGAAACCGCGTGTAGCCGTCGATCAGCGCGGCCTCTTCGTATTCGCGGGGGATTTCGTCGATGAAGCCTTTCAGCAGCCAAACAGCGAGGGAAATGTTCACCGCCGTGTAAAGCAGGATCATGCCCAGATGCGTGTCCGACAGGCCCAGTTCGCGATACATCAGGTAGATGGGGATGGCGACCGCGATGGGGGGCATCATCCGGGTCGAAAGGATGAAGAAGAGAAGGTCATCCTTCAGCGGCACCTTGAAGCGCGAGAAGGCATAGGCGGCCAATGTGCCAAGGAAGATCGACAGGAAGGTTGAACCAAAGCCGATGATGACAGAGTTGAGGAACCGTTCGCCAAAGCGCGACGGCCCCGCAATGACCATGCCTTGGTCGCGGACGATCTGATCATACCATGTATCGGGCGGGGGGAGGTTCTGGAATTCCTCGGCCGCGACACGGGTGCGGGTGGTGAAGAGGTTCACATAACCTTCGAGCGAAGGTTCGAACACAACCTTGGGCGGGTAGGAGATGCTGTCCGGCCCGGATTTGAAGCCGGTAGAGATGATCCAGACCAAGGGGAGCAGCGTCACGATCGTGTAGAGCGTGACAAGGCAGGCGGCGACGAATTTCGACCGTCCGGTGGGTTCGGTGACGGAATAGGCGGTCATCTTTCCTTAACCTTGTTCAGGGCCTTCACATAGATGGAGGCAAGGCCGAAGACCGTGACGAAGAGGATGATGGCATAGGCCGAGGAATAGCCGGTGCGCCATTTTTCAAAGGCTTCGCGTTTCAGGTCGATAGAGGCGAGGAGGGTTTCGTTGCCGGGGCCCCCGCCCGTGAGCAGGACCACCATGTCGAACATCTTGAAATTCTCGATCCCCCGGAAGAGGACGGCGAGCATCAGGAAGGGCAGCACCATGGGGACGGTGATCGTCCAGAATTGCCGCCATTTGGAGGCGCGGTCGATTTCCGCCGCCTCGTAGATGTAATCGGGGATGGAGCGCAGGCCCGCGAGGCAGATGAGCATGACGAAGGGCGTCCACATCCATGTGTCGACGATGATGATGGACCAAGGGGCATAGCCGCCGGGGCCGAGCATGGAGAAGGACGAGGCGGGGATGCCCGTCACAAGTTCGACGACATAGTTCACCAGACCGATTTGCGGTTGGTAGAGGAAGGTCCAGAAATTCCCCACCACGGCGGGCGAGAGCATCATGGGCAGCACGATCAGTGTCGTGAGCAGATCGTTGCCTTTGAATTTGCGGTTGATGAGCCAGGCAAGGGTGAAGCCGATGACCACCTGAAAGAACAGCGTCCAGAGCAGGAAATGGGCCGTGGTCTGCATATTGGCCCAGATGCCGTCATCGGTGAGGATGCGTTCGTAATTGCGCAGGCCGACCCATTCCACCTCGCGGTTGGGGCGGTTGGCGGCGTAATTGGTGAAGGAGAGCCGGATCGTCCAGATCAGCGGGAAGATGTTGATCGCCAGCAGAAGAAAGATCGTGGGGGCCACGAACAGCCACGCGATGGCACGGTCGGACAGCCCGCGGATGCGACGGGCGACGGGCGCGGGCGTGGCGCGGGCGGCGGCGGTGATCGGGTCGGTCATGGCATGGTCCCGTAGGGGCGGGAGGGGGCGGTGGCCCCCTCACCCTGCCCCCTTCCCGTGCGGAAAGGGGGGTGCGGTTGATCTGGGATGGGCCCCGCCCCGGCACCGGGGCGGGAACCGGGATCGGATCAGAGCTTGCCTTCGTCTTCGAAGACTTCGGTCCAATCCGCGATCAGGCCATCGAGCGCCTCTTGCGCGGTGCCCTGATCGGCCACGATGTAGTTGTGGAGCCGTTCCTGCATGGCCAACAGAAGCTGGGCATAGGCCGGTTCCTGCCAGAAGTCCTGCACCCCACCCATGGCTTGAAGGAAGTCACCCGCGAAGGGGGCGGTGTTTACGAAGTTCGGGTCATCCAGCACGGCCTTGTGGCAGGAATAGCCGCCCATCGACCACCATTTCTTTTGCACATCCGGATTGGCGAACCATTTGATATAGGCCAGCGCACCATCCATGTTGTCGGTATTGGCGACAACCGAGATACCCTGACCGCCCAGCGTGGAGGCCGCGACGTTCTGTGCGGGGTTCACGAAGAAGTCGATCTTGTCGCCCCCGGTGTTGGGATCGGCATAAAGGCCGGGGAAGAAGGCGAACCAGTTCATCGCCATCGCCACCTGCCCAGATTTGAAGGCGTCGAGCGACTGTTCCATATAGGCGTTGTCATAGCCCGGAGGCGTGCCGGTCTTGTAGAGTTCCTTGTAGAATTCCAGCGCCTCGACCGCCTCGGGCGAGTTCACGGCACCTGCCATATCATAGCTGCCGGGGCTGTTTTCATATTTGAAGCCCCAAGCGTAAAGCGCGCCGGTCGCGCCCATGGTGATGCCTTCCGACCCGCGTTCCGTGAAGATGGACGCACCGTAGACGGTCTTGCCGTCGATCTCGCGCCCTTGGAAGAACTGGGCGATTTCAAGAAGTTCTTTCTGGGTCTGCGGTTCGCCCAGATCGCGGCCATATTGTTCCTTGAAAGCGGCCTGAATTTCGGGACGGGCGAACCAGTCCTTGCGGTAGAACCAGCCATTCGCGTCGCCCATCGCAGGCAGGGCGAAATAGTTGGGCGTGCCCTTTGGCCATGTGGAATAGGCATAGACCGTCGCGGGGGCGAAGTCGTCCATGCTGATGCTTTCGGCAGCGAAGAAATCGTTCAGTTTCAGATACCAGCCGTTTTCAGCGGCACCGCCGATCCACTGGCTGTCACCGATCAGCAGATCGCACAACTGACCGCCGGAGTTCAGTTCGTTCAGCATGCGGTCCGCGAAATTCGGCCACGGCACGAATTCGAAGTTCATCTTGATGCCCGACTGGGCCTCAAAATCCTTGGAAAGTTCCACCAGCGCGTTGGCGGGGTCCCATGCGGCCCAGCAGAGGGTAAGCTCTCCGCCCTGCGCCTGCGCCATCGTCGCAGCCGACAGCGCAACCGCCGAGGCGGCGGCCATAAGTCTGATCTTCATTTCTTGTTCCTCCCGGTTCAGTCGAATGACGTCAGCGTCGCGTGCCTTTGTCCGCGATCCTGTCGCGGCATTTCCGCGTGCCCGTTCGGACGGATGCCGCCCCCGGACCTTCTGTAAGTGTGACGATAGGCGGGGTGGGTGAGTCTGTCCATCAATTTTTGAGGTACGTTCCTCATTTTTCCATCGGGGCCGTTAGCCCCCTGCCCCCCGCACGCAGATGACAGGGATCAGGACAGGCTGCGGGGGCCCGGTTCCGGGCTTTCGGGGGGAAGGTTTTCGCGGATCACCACCTCGATCCGCAGGCGCTCTTGCCCTTCGTCGATGGGTTGGCGATCGGCCTTGGCGCGCAGCACGCGCAGGGCCGAGCGGGCGAGGTGGCCGGGGTTCTGGGCGATGACGGCATCCAGATGGCCCGCCATCAGTGCCGCGCGGGTATGGGGGGTGAGTTCGTGGCCGATCACGACGAAACGGCCCAGAAGTCCGCGGTCACGCAAAAGCGCCGCCAAGGCGCGGTGGCCAGAGCCGAGGAGATAGATGCCCGCAAGATCGGGCGTGGCGGCAAGGCGGTCACCGGCAAGGCGGTGCAGGAGATCGGGCGCGCCATGGGTTTCCAGCGTGGGCAGAACGGTGAGCGCGGGGAATTCGGTCTGGATCACCTCATCGAACCCACGGCGGCGTTCGATGCTGTCGCGCAGAAGCATGCTGTCGGCCAAAACGAGGATCGACCCTGTGAGGCCCCGGCAGAAGCGGCCCATGAGGACGCCCGCCGTGCGGCCTGCGGCATGGCTGTCGATGCCGACGAAATGATCGCGGGCGGTGTTGGGCAAATCAGAGGCCAGCGCCACAACGGGAATCCCACGCGCCCGGAGCGCGCGCACAGCATCGCGCACGACGGGGGTTTCGGGGGCCATGAGGCCGACGCCCGCCACATCGTCGGGATCAAGCGCGGCAAGCGTGGAGGCCAGAACATGCATATCTTCGGGCGGATAGCGCAGAAGGCGCATTTCGGTGCGGGTGGCGGCGGCGAGGGCTGCGGCGTCATCCAGCGCGGCGGCGAGAGTTGTGACGAACTGGCTATCGCTGGCGGGCAACAGGACCACCATGCGGTAGGAGCGACTGCGGGCAAGGTTTGCTGCGGCAAGGTCACGGACATAGCCAAGCCGCGCAATGGCATCATTGACCGCCGAGATCGTCTTTTCGCGCACGCCGGGGCGGGCGTTCAGCACGCGGTCCACGGTGGCCAGGCTGACGCCCGCCTCGCGCGCGATGTCGTTGACGGTTGGTCTGGTCATAGCCTCATCCCATCCCCTGCCCTGCGGCGGGTCTTTCCTTTATCCGGCGACGGATGAGGTACGTCAATCAATCCCTTTGCGGCAGCCTGCGCGGCGGGTTACGGGACAGAAAAAAGGCCCGATCACCATGCTGAGCGGTGACCGGGCCTTGAGTATGTCGGCACGCTGTCAGGCGTGAGCGCGTGAAGCGCCGTGTCCGACGAGGCAGACGATGCTTTCGATTCCGGTAGAAGAGATGGGCTTCGGCAGGAAGCCATTCATCCCTGCGTCAAAACAGGCGCGGCGCGACGTGTCGTCGATATGCCGCGTGAGGGCGACGATCGGAACCGTGGCCCCACGGCGCGATCCACCGCGCAGGGCGCGCGTCGCGGCAAGGCCGTCCATGCCCGGCATTTCCAGATCCATCAGGATGAGGCCGATATCGGCCGTGGCCGCAAAGGTCAGCAGAGCGGATTCGCCATCTTCGGCTTCCAGCACTTCATAGCCGCGCGCCTCGATCAGGACGCGGGCGACGAGGCGATTGATCGCGTCATCGTCGACCACGAGGACCTTTGGCCGGTCTGGGGTGGCAGGGCGATAAGCTGTCACGTCAATGTCCTGTTGCGGTTGCATGCGGGCCGGCCTTTTGGTCCGGGTGAAAGGGTGTGGCGATCACGGAAGCCCCCTCCAAGAACATGTCACCGCAACCGCCATACACAGAGCGTGCGAGGGATTTGCGAGTCGGGCAAGCGGGGGGCGGGCCCGTTTCGGGACATATCGCGGCGCTTTGCTAACTGCGTTTATCGCAAATAAACTTTGGTTTACGCCCAAAGGGGGCAGCTGCGAAAGGATCGCAGGGCCTTGATTTCCCTATGGGAACCAGTGGAAGCCCGTGTGGCGGATTGTCGCCCAAGCTTTGACAGTGACGCAATTCACGCTTGGCGGACCTGTCAGAGAAAACGACTCGATCCAGTGCGGCTTTAGGGGCCGCGTCAGGGCGCGACAGGGGCCCAGATCACGTCATCAATGCGCGGGGCACCGGTGGCAAGCATGACCAGACGGTCAAAGCCCAGCGCGATGCCCGAGGCGGGCGGCATATGGGCGAGGGCTGCGAGAAAGTCTTCATCCAGCGGGTAGCGTTCGCCATAGACGCGGGCCTTTTCATCCATCTCGATCTGAAAACGGCGGCGTTGTTCTGCGGGGTTGGTGAGTTCGCCAAAGCCATTGGCAAGTTCAACGCCGCAGGCATAGACCTCGAACCGTTCCGCTTCACGCGGGTCATCGGCGCAGGTGCGCGCAAGCGCGGCCTCGGCGGAGGGGTAGCGGTCGAGGACGGTGATGCGGCCGAGGCCGAGATGGGGTTCCACCTTGGTGACAAGGACCTTGGAGAGAAGGTCCGACCATGTGTCATCGGGGGAGACCTGCATCCCCTGCCCCACCATCTGCGCGGCCAAGGCATCGCGGTCGGGCGTGCCATCAGGGCGGATCGTGGCCAAGAGGTCGAGGGCGGCATGGTGAGCGAAAGCGTCGGCCACCGAGAGACGTTCCCACGGGGCGAAGGGATCGCAGGTTCGGTCGCGGAAGCGCAGGAGGGGCGCGCCAGTGGTCTGGGCGGCGAGGCGGAGGAAGGTGACGGTGTCCTCCATCAGGACAGCGTAATCTTCACCCGCGCGATACCATTCCAGCATGGTGAATTCCGGGCTGTGCAGCGCCCCGCGTTCGCGGTTGCGCCAGACATGCGAAAAGGCCGCGATGCGGGTTTCCCCGGCGGCGAGGAGTTTCTTCATCGCGAATTCGGGTGAGGTGTGCAGATACATCCGCCGCGCCGTGCCGTCATGGGCAAGGGCATCGGTCGCGAAGGCGTGCAGATGCGCCTCGTTTCCCGGGCTGATCTGAAGGGCGGCGGGATCGACTTCGGTGAAGCCCTCGGCTGCGAACCAACCGCGCAGGGCGGCCTGAATGCGGTTGCGGGCGAGCAGAAGGGGGCGGCGGTCCTGATGGCGGTCGGGGTGCCACCATGGGGTCGGGGCAGTATGATCGTCGCGCGTGGTCAAGGGATGCCGCTTTCGGTTTGAGATTTGGCGGAAGATGCGCTAGGTGCAGCGCCAATCGCCCGCGTGAGTTAAGCGGGCCTTCCCGAAACCGCAAGGAAAAGACCCGTGAAAGTCATCGCCTCATCGCTCCGCAAGGGGAACGTCGTCGATATGGACGGCAAGCTGTATGTCGTGCTGAAAGCCGAAAACTTCCACCCCGGCAAAGGCACGCCCACGACCAGCGTGGACATGCGCCGCATCTCGGACGGGGTGAAGGTTTCGGAACGTTGGCGCACCACCGAGATGGTGGAGAAGGCCACGGTGGACGAACGGGAATACGACTATCTGTATGAAGACGGCGAAGGCTTCCACTTCATGGAGCCGAACACCTATGAGCAGGTGGTCGCCGCTGCCGATATGGTGGGCGATGACAAGGTCTTCCTGACCGACGGGATGAAGGTTTACCTGCAGACCTTTGAAGGCGTGCCGATCGCCATGACCCTGCCGCAGAAGGTGGTTGTGGAGATCACCGAGACGGAGCCGGTGGTGAAAGGGCAGACGGCATCGTCTTCCTACAAGCCCGCGATCTGTTCGAACGGGCTGCGCGTGATGGTGCCGCCGCATATCGGGGCGGGGACGCGGATCGTGATCAACACGGCCGACCTGACCTATGTGGAACGCTCGAAGGATTGATCCTTGGTGCAAGGCCACTGATTGAGGGGCGCCCCTGCGGGCGCCCTTTTTGCATTCATGGCGGGGTGTCGCGCACAGGGGGCCTGCGGGCGCGCGGGTTTTTGCCATGCTGCGCTGCGGCATGACGTGGGGGAAGGATATTTCGCTGCACGCGCGAAATGGCGCTTAGCGCGGGACGATTTCCGGCAAAATCCCGCTTGAGGGGAGGACGTTCCAAAACTCCGCTAAATTTCAGGACCCGAAACATTGCGTGATGGGCTATCATCAAGATGAATCGACTCGGAGGAGCGCTGCCCATGCCCAAGACCCTGCCGATTGCCCGCCCCGGCATCCAACGCCCCGTGAAGGCGGCATCCCTTGGGGCCATGTCCTTGTTTCTGATCGTCTACCTTGCCATTCTTGGCGTGATGTTCGCGCCCGAAGGGTTCTTTCTTTCCTCTGCCAACCCGGTGGCAACGGCGGAGTGAGCGCCGCAGCTGCACGATGTCTTGCTGCGGGGAGTGCCCCTTGATGCAGCATGCAGGTCACGCCCTGCCTTGGTCTTGGCGTGATCGGACCGCTTCGCCTTGTCGCCCTGCCTGCCCTGTTCTAATCAGGGGCAAGCAGACGAAGGCAAAGCATGCGCATCCTGATTACCAATGACGACGGCATCAACGCCCCCGGGCTTGAGGTGCTGCACGAAATCGCTACCGCCCTTGCAGGGCCGGAGGGCGAGGTCTGGACCGTGGCCCCGGCCTTCGAGCAATCGGGTGTGGGGCATTGCATCAGCTATACCCATCCGATGATGATCGCAAAGCTTGGCCCCCGCCGCTTTGCCGCCGAGGGGAGCCCGGCGGATTGCGTGCTGGCGGGGCTGTATGACGTGTTGCAAGGCGCGCGGCCCGATCTGGTGCTGTCCGGTGTGAACCGGGGAAATAACGCCGCCGAGAACGTGCTTTATTCCGGCACGATTGGCGGCGCGATGGAGGCGGCCTTGCAGGGCATCCCGGCCATCGCCCTGTCGCAGTTCTTTGGGCCAGAGATGGACGGGCTGGCCGATCCGTTCGAGGCGGCGCGGCAGCACGGGCTTTCGGTGGTGAAGGCGCTGCTGGAGCGGGGCATCTGGACGCAGGATGATTACCGGGTGTTCTATAACGTGAATTTCCCGCCTTTGCCTGCGGCACGGGTAAAGGGGGTGAAGGTCGCCGCGCAGGGCTTCCGGCGCGACACGTCCTTTAGTGCGGAGGCGCAGCTTTCGCCCACGGGGCGGCGCTATCTTTGGATCAAGGGCGGGCCGCAGCAGACGCCCACCCTGCCCGGCACCGATGCGGCGGTGAACCTTGAAGGCTTTGTCGCGGTGACGCCGATGCGGGCGGACCTGACGGCGCATGACCTTTTGGCGGAGCTGGAGGCGCGGCTGGCATGACGGGGGATGCGGACTTCGACGAGGACGGGTCCGCCGCCGAACGCAAGATGCGGTTTCTTTATGCCCTGCGGTCACGTGGCGTGACCGACCAGCGCGTGCTGTCCGCGATGGAGTCGATCGACCGGGGGCTGTTCGTGCGCGGGCTGTTTGCGGAACGCGCCTATGAGGACATGCCGCTACCCATCGCCTGCGGCCAGACGATCAGCCAGCCGAGCATCGTGGGGATCATGACGCAGGCCTTGGCTGTGCAGCCGCGCGACAAGGTGCTGGAGGTGGGCACGGGGTCGGGCTATCAGGCCGCGATCCTGAGCCAACTGGCGCGGCGCGTCTATACGGTCGACCGCCACCGCAGGCTGGTGCGCGAGGCGGAAGGCATCTTCCGCGCGCTGGACCTGACCAATATCACGGCGATTGCGGGGGATGGCAGTTTTGGCCTGCCCGATCAGGCGCCTTTTGATCGCATCATCGTGACGGCCGCCGCCGAAGACCCCCCCGGCCCCCTATTGGCGCAATTGAAAACCGGGGGTATCATGGTGTTGCCCGTCGGGCAGTCGGATGCGGTGCAAAGCCTGATCAAGGTTACCCGCACCGAGACTGGCTTTGACTATGACGAACTTCGACAGGTGCGCTTTGTGCCGCTGGTCGAGGGACTTGGGACGGAATGAACGAGAACGGTTCCGGGGCAACAACCCGGACAGGCAGAGAGGCAAGGCAGAGCATGACCACGGCATCCTTCCGGCTGCGCGCCATCGGACTGACCACCGCGCTTTTGGCGCTTTCGGCCTGCACGGGGGGACAGCCCGGCATGCTGAACGATCTGGATTGGGATTTCCGGGGCGGGGCCAATACCTTGGACACAACGGCAGCGGCCCGACAGGCGACGGCGGCGCGGCCCAGCCCCGATGCGAATGGCGTGATCAGCTATCCGGGCTATCAGGTGGCCGTGGCGCGTCGCGGGGATACGGTGACAAGCCTTGCGGCACGGGTCGGGCTGAACCCGGGCGAATTGGCCAGCTATAATGCGATCCAGCCCGATGCGCCTTTGCGCGATGGCGAAGTGCTGGCCCTGCCACGCCGCGTGGCGGCCGCAGGCAGCGGCGCGGGCGCGGGTGGTGTGATCGGCGGCGGCAATGTCGCGGCGGCCCCCTTGCCGACTGCGGGGGCGGTGAGTGTCACCTCTATCGCGACGACGGCGCTGGACCGGGTGCAAAGCAGCCCGTCCTCGGCCCCGGCGGCAGCGGCGGCAGCACCCGATGACAGCCGTCTTGGCGCGATGGCCCCGACGCGGCATCAGGTGAAGCGGGGGGAAACCGCCTTCTCGATCGCGCGGACCTACAATGTCTCGGCCCGGTCTTTGGCGGATTGGAACGGGCTGGGGCCGGACCTTGCGGTGCGCGAAGGGCAATATCTGATGATCCCGACGCCATCGGGCGCCCCGCCGGAAAAACCGGTCGAGGTGGTGACCGCGCCGGGGCAAGGATCGCCGACGCCGACGCCGCCTTCGGCGGCAAAGCCGCTTCCGGCGGAGGAGACGAAACCTGCGGCGCAGGCGGCGCAGGATCGCCCAGCCTCGCCTGATCTGGGGCAGCAGCGCACCGCGTCCTCGGCCGCGCAATTCGCCATGCCTGTGGCGGGCAACATCATCCGCGGCTATGAGCCGCCGAAGAATGAGGGGATCGACATCGCGGCCCCGGCAGGCACGCCTGTGAAGGCGGCGGCAGCGGGCACGGTGGCGGCGATCACGCAGGATACGGCACAGACGCCGATCATCGTGATCCGGCATGAGGGCGGTCTGCTGACCGTCTATGCCGGTGTGGCGGGGACGACCGTGAAGAAGGGCGACCGCGTGACCAAGGGCCAGACCATCGCCAATGTGCGGTCGGGCAACCCGTCCTTCCTGCATTTCGAGGTGCGCCGTGGTGCGGCCAGCACGGACCCGATGCCTTTCCTGAAGTAACCCGCACCTGAGTAACCAGTTTCTGTGAGAAAGGCCTTGCCATGGCAAAGACCAAGACCTCGCCTGCCCGCAAGGGCAAGGCCATGAGCCGCCCTTACGCCGGGAAATCCGGGGTGAAAGCGGCGGCGACGCCCCAAGTCAAGGCGGTGACGGCCGGGGGCACAGCAGCGGCGGCTGCGGCAGCAAAGGCCGTGTTGCGCGAGATTGTAGCACCCCCTGCCCCGGCGCCAGCTGTGACAATCGTGGCGCGTCTTCATGGGATCGAAGTGCCTGCGGCGCCGCATCTGGATGCGGCCCTGCGGCAGGCCATCGACGAGGGGCGCTATGAGGCGCGCGAGATCAGGGCGGCGCTGGCCTGCATTCCGAAAGGGGCGCGCATCCTTGAATTGGGCGCAAGCACGGGGATCGTCGGCGCGGTGCTGGCGCGTCAGCTTGCCCCGGCGGCCATGCTGTCGGTAGAGGCCGATCCGAGGGCGATGGAGGCGATAAGGGCGTTGCATTCCCATAACGGGCTGTCAGAGGTGATAAGCCTGCGGAATGCCGTCGTGCTGTCGGCCCCGGATGCGGCTGAGAGCGTGGAGCTGTTCTTGCGGGAGAATGGCGTTGGTGTCTCCATCCTTCCGCCAGATGGCGGAGAGGCAAAGCCCGTGGCTGTACCGGTGCTGCGTTACGCCGATCTGGCGGCGGAGTTTCCGCATGACGCGATCATGATGGATATCGAAGGGGCCGAGCTGGACTTTCTGCGCCATGCCGATCTGTCGGCGGTCAAGATCGTGGTGGGAGAGTTTCACCGCGATGTCTATGGCCGCCCCGGCATGCGGGAATGCCGCGAATTGCTGGCAGCGCAGGGCTTTGCGATGGATGAAGAGCAGTCGCGCAATGGCGTCTGGGCCTGGGTCAGGGTCTAGGGTGAAGATTGACGGCTGACCATGACCTTGTCGATGCGGCGGTCGTCGAAATCCACCACCTCGAACCGCCAGCCTTCGGCGGGCATCCCTTCGCCCAGATTGGGCATCCGGCCAAAGAGGTTGAGGACAAGCCCCGCCACGGTTTCATAGCCCCCCGCCAGATCGCGCGGCAGACCGACGCGGTCGAGGAATTCATCGGCGGGCATCCAGCCGGAGACGAGGAGGCTGCCATCCTCGCGTTCGATCAGGGCGGGTTCGGCGTCGCTTTGCGTGGCGACGGTGCCGGTGATCGCCTCAAGGATGTCGCCAGAGGTGATGATGCCTTCGAAATGGCCGTATTCGTCATAGACCAGTGCAAGGTGATGGTCGCTGCCTTGCAGGATATCCATCACATCCAGCGCATCGGTCATGTCCGACACGACCGGCACTTCACGCAGAAGGCGCGCAGGGTCGAGGGATTGCTTGCGCGAGAGGGCGTCAAACGCTTCGGCCAATAGAATGATGCCCAAGACTTCGCCGGTTTCGGGGTTCTGCACGGGCATGCGGGGGCGACCGATGCGGCGGATGGCGGCGACGGTTTCGGCAGGGCTCGCGGTGATGTCGAGCATCTGCACCTCGTGCCGGGGGGTCATCAGGGCGCGGGCCGAGCGGTCGGCAAGGCGCATGACACCGGCGAGCATCTCACGCTCTTCCTCTTCGATGATGCCTTCCTGATGGGCTTCGGTCAGAAGGGAATGCACCTCTTCCTCGGTCACCTTGGCGCCGCCATCGCCGCGCGCACCCAGCAGCCAGAGGAGGACCTTGCCGGAACGGTCAAGGAACCACACCACCGGGGCAGCAATAAGCGACAGAAGGCGCATGGCCGGGGCGACGCGGATGGCGACGGCTTCGGGGTTGCGAAGGGCGAGTTGCTTGGGCACCAGTTCGCCCACGATCAGCGAGAGGTAGGTCAGCACGATGACCACGCCGCCAACGCCAAAGGTGGCGGCAAGGTCGTCATCCATCCCTTGCGTGACAAGCCATCCCGACAAGCGCGCGCCGAGCGTTGCGCCAGAAAAGGCCCCTGACAGGACGCCCACCATGGTGATGCCGATCTGCACGGTGGAGAGGAAGCGACCGGGATCTTCTGCCAGACGCAAGGCCGTGGCCGCGCCGCGCGATTTGCCCTCCATCGGCTTGAGGCGCGCGGGGCGGGCCGAGACGATGGCGAGTTCGGACATCGCAAGAACACCGTTCAACAGGATGAGGCCGAGAACGATGAGGATTTCGGTAAGCATAGCGCCCTTGAGAACAACCGGAAGCAGCGGAGATAGGGGATCGCCCCCCTGCTCCGCAAGGGGTCAACCGATGCGAACACCTTCGCGCGCGGCCAGATCGCAGAAGAATTGCCACGCCACGCGGCCAGAGCGGGAGCCGCGCGTGGCCTGCCATTCCACTGCCTCGGCATGAAGCCGATCCTCAGGCACCCGCACGCCATGGGCGGTGCAATAGCCGCGGATCATGTCGAGATATTCATCCTGCGAGCAGGGGTGGAAGCCAAGCCAGAGGCCGAAACGATCGGAGAGCGAAACCTTCTCTTCAACCGCCTCGGACGGCGTGATGGCGGTAGAGCGTTCGTTTTCGATCATGTCGCGCGGCATGAGGTGGCGGCGGTTCGATGTGGCGTAAAACAGCACGTTTTCGGGCCGCCCTTCGATGCCGCCATCCAGCACGGCCTTCAGGCTTTTGTAATGCTGGTCATCATGGCTGAACGACAGATCGTCACAGAAAAGGACAAAGCGCAGATGGGGCGCCGCGCGCAGATGCGCCAGAAGCCGGGTGACGGAGGGCAGATCCTCGCGGCTGAGTTCGACGATCTTCAGATCGTGTCCTTCGGCGCGGACGGCGGCATGGACGGCCTTGACCAGTGAGGATTTCCCCATCCCACGCGCGCCCCAGAGAAGGGCGTTGTTGGCAGGCAGGCCTGCCGCGAAGTGACGGGTGTTTTCCAAAAGCGTGTCGCGCGATCGGTTGACGCCCACCAAAAGCGACAGGTCCACGCGGGAGACGCGCGCAACGGGTTCCAGACGATCAGGCGCGGTGTGCCAGACAAAGGCCTCGGCCCCGAAATCGGGGGCGGGCATGGGGGCGGGTGCCATCCGCTCGAGCGCGGCGGCGATGCGGGTCAGGGCGTCTTCGGTCATGCCTTGGGTGTATCCTCGTCTGCCTCATCATCGACCCATGTGCCGTCAGCGCGCATCTGCGCCTCGCGCTTTTTCTCGATCCGGCGGATGAGGAAGATCGACACTTCGTAAAGCGGGTAGATCGCGCCGAACAGGATCAGCTGCGACATGACATCGGGCGGGGTGACGAGGGCCGCGACGCAGAGGATCAGCACGATGGCATAGCGGCGCATCCCCGCCAAACCGCGCGACGAGACAAGCCCCGCCTTGCCCATCAGCGTCAGTAGAACGGGCAGCTGGAAGCAAAGGCCGAAGGCCATGACGAAGCTGGTGGTGAGCGACAGATATTGTTCCATCGACCCTTGGAACACGATGCCCGCGGGCGCATCCGGCCCGACCGTGCCTGTGGTGGCATCGCCGCCGAAGTTCTGCTGGAAGTTCAGGAAGAAATTGAAGGCGATGGGCAGGACGACGTAATAGGCGAAGGATGCGCCTGCGATGAACATCGCAGGGGAGGCCACGAGGAAAGGCAGGAAAGCCTGCTTTTCCGTGCGGTACAGGCCCGGCGCCACGAAGCGCCACATCTGATAGGCGATGACCGGGAAGGCCAACGCGAATCCCCCCAGAACCGAGATGCGGACGGCGACGAAGAAGCCTTCCTGAAGCTTGATCAGGACAAGGCCGCAATCCTGTTGGCGGTCGGCAAGCGCCTCGCAGATCGGGTGGGTGAGGAAGTTGAAGATCGGGTTCCAGACGGTGAAGCAGATCACCATCGCCACGACGAAAGCCGCCAAGGAGTAGAGGATGCGCGTCCGAAGCTCCGCCAGATGTTCGATCAGCGGGGCCGAGCTGTCGTCGATGTCATCGGGGCTGGCATTCATTCTGTCTTGTCCTGTGCCTTGGCTGCGGCGCTGCGCTTGGGCGTCTTTGGTGTCTTGGGGGCGTCTGTCGTGGCTGCCGGCTTGGCCGCTTTGGGCGCGGCCTTGGCGGCAGCCTTACGCGGCGCTGCGGCGGCGGGTTCGACATCCACGGCGCGCAGTTTTTCTGCCGCCTCGCGGGCGATGGCAGCCTTTTTGGCCTGCTTGTCGGCAAGGGCCTGCGTCGCGGGGCCAAGCGGTTTTGCAGTGGCGGCCGCGGCGGGTGCAGCTTCGGTCGCGGCGGCCGCCATAGCGGGGGTGGGCGGCACGGCCGCGGGCATGGGCGGCGGCACGGGCATCTTGGGCGGCGGCGTGGTGGGTTTGGCCGCGTTCTTCAGCGGGTCCCACTTTTCGAACTTGTCGGCGGCGGATTTCACGGCCTCCAGCCCCATCGCGCGGGGCGAAGTGGCGGTCTTTATGTCCTTGAGGTCCTTGGCCACCTCATCCACGCCGCTGTCGCGGGCGGCCTGTTCCATCGCCCGCGAGAATTCGCGCCCCATCGACCGCGCCTTGGCGGTGAAGCGGCCAAGCGTGCGGAACATTTCGGGCAGATCCTTGGGGCCAATGACGATCAACGCCACGACCCCGATGATCATCAGTTCGGCCCAGCCGAAATTCATCGCCTTACCTCTTGTTCTTCAAACCCGGCAACGGTGCGGGGCGCGCTGCATCCTTGTCGGCCGCCCTGTCCCAAAGGCGGGACAGCCGATCCCGGAACAGCTTAGGCCTTGTCCTTGTCGGCGGCAGCGCTCGCGGTAGCGGCGGGGGGCGTGACGTCGCGCGCGGCGTCGGAGGCTTCGGCGTCAAGCTCGGCCTTGCCGTCGTTCACACCTTTCTTAAAGGCAGTGATGCCCTTGCCCACTTCGCCCATCAGGGACGAGACTTTGCCGCGCCCGAAAAGCACAAGCACGACGACGGCGATCAGGATAAGGCCCATCGGCCCGATATTGTTGAACATGATCCGCTCCATTCCTTGGGCCGATCCCGGCCCGACCCATGTCTGACGGGAATGAATAGGGCGTGGCGCGGGCAGCTTCAAAGGGAAAGGGGGGTTTTCGTGACGTTCAACTGACAGTATTTTGTCAGTTGCCCCTTGGAGTCCCCTGATGAAGCGTGACGACCGCATCTATGACCTGATCCAGATCCTGCGCGACGGGCGGCTGCATACGGCGGCGGAACTGGCGCAGGCGGTGGGCGTATCGACGCGCACCATCTGGCGCGACATGGAGATGATGGCGCGGACCGGCCTGCCGGTCGAGGGTGAGCGGGGGCTGGGCTATATCCTGCGGTCGCCTCTGATGCTGCCCCCCACGCTGATGAGCCATGACGAGATGGAGGCGCTGGTCGAAGGGCTGCGCCATGTGGCCGAGGATGACGCCAATCCGCGCGCGCGGGCGGCGCGGAACCTGCTGACCAAGGTGGCCACCCTGATGCCGCAGGCGGGGATTGGGCCAGAGGGGTAAGGCTACTGCCAGGCTGTTGTCAGTTGGACCCTGTCACAAGGGGCGCATCGGAGTTTTCACAGGAGAAACATGATGCGCCCGGCCCTGATCCTTGCAGCAGCCTTTGCCTTTGCCCCGACCCTTGCCCCGGCGGAGGGCGCGCGGGGGGCGGCGTCCCGCTGCGTCGAGGTGGTGACCTTTCGCCTTGTCGCTGGGGCGGATGAGTCGGTCTTTGTCCAAGCCGCGCGCGCGACCGAGGCCCCCTTGCGCGGCCAGCCCGGTTTCCTGAACCGCAGGCTCTTGCGCGGAGCGGATGGGGTCTGGACCGATTGGGTTGAATGGCGCGACCTTGCCGCGGCGCAGGCGGCGGCAGAGGCGATGATGGCGGCCCCCGCCTTTGGCCCTTTCATGGCCTTGATTGACCCCGAAAGCATTGTGATGCGGCATGACCTGCTGACCTTCGCGATGGATTGACCTGCGCGCCCTGCCCCGCCACCCTTTGCCCATGCGCCGCACCGACCGCCTTTTCGACCTGATCCAGATCCTGCGCGACGGGCGGCTGCACACCGCCCGCGACATGGCCGAGCGGCTGGAAGTATCCACCCGCACGCTGTGGCGGGACATGGCGACGCTGATCGCCTCGGGCCTGCCCGTCGAAGGGGAGCGGGGCGTGGGCTACATCCTGCGCGAACCGATCACGCTGCCGCCCCTGACCCTGACCGAGGATGAGACAGAGGCGCTGGCATTGGCCCTTCGGCTGTTGGCGGAAGGGGCCGATCCGGGGATGGCGGGTGCGGCGGCGCGGTTGTCGGGAAAGATCATGGCGGCGCTTCCGTCTTCACGAGCAGGGCGGGCCGATCCCCCGGTCTGGATCTTTCCGGGAACGGAGGCGCTGGCCGCAGCCCGGCATTTGCCGGACCTGCGGCGCGCGATCCGGTTGGGGTCGGTGCTGGAGATCGCTTATGCGGATGCCGAGGGGCGAGAAACGGTGCGGGCTGTCCGGCCGCTTGTTCTGGAATTCTGGGGGCGCGTCTGGACCTTGGCCACATGGTGCGAGGCGCGCGAGGATTTCCGCAGCTTTCGCGTCGATAGGATCGTCGAGATGCGCGACACGGGCCGGGCGGCGCTGCCAGAACCGGGGCGCGATCTGGCGGCGTGGCGCGCAAAAGCGGGGATCAGCGGCTGACGGGGAAAACGAAGCAACGGTCGCGGCGGATCATCAGCCAAAGGGCGGTGCCCGTCTTGGGCAGGAAGACGCCGGGAACCGAGGCGGTCAGGATCGACCCATCATGATCCATGCGGAATTCGACAAGGCTTTCGCGGCCCAGATAACGCGCGCGCTGAACAAGGCCGCGCGCAGGGGTGCCATCGGCCACGGTGGGGTTCGGCCCACGACCACCGCGATCGAAGTCGATCTTCAGATGCTGGGGGCGGATGACGATCTCCACCTCGCCACCGTCGGCATGGCCGGGCGTCAGGAAGGCGCCGAAAGGCGTATCGGTCAGCGCCCCGCGCGACGTGCCGCGGATCACGTTGATATCCGAAAAGAACGCCGCCGCCGCCTTGTCGACCGGGGCGTTGTAAATGTTGTAGGGCGCGCCGCGCTGCACGATCCGCCCGCCGCGCATCAGCGCGATTTCGTCGGCCATGCGCATCGCCTCGTCCGGCTCATGGGTCACAAGAAGGACGGCGGTGCCTTCTTCCTTGAGAAGGTCAAGCGTCGCGTCGCGGATGCCGTCGCGCAGGCGATTGTCGAGGCCGGAAAAGGGTTCATCCATCAGCATGACGCGCGGCCGCGGGGCCAGCGCGCGGGCCAGCGCCACGCGCTGCTGTTCGCCGCCCGACAATTGATGCGGATGCTTGTCGCCATAGCCCGCGAGGTTGACCCGTTCCAGAAGTTCGCCCACCCGCGCGGCCTTGGCCGCCTTGTCGCCCGACAGGCCGAAGGCCACGTTCTGCGCCACGCTGAGATGGGGGAACAGCGCGAAGTCCTGAAACATCAGGCCTACCGAACGCGCTTCGGGCGGCAGCGAAAGGCCGGGGCGACAGACTTCGGTGCCGTCGATGCGGATGGTGCCGGTATCGGGCTGTTCCACCCCGGCGATCATGCGCAGGGTGGTGGATTTGCCGCAGCCCGAGGGGCCGAGAAGGCAGGTCACCTGCCCTGCCGCCACCGAAAGCGACACGTCATCCACGACGGGCCTGCCACCGAAGGCGCGGGTCAATCCGGCCACCTGAAGGCGGGGTTGGTCCTGTCGTGAGGGATGACGGTCGGGCGGAGGGGTGGGCATGGGTTCCCAAGCAAATTGATCGGGATTGTCCCTAGCAGGCCAGACGCGGCGGGGCAAGCCGCGCGGGCTAACCCAATCGTGAGGGGCAAAGGCGCTGCAACGCCCTATGTGGTGCATCGATAAACAAGAGGTTTCCATGCACCATGTCACCTTGGCCGTGATCGCCCCAGTGATCGCCCCAGTGATCGCCCTAGTGATGGCCCTGCCCGCCCGTGCCGAGTGGCCTTATCCCGCCGCCTTGGCCCAAGGGATCGGCGCGGATGTGATCTTTCTGCGCCATGCGCTGGCCCCCGGAACGGGTGATCCTTCGGGCTTTCGGCTGCGGGATTGCGCCACGCAGCGCAACCTTTCAGAAGATGGGCGCGCGCAGGCCCGCGCCATCGGGCAGGCCCTGCGGGACAGCGGACTGCAGATCACGGGGGTAATGACCTCAGAATGGTGCCGGGCGCGGGATACGGCAGCCCTCTTGGACCTTGGCGAAGTGGTGGAGGAGCCGGGGCTGAATTCGTTTTTCGGCAACCCGGATGCCCGGCAACCGACGCTGGACCGCTTGAACGCAAGGCTGGCCGACCTGCCCGAGGGCGCAGAGGCGGGGCTGACCGTGATGGTCACCCATCAGGTGGTGATCACCGCCATCACGGGGCGCACGGTCGCCTCCGGCGGGGCAGTGCTATTCGACATCGACAGCGGGGCGGCGGTGGATTTGCCCCTGCCCTGATCCTCTCTTCGGCTGATCTTCATCTTGGTGAAAAATACTCTCAGGGGGTGAGGCCGAAGGCCGAGGGGGCGGAACGCCCCCTACAACGCCCGCCCGAAGGCACCGTCAGGTCCAATCCAGCACAACCTTGCCGGAAAGGCCCGATTTCATCGCCATGAACCCGTCGCGGAAATCATCCACCTTGAAACGGTGGGTGATGACCTTGCGCACATCAAGGCCGTTTTCCAGCATGGCGATCATCTTGTACCATGTCTCGAAAATCTCGCGCCCATAGACGCCCTTGATGGTGATGGCCTTGAAGACGATCCGGCTCCAATCCACGGGGCTTTTGCCGGGGGGGATGCCCAGCATGGCAATGCGGCCGCCCATCACCATGGCCTCGACCATCTGGTCGAGCGCGGCTTGATTGCCGCTCATCTCCATGCCCACATCGAAACCTTCAGTCATCTTCAGCCGCGCCTTGACGTCGGCGAGGTGTTCCTTCGTCACATCGACGGGCGTGACATCGGCCACCGCGGCGGCCAATGCGAGACGCGCGGGGTTCACATCGGTGATCACCACATGCCGCGCCCCCACATGGCGGGCGACAGCGGCGGCCATGATGCCGATGGGGCCTGCGCCGGTGATCAGCACATCTTCGCCCACCAGATCAAAGGAGAGGGCCGTGTGAACGGCATTGCCGAGGGGGTCGAGGATCGCCCCGATCTCGTCATCAATCGCATCCGGAAGGGGGACGACGTTGAAGGCGGGCAGGCGCAGATATTGCGCAAAGGCCCCCTGTTCGTTCACCCCGATGCCGCGCGTGGCCGGGTCGAGGTGGAACTTGCCCGCCCGCGATTGGCGGGATTGGCGACCGATCAGGTGGCCTTCGCCCGAACAGCGCTGGCCGATGGTCAGGCCTTCAACATTGCGGCCGATCTCCACGATCTCGCCCGCGAATTCGTGGCCGGTCACAAGGGGCACGGGCACGGTGCGGGCGGCCCAGTCATCCCAGTTCCAGATATGGATATCGGTGCCGCAGATGCCGGTTTTGCGGATGCGGATCAGCACGTCATCGGGGCCGATCTCCGGCACGGGGCGGGTTTCCATCCAGAGGCCCGGTTCGGGATGGGATTTCACAAGCGCCTTCATTTCATTGGTCATGTCAGATCACCCCCAGCGCGCGACCGGCCTTCGTGAAAGCCTCTAGCCCGAAATCCAGATCGTCCTGCGTCAGCCGCGCGTTCATCTGCGTGCGGATGCGTGCCTGCCCCTGCGGCACGACGGGGAAGAAGAAGCCCGCGACATGCACGCCCCTTTCCGCCAGTTCGCGCGCCATGGCCTGCGCAAGCTGCGCCTCGCCCAGCATGACGGGCACGATGGGATGCTGCCCCGGCAGGAGGCGAAACCCTGCGGCCTCAAGCCCCGCGCGCCAATAGGCGGCATTGGCGAAAAGCTGGGCGCGCAGGTCATTGGCCCCCTCGACGATATCCAACGCGGCAAGAGCCGCCCCCACCACCGCAGGGGGCAGAGCGTTGGAAAAGAGATAGGGCCTCGCCCGCTGACGAAGAAGGTCGATCACGGGCTGGGGTCCGGCGACATAGCCGCCCAGCGCGCCGCCCAGCGCCTTGCCCAAGGTGCCAGTCAGAATATCGACCTTTACCCCGAAATGGGCAGGCGTTCCCTGCCCTTTTGGCCCCATGAAGCCTGTGGCGTGGCAATCATCCACCATGACCAAGGCGCCAAAGCGGTCCGCCAGCGCAGTGATTTCGGGCAGTTTCGCCAGATAGCCATCCATGGAAAAGACGCCATCGGTCGCGATCAGGATGAAACGTGCGCCCTCGTCGCGCGCCTTTACCAATTGCGCCTCAAGATCGGCCATGTCGGAATTGGCATAGCGATAGCGGCGGGCCTTACAAAGGCGGATGCCGTCGATGATGCTGGCATGGTTCAGCGCGTCTGAGATGACGGCATCTTCCGGGCCAAGGAGCGGTTCGAAGAGGCCGCCATTGGCATCGAAACAGGCGGCAAAGAGGATGCTGTCTTCGGTGCCGAGGAAACGGGCCAACCGGGTTTCCAGCGCGCGGTGAATGTCCTGCGTGCCGCAGATGAAGCGGACGCTGGCCATGCCATAGCCATGATCCTTCATCGCGGCCTCGGCCGCCGCGACAAGGCGGGGGTCGTCGGCAAGGCCAAGGTAATTGTTGGCACAGAGGTTCAGCATCCGTCGCCCGCCCATGGCGACCATCGCCCCCTGCGGGCCGGTGATGAGACGTTCCCGCTTGGTCAGACCGTCGCGGTCGATCCCGTCAAGGACCGTGGTCAAGTGGGAAAGAAAGGCCGACTTGTCCGACATGGCGGATATCCCTCCGTTTTGACGGATTTATCGCGAGGCTGGCCACTATGTCAATATCACGGAACGGCCTCCGTGAAAACGGAAATGCCGCTTCATCTTGGCCCAAATACTCAAATCCGCCCGTTCAGCCTGTGCAAGGCCGAGGGATCAGGACCCCTGCACGATCAAGATCGCCCGCGCCTTGGCCCCGGCCCGGATGGCATGCGGGCGGTCGGCGGCATAGCGCGCGGTGTCTCCGGGACCAAGGTCTTCGGCATCCTCTCCCGATTGCACCGAAAGCGCGCCTTCCACCACGGTCAGATGTTCGCGGCAGCCGGGGGAATGCGGGTCGGAGACCAGAGCGGCGCCGGGTTCGAACGAAAGGTCATAGACCTCATGTTCCCCTACGGCTTCGGCGGGGGAAAGGATACGGATGCGGACGCCGGGGCTGCGGGCGATGACGGGGGCGGCGCTGGCGCGCGTGATCTCGATCCCCGGAGCGGGGCGGCCTTCGAGAAGGCCCGCGAAATCCACCTGCAAGGCCTGCGTCAGGTTCCAAAGCGTGGCCACGGTGGGCGAGCTTTCGCCGCGTTCGATCTGACTGACCATCGACCGGGAGACGCCCGACAATTTCGCCACCGCATCCAGCGACAAGCCGCGCGCCTTGCGCGCCTCGCGCAGAGAGGCGGCCAGTCGGTCATGGATATCGGAACGCGCATTCATGGCGGTGACGATGCAGTGCGACGGCGTCTGCGTCAACGTGGCTTGCGGCCGTCAGGTGCCGCAGAAGGTGACATGCGGGCCGAACCCCTGCGGGGCGGGCAGCATATAGGGCTCTGCCGCGTCATAGGGTCGGGTCACGGCGGCAAGGAGGGCGTGGAACGGGTCCATGTCGCCGGCGGTGGCGGCATTCAGTGCCTCTTCAACCTTGTGGTTGCGCGGGATCACGGCGGGATTGGCCGCGCGGATACGGGCCTCGGCATCAGGGGCGAGGCGGGCCTGCCAGCGGGGCAGCCAATCCAGCAGCCTTGACGGGTTGCCGAAGAGGGGCGCGATGCCCGTGGCATCGCCGCCCACGGCATCCGCAAGGCGGCGGAAGGTGAGCGTCCAGTCCGCCCCCTGCCCTTCCATCGCGGCCAGAAGGCCGTCAGCCAGCGCGCCATCGCCGTCCTCGGCCCCGGCAAGGCCCAGCTTGGCACGCATCACCGCCACCCATTCGGCGCGATAGCGCGCGGCGATGCCTTCCAGTGCCGCATTGGCCTTGTCCACTGCCCGGTCCTGATCCGTATCGAAGAGGGGGAGCAGCGCCTCGGCCAGACGGGCAAGGTTCCAGCCAAGGATCAGCGGCTGATTGGCATAGGCATAGCGTCCGCCATGATCGATGGAGGAAAAGACTGTGCCCGGCGCATAGCCCTCCATAAAGGCGCAGGGGCCGTAGTCGATGGTTTCTCCCGAAAGCGCCATATTGTCGGTATTCATCACGCCATGGATGAAACCCACCCCCATCCATTGCGCGATAAGGCGGGCCTGACGCGCGATGACGGCGTCGAAGAGCGCAAGATAGGGGTTGTCCGCCCCCAGCAGATCGGGATCATGGCGGGCGATGGTGTAATCGGCCAGCCGCTTGACCTGCGCATGGTCGCCACGCGCAGCGAAGAATTGAAAGCTGCCCACACGGATATGGCTTGCGGCCACACGGGCCAGCACCGCCCCCGGCAATTCGGTTTCACGCAGCACCGAGGCACCTGTGGCCACGACGGCCAGCGCGCGGGTGGTGGGGATGCCTAACGCAGCCATCGCCTCACCCATCAGATATTCGCGCAGCATTGGGCCGACAGCGGCCTTGCCATCCCCACCACGCGCAAAGGGCGTACGGCCCGACCCTTTCAGATGAATATCGAAGCGGCGGCCATCGGGAGCGATGACCTCCCCCATCAGAAGCGCGCGGCCATCGCCCAGCTGCGGGGAAAAGCCGCCGAATTGATGGCCCGCATAGGCCTGCGCCACAGGGTCGGCCCCTTCTGGCAGGCGGTTGCCGGAAAACACCTCAGCCGCCATGGCCTCTAGCGCATCGGGATCAAGGCCCAGCGACCCTGCCAAGGTGCGATTGAACACCAGAAGGCGCGGCGCCGGGGCCGGGGCGGGTTGCACGGACAGAAAGGTTCCGGGCAGGTCGCGGACCCATGAGTTGTCGAAGGCGATGGTCATGCTGCCCTTTCCGCCACGCGTCAGACGGCGTGGCCCCACATGCCGCAGATATGGGCGTTGGCGGCAGCGGGGGCAAGCGGAGGGATCAGCGAAACTCCATCCGCTTTACCTGCCAGATAGAGCGGGCATAGATCAGTTCCGAATGATATTCGGCCTTGGCATCATAGGGATAGATGACCCAAAGCGGCCCCTTGTCCCGCACCGAAAGCGGCGCGCCATTTTGCGCAAATGCAAGGATCGGCCCGTCTGGAACGGCATCGGAAAGCGGGATTTCGACCGTGTAGTCATTCAGCGCCGACGCGGCGATGACGCTGCCTCCGGCCCCCAATTCATCGATCAGCCGCGACAGAAGAACCCCTTCGAAGACCTGCGGTCCTTCGGTCCAGATCGTTGTCGTTTCAATCTGGATCGGGTCCATCTCCTGCAACATGGCGACATCAAACACCGCGTCGCCATCACTGTTGGTTTTCGAGATCAGTCCAGTGACGGTAAGCACCACATCATGCGCAGGCGCAGGCAAATCCTGCGCCCCTGCCTGGGTTGCGACAAGAAGCAGTCCTGCACAGAGCAGTCCACGAAGCGGCAGCATGGTCCCTCCAGTGGCGACGCTATCAGCTTAGCGGACCTTGGGCGCATGGCCAGCTATTCTTTAGGGGTAGATGCCGATTACACGCACAATCGTAAGCAACAACGACGTAAGATGCGGCAATGGCCAGGGATGTGACCTGAACGGCCTGGGCGAAGGCTGGATCGACCCCTTTACCCGACGCATCGAATGCGAGCCTGAGCCCCCCCGATCTCTGGGCAGATTTCCGGGTGATTTAAGCTGCCTGGCTCTTCTGATCGGTTTGGGATGCTTTGACGTAGACCAAGGCGGGCGGTTGACCGCCATGGGCGGCATGGGGCCGCTGGTGGTTGTAGGAGGTGATCCAAGCTGCGATGCCAGCCCGAGCCTTTGATCCGGTTTCCCAAGCGTGCAGGGAGACCCAAACATAATTCAAGGACCGCCGTCCTTCGGACCTTTCGATGAAGATACCGTCGATGCTCCGGCCCTTGCCATCCATCGAGATCCAGGTGCCGACCCGTTTTGGCCGATCGGTCCAAGCGAAGGATGTGAAATGGCTGACTTGATCGGCATTCATAATCTCGGGCGGGCCGAACTTGTGGATGGCCTCGTTCAGCGCCTCGACGCAAAAGTCCGCCTCCAGCGTGTTTGAGATGCGCCAGGCCAGAACCTTCCGAGTGTGCCAGTCCATGATGGCGACCAGATAGAGGAAGCCCTTTCGCATGGGCAGGTAGGTGATGTCGGCGCAGCAGACTTGGTTGGGCCGGTCCACCCGCAAGCCGCCGAGGAGATTAGGGGTAGGTCTTTTGTCCCTTCGCGGGTCGGCTTGTGACGGGCTTCCGGTAGATCGGCAGCAGACGTTCGCGGGCAGCGCCTGCTCCGTATCCTCATCGACCGCGGGGGCCTTCTTGCCGCCCCGCGCGAAGATATCCGCCGCGCCGTCCGGCACCGCCTTCTTCCACTGGTGGATCATCGTCGGATGCACGCCGTATCGGCGGCCAGTTCCGACACCGTGCGTTCGCCCTTCACGGCTTCCAGCGGCATGAGGCACTTGAACCCAGCGTCGTGGTTCCTGCGTTTCTTCATGTCCTGATCGCCTCGTTCTTGGAGACCAGCAGAGGTCAGATCATAGCTTTCGTCACTGTCCGATTTTCGGGGAGGAGCTCGCTTCCTCGGGTTCTTCGTTCATCTGGACCAAGACCACACATCAACGTGGCGTCGTGAACCGCAATGATTTCGACAGGTGTCAGATCCTAACGCGGACACAAAGGTTGGCATCGCCTGACTTTCAGGCTAGTGACGCATGCAGTGAACAAGGAGCCGGGTGCAATCCCCGGCTGGCTCTTCTGGCCGCCGATCCGCCGGACAACCTGAACAAACCCGAATGACGGAAGGCGGCCTATGCCAAGGGCCGTTCAGGAAAGATCACATGTTTTCAATCGACAGATACCGGACTGAATGGTTCGGCAACATGCGTGGTGATGTGCTTTCAGGTCTCGTCGTGGCGCTTGCCCTGATCCCTGAGGCGATCGCCTTTTCGATCATCGCGGGGGTTGACCCGAAGGTTGGTCTTTATGCCAGCTTTTCCATCGCTGTCCTGATCGCCTTTGTCGGCGGGCGTCCTGGGATGATCTCGGCGGCGACGGCGGCCACGGCTGTCCTTATGGTCACGCTGGTGCGGGATCACGGGCTTGAATACCTGCTGGCGGCAACGGTGCTGACAGGTGTTATCCAGATTGCAATGGGCCTGCTGCGTCTTGGCTTTGTCATGCGCTACGTGTCGAAATCCGTGATGACAGGTTTTGTTAACGCACTTGCCATCCTGATCTTCATGGCGCAGCTGCCGGAACTGGACCCGCGCGTGGTGACACCCTTGACCTTCGTTCTGGTCGCGGCGGGTCTGGCGATCATTTACCTCTTCCCGCGGGTGACCAAGGCCGTTCCCTCGCCACTTGTCACCATCATCATCCTGACCGCCCTCAGCCTGTTCTTCGACTGGGATGTCCGAACCGTGGGCGATATGGGGGCATTGCCGGATACGCTGCCCGTCTTTCTGATCCCCGACGTTCCGCTGACGCTGGAAACGCTGACGATCATCTTGCCCTATTCGCTGGCCATCGCCGTGGTCGGGCTGCTGGAAAGCCTGATGACACAGAGCCTTGTTGATGATCTGACGGACACGAAGTCGGACCGAAATCAGGAATGCATCGGTCAGGGCATCGCCAACGCAGCAACCGGCTTCATCGGGGGGATGGCTGGTTGCGCCATGATTGGCCAAAGCATGATCAACGTAAAATCCGGCGGTCGTGGGCGGCTTTCGGCCTTTGTCGCGGGTGCGGTGCTTTTGGTGCTGGTGGTTTTCCTTGGCGACTGGGTGGGAAAGATCCCAATGCCTGCGCTTGTCGCCATCATGATCATGGTGTCGATCGGCACCTTTTCATGGTCCTCCATTGCCAACCTAATGACGCATCCGCGTTCATCCTCGGTCGTGATGCTGGCGACGGTGGTGACTGTGGTCTGGACCCACAACCTCGCCATCGGCGTGCTGGTGGGCGTGCTGCTTTCGGGCATTTTCTTCGCCGGAAAGATCGCGCAGCTCTTCAAGGTTACCTCCACCGCC
This sequence comes from Fuscovulum ytuae, assembly GCF_029953595.1. Taxonomy (NCBI): domain Bacteria; kingdom Pseudomonadati; phylum Pseudomonadota; class Alphaproteobacteria; order Rhodobacterales; family Paracoccaceae; genus Fuscovulum; species Fuscovulum ytuae. Next base: position 348,134 of record NZ_CP124535.1, on the reverse strand, counting down.
TCAACCGACGGGCGGGTGCGGACTTATGTCGTCGAAGGCCAACTTTTCTACGGCTCGGTCGAGGATTTCATGGCCGCCTTCGACTTTAAGGAGGCGTTGGAGCGCGTCGTTATCGATGTCAGCCGCGCGCATATCTGGGACATCTCATCCGTGCAGGCGCTGGACATGGCGGTGCTGAAATTCCGCCGCGACGGGGCAGAGGTCGAGATCGTCGGAATGAACGAAGCGTCGGAAACCATCGTCGACCGGCTGGCCATCCACGACAAGCCGGGTGCGATCGACAAGCTGGCGGCGCATTGAGGGGGCGGGAATGACACAGGATAAGATCATCGCATTGGTGGACGGGTCGATCTATGCGGCCTCTGTCTGTGAACATGCCGCATGGATCGCAAGCCACACGGGATCGTCCGTGGAACTGGTTCACGTGTTGGGCCGACGCGAGGCCGCGCCGACGGACGACCATTCGGGGGCCATCGCCCTTGGAGCGCGGACCACGCTGCTCACGCAGCTCGCGGAACTGGATGCGCAACGCGCCAAGCTGATCAGCCAACGCGGGCGCGCAATACTTGATGATGCCCAAGCGCTTGTCCGGCAGGCCGGCGTGGCCGATGTCACCACCCGTCTGCGCCACGGCGACATTGTCGAGACGGTGGCTGAGGTGGAGCGCGAGGCGGGCCTGATCCTGATCGGCAAGCGGGGCGAGGCGGCGGACTTCGCCAAGGGACATCTTGGGTCTAACCTCGAACGCATCGTGCGGGCCAGCCACAAGCCCGTCTTTGTCGCCGCGCGTGCCTTCAAGCCGATCTCGAAAGTGCTGATCGCCCATGACGGTGGCGCATCCGCGGCAAAGGCCGTTGATCATATCGCGCGCAGCCCTTTGTTTCAGGGCCTGTCCGTGCATGTCGTCACCGTGGGCGATGCCACCCCTGCGGCAACCAAAGGGCTTGCGGAAGCCAAGGCTCGGCTCAGCGCAGCTGGCATCGAAGCCGAAACCTCAATCCTACCCGGTCAGCCGGAAACTGCCCTCAGCACGTTCATAGACGAGGTGCAGCTCGACATGCTTGTGATGGGCGCTTACGGCCACAGCCGCATCCGCAGCCTGATCATTGGCTCTACCACGACCGAGATGGTACGGTCCTGCAAGGTGCCTGTCCTCCTGATCCGCTGATGTCGCGATCGACCCAAGTGAGGGCTCGACCCTTGCATGGTCCATCAAAGGGACATTGCCGGCTGAGCGGCTGCAAGAATTCCTTTTTCTGTAAATGCTTGCATGCGGTTTTAAGTCAACAAGTGTAGGAATGAACGTCCATCATGGGGCCGAGAGCGCCGTATCTGCTCAGGGCGCTAGAACCATCTCAGCCGCAGCGGCAAATGTCCGCTTCGCCCCCTCTGCTGACCTTCGTCACGCGTGACCTGCGAAAACTTCGGTTTCGGGCTCTACAGGTAGCGTTCTTGCGCCTCACGGATGGAAATCAGCTTATCTTGTTCTTCGTCCCACAGATGCAGTCTTACCGTGCGGAGGCTGTCACGGATGGTCAGGCGCTGAACATCGGCAAGCTCGGCATGGTGGTGAATGACCTCGGGCAAGCGGTAGAACGGGATACGGCTGTAAAGATGATGCACATGATGGATGCCGATATTGCCCGACAGCCAGCGCAACGGTTGCGGAAGCACATAGTGCGAACTGCCTTCAAGAGCGGCGTTGTGCAAATCCCAATCAACCCCCTTTGACCAGTGGGTTTGCTCGAACTGGTGCTGCACGTAGAACAGCCAAACACCCAATGTCGCAGCAACGACCAAAGTGGGTAGGAAAATCACCAGCACCGGCAAGCTGCCTCCGAACCATACGATAAGGGCCAAAGCGATCCCGATCATCGCATTGGTGCCCATGGCCGATGCCCAATAGCGCCAACCCTGAGTCATGAGCCCCAGCGGCACGCGGTTCTGCAAGATGAATAGATAGCTGGGTCCCAGAACGAACAGCACGAAGGGATGACGGTAAAGCCGGTACATGAACCGCCCGAGCGGGCTGCGGGCACGGTACTCCCCCACCGTCAGGGTGGTAACATCGCCGATCCCGCGATGGTCCAGATCACCGTGATGGGCGTGGTGGATGGCGTGGGTACGGCGCCACACGGCATAGGGGGTCAGCGTCAGGACACCGAGGATACGTCCGATCCAATCCTGCAGCCTGCGGTTCCGCAGGAAAGCACCATGTCCGCAATCATGCTGGATGATGAAGATACGTACCAAGAAGAGCCCATTCAGGCACCCCAGCGCCAGCGCCAACCATGGGCTGACGGACATGGCCTTCCATGCCAGAACCCAGATCAGGACAAAGGGCGGAAGCGTCGCGGCGAGTTCAAACAAGCTGCGACGGGTCGAAGGATCACGGTAACGCGCAAGAACAGAAAGCCATTCTCGCGCAGACCGCTTGGCGGCATCATCACTTGGGTCGATCATCTCGGCTTACAGACTGTTGCCGGAACGCCGGCCCTGGCGACAATAAACTGTGGGCGCTGATCGCACACAAGCACAGCATGGCACCTACAGTGAACCGCCCTTTTCTGCAACCTGGCAGAAGGGTAGTCAGCCCCCAAAAATCGGCAGGCGGCGGCAACGCAAGCAGCGACCTCTGGCTGCTCAAATCACGTCGCGGCACCGAAAGCACTGTATGTTTGGCGCCCCTGTGCCGACGGCCCCCCATGTGCCCCTTTTAATGACCTAACGGGCACCCAGTTGCACGGCCTTGCGCTTTGCGTAGCGCAGGTCCCGTGCGGCCTTGCGCGCGGCTTCGTCGGACAGGACAAGCGCTATCCGTCTGGCTTGTGCCGATTGCTTCGCCTCGATCAAGGCCGCTTCCTCCGCCCGACGCTGCATCTCTGTCTCGATCACTGCGGCGGCCTTGGCAGCTTCGATCTGCTGCTCTGCCTGCTTTTCCGCTTTGCGAGCGGCAAGCCGCACGTCGCGCAACCGCGCCACCTCGTCACGGACAGCCAGCTTCTTGGCCAGACCCGGCGCCTTGGCCGCGCTTCTGAATTTCTCCAGCAATGCAGCTTTGGCATTTGCCGCATCGCTTTTGCGATCCGCGTATTCTTTGACTTTTATCATGCTGGTTTCTCTATTGATACCTCAAGGTCGACACGTATCTGTCAGACCGATTTCATGTTCTTTACTGACAGACGGGCCACTTGCTTTCCCGCCTGTTCTCTTTCCAAGCGCGCTATTCTCAGTCGGCTGGTTTTTTCTACATGCGCAGAAATCTCTGCGTCCCATTCTCGCACAGCGCGCGTACGGTCCAGAAACTGCGACTGCGTTTTTTCGAAAGCCATTTCCGCAATCTTCCGTGCTTTGCTCATTGTCTCAGCCATTTTTATCTCCGATTGCAATGTTGTTGAGGAGGCGAAACAGAAAAGACTGACACCTCATCAAATACGACTTCGCCACACGCAAAGAAATCAAAGCATCCGGATTTCCAGAACGGTGGATCGGATCCAATGGCGCGCTGGCTAGGTCTGTTCAATGCACCGCCGATCTTTTCATAGGAAAGTTCGTCTGGATCAGATGCACCATGTTCACCAACGAATGCTGGATGACTAGGCGGCACGACGAGCGGTGTAGCCCACAAGTTCTTCTGGGATGAAGCCTGCTGACTTGGCCGCAGCGGCGAAGGCACGTCGTGCAACGCCAACAGGCACAAGACAATTCATGGCGGCATCGACCTGCTGTAGCGCAATCAGACGTGCATCATCGGCAATCGGCCATTTTCTTAGCAACCAGTGTCTTGCTTGTTCGATCGTGCTGAATGTCTGTACGTCTCCTTCAGGAGACATTACAAAGGAAAGGGGGCGCCCCCAGTTAATTTCGATCAACGCGTTGTCTTTCTTGTATCTTGAACGAAAACGCAAGCTGCGTCTGGATCGTTCTTAACAGAGTGGGGCCACAGTAATGCGGCCCCTGTTTTTCAATCCGAGTGCCCGATCGTCAGGCGAGAGCAAGATTTGTGGCCGACTCGCGGCCATTGCGGTCACGCTCCAGATCGAACGAAACGGCTTGGCCGTCGTTAAGGCCATGAATACCCGCACGTTCCAGAGCGGTAGCATGGACAAACACGTCCTTAGACCCACTTTCGGGTGCAATAAAACCGAAACCCTTGGTAGAGTTGAACCACTTCACGGTGCCATTGGCCATCGTGATATTCCCTTTATAGGTGCCGCCCACGAAATGCGACGGCCAGGCAAAGCTGAAATTCCAAAGCTGAGCCTAGAGGGACAGGTTCGAAGAACAGAAGATGCTCGCAATACATAGTGTAAAAGGCGGACCATTACTAGAATAGGAATTGCAAAGTTGCACTTCCGCCCCCTTAGCGACTGTTATTGCTGCGAACTATTCGTTCAGCGGGATGCATGGTTCTCTTTCACGACCCAAGTTGGTGCATCCAATCCAGATCCCGAACCGCTTGGCGCGCGTCCCTGAAGATGATCTCTGTATCCGTGACAGCCTCGATGGCGGCATCCTCCATGCTCAACGCCAGAGCAACGCCAATGATCGCTTCGGGACGAACCAGTCGCAGCGCCACGACAAGGCGCACAAGGTTCGGAAGACCAAGGGTGCTGCGCGCAACCATGACTCGGCGCCCTGCCCCCTATCACGCAGGCCTCGAATGCACGCAGGCTGCAAGACGCGCCTGATCGGAACGGGTCAAATCCGGGTCGAATTTGAAGGCCGGAAGCGATGGACTTCGCCGATATACCTGATTTCAAGCAGGAGTTTTTGTTTTGCCAATCTGAAGGTGGCGGACAGTGAGGGATTCGAACCCTCGAGACGGTTCCCCGCCTACACACTTTCCAGGCGTGCGCCTTCGACCACTCGGCCAACTGTCCTTGCGGGCTTCCTTAAGGCCTGTCTGCCGGGGGCGCAAGGGGGGTGAGAAGGGGCTAGTGCCTTCTGTCAGTCAAGGAGCGACAGGGACACGCGGCGGTTCTGGCGGCCCTTCTTTTCGATCTTGCCGATGCTGACGCGCCCGATCTCGGCTGTGCGGGCCACATGGGTGCCACCACAAGGTTGCAAATCCACCTGCGTGGCCCCTGTGCCGATGCGCACAAGACGCACCCTGCCCTGCCCCATCGGCGGCATTACGGACATGGTTTTGACCAGCCTCGGATTGGCGGCGAGTTCGTCATCTGTGATCCAGCTTTCGGTGACCGGCAGATCAAGCCCGATGAGCGCGTTCAGACGATCTTCCAGCATCTGCACGTCTTCGGGCGGGTCGGGCATGTCGAAATCCAGCCGCCCGCGTTCGGCCCCGATCTGCCCCCCGGTCACAGGAAGTGGGATCACCACCGACAAAAGGTGCAGCGCCGTATGCACCCGCATGTGGCGGTGGCGGCGATCCCAGTCGAGCCTTTGGCGTACCGTCGCGCCGATGGGCGGCATGGCAGCGGGTTCGGCCGGGACCAGCGCCACCTGCCCGCCTTCGGCCTTGACCGCCGTGGCGATGGCAAGACGGCCCCCGTTCCAATGGATCAGCCCGGAATCGCCCGGTTGCCCGCCCCCAGTGGCATAGAAGATCGACCGGTCACAGAGGATACCCCCCTCGGCGGTGTGACCCGTTACTACCGCCTCTGCCTCGCGCAGATAGGCATCCTCGCGGAACAGCAATTCGGTCATCTTGCCTGTCCTCCTGTTTCGGTTGCGCCGGGGATGGCGGGACGCGCCGCCTCGGCACCCAAGGGCACCATGCCGCGCAAAGCTTCGGCCAAGGCCTCGACATTGCGCAGCGACACTTCGCTTTGGGCGAAGGGGATCTCGATCCCCTCTGCCTCGAAACGTTCGACGATCTGGTGGTTGATCTCGCTGCGGACATTGACCGAGAAGTTCACGTCGCGCAGGATCATCCGGATTTCAAAATTCATCGCATCTGCGCCAAAACCCGTGAAGGCGATCATCGGGGGCGGGTTCAGGACGGCCAAGGGCTGTGCCTCGGCGATCTCGCGCAAGACACGTTCCACCTTGCGGGTGTCGGAGCCGAAGGCCACGCCGATGGGCACGATGACGCGCCCCGATAGATTGAAGCGTGTCCAGTTCGTTACCTGCTGGGTGACGAGATCGGCATTGGGCACGATCACATCTGACCGATCAAAGGTCTGGATCCGGGTAGAGCGGACGGAGATCGATTTCACCGTGCCCTTGACGGGCCCCACCTCGATCCAATCGCCTTCGCTGACGGGGCGTTCGATCAAGAGGATGATGCCCGAGACGAAGTTCGAGACGATGTTCTGAAGGCCGAAACCGATGCCGACGGACAGGGCACCAGCGACGATGGCGAGGCCCGACAGATCGATCCCTGCAGAATTGATGGCGACCAGCGCGGCAAGGAAGATGCCAAGATAGCCCACCCCCGACACAAGCGCGTTCTGCCCGCCTTGATCAAGCGAGGTGCGTGGCAGGATGGTGCCCCGCAGCGCGCCTTGGAAGACACGCGTCACGGCATAGCCTGCGCCGAAGATCACCGCAAAGATCAGGAAATCGGTGGGCGAGACACGGGTCGCGCCGATCTGGAAGCCTTGCAAGAAGCGTTGCCACAATTCGGTGATATCGGCCCAGCGCGCGCCCCAGATCACGGCAAAGATCGGCAGCGATCCAAGGGTCATTGCAAAGCCGATCAGCACGGGGATCAGCCCTTCCTGATCGGCGGCGTCGGACCGGGTGACCAGACCGTAAAGATCAGCCACAAGCCGTTGCAGCAAAAAGAGAACGGCCACAAGGCCGAGCGAGATCACCGACGGGTTGACCAGCGCCGTCGCCGCAGAGAGATAGCCCACCGCGCCAAGGGTGACGCCGGCCACGCTGGACAGCATTACAGCGCGGGCAAGGAAACCCAGAACGCGTAGGCCGTAGGATAGGCCCTCATCGCCTTGTTGCAGGCTGCGGACATGGCGGCGCAGCAATTGGCCCATGCGGAAGATAAGAACCGCCATCGTGGCAAGCACCGGGAAGGCGAGCACGGCATTCGCCGTATCGCTTCCGCCCACCTCGACCAGCAGAACCTGACGCAGTGTTTCAACACCAAGGACGAGGCCGATGGTGCGGGCAAGGAACCGCCCCTCGGCGCGGCGTTCCGCCAGAAGAACGGTTGAACTGTCTTCGCCTTCCTCCACAGGAAAGACCGCTTGACCCAGCCAATTCGCCGCGACAAAGGCGAAGACAACAGCGGGGAGTGCCTCGGCCAAGCTGGCCCCGACAGGACCGATCAGGCCGGTTGCAGTCACCGCGCGGGCCAAGGCAATGGCCCCCAGCGTCGGCAAAACGATCTGGGCAAGTGACAGCAGCAGCGCCATCACGCGCCGGGCGCGGGCCGCGCGGGGGCGCGGCAGGCGGGCCTGCACCATTGCCGTCATGCGTCGGGTCTGGGACAGAAGCGCGAGGCCCAGCGCGGTCAGAAGAACGATCAGAGGCAGGTTATCAAAGAGCGCCCGTCGCCCGTCGCCACGGGTCCAGCGTGTGGTGGTTTCCGTCCAAAGGCGGACTGTGACATCGCCCAAGGCGACCAAAGCCTCAGGCCAATTGGCCGGGTTCACAGGCGATGGCCAGAGTTGCAGCAGCTGGTTGGCCTGCCTTTCGCGCAGGGTTCGGTCCACCTCGCCGATCAGGCCGTCGGCGCGGCGGAAGGCTTCTTCTGCTGCCAGTCCGGGGGCTTGAAGCTGCACAAGCCGTTCGGCCAGTTGCTGGCGGCGTTGCGCGATTTCGGGGGCTTCTGTCTCGCCCTCTGGGGGGGCGGGGCCAAGGGCGGCGATCTGATCGCGCACCGTGGCGATCCGGCTGGAATTGGTGTTCTGCGCGGCAAGGAACTTTGTCCGTTCGGCCACAAGCTGGCTACGAAGCAGTTCTAGCCCGCGGTCTTCCGTCTCTTCATTGGACAGAAGTGACTCGGCCCGCGCCGCAAGCCTTTCCCATGCCGCGTAATCTGGCCCGCTGCTGCTGCCCGATCCTTTTGAGACGACGACGTTCGTTCCTGTCGCGGGCGCGGCGGGCGCGGGTGTCACGGTGGGCCTCGTCACCGTCACCGTGGGCGGGGCGGCGGGGGTGTCGGCGCTGGGGGCGGCTGGCTCTTGGGCAAGGGCCATGCCGGGGCCAAGGCCCAGTGTCAGCAGGACGGCCAGAACGGCCATCCGGGACAGCTTCAGCATGTTGCGCAGCGATCTGCCGCCCTTTTCCCCTGTCATGCGTCTTCGAAGACGGTGGGGATGGCGCGGGGCGCGCGATCAAGCCATTCCGGCACCGGCAAACCTTTTTCCTTCAGGAAGGTCGGGTTATAAAGCTTTGATTGATAACGGTTTCCGTAGTCGCAAAGGATCGTCACGATCGTGTGGCCCGGCCCCATCTCGCGCGCCATGCGGATGGCACCCGCGATGTTGATGCCCGACGATCCGCCAAGGCAGATGCCTTCTTCCATCAACATGTCGAAGACAAGGGGCAGCGCCTCGGCATCCGGGATGCGATAGCTGTAATCGGGTTTGAAGCCATCAAGGTTGGCGGTGATGCGCCCCTGCCCGATGCCTTCGGTGATCGAGGTGCCGGGGGCGTCCAGCTTGCCTTCCGTATAGAAAGCATGCAGCGCGGCCCCTTCGGGATCGGCCAGACCGATCTTCACGCCCTTGGGTTGCAGCGCCATGCCGACGCCGGCAAGCGTGCCGCCCGACCCCACCGCACAGATGAAGCCATCGACCTTGCCGCCCGTCTGTTCCCAGATTTCGGGGCCCGTCGTTTCGATATGGGCCTGACGGTTGGCGACATTGTCGAACTGGTTCGCCCAGATCGCGCCATTTGGTTCGGTGCGGGCAAGCGCCTCGGCCAGACGACCGGAATAGCGCACGTAATTGTTGGGATTGCGATAGGGCGCGGCAGGCACCTGCACCAGTTCTGCCCCTGCCAGACGCAGCATATCCTTCTTTTCCTGGCTTTGGGTTTCGGGGATCACGATCACGGTGCGGAAACCCATGGAGGCGCCCACCAGCGCCAGACCGATGCCGGTATTGCCCGCCGTCCCTTCGACAATCGTGCCGCCCGGCTTTAACGCGCCGCGCGCCACCGCGTCGCGGATGATGTAAAGCGCCGCGCGGTCCTTTACCGATTGACCGGGGTTCAGAAATTCGCACTTGCCCAAGATCGTGCAGCCGGTCATTTCGCTTGCCCGTTTCAGCTTGATCAGGGGCGTGTTGCCAATCGTATCGGCCAGATCGCTGTGAATCCGCATCGGTGCGTTCCTTTTTCCGCTCTGCCCAACGTGTAGGCGGCGGCGGGGGAAATCTCAAGCCATGCAGGTGGAACAGGCGGGTTCTCCCGGTTCACATGGCAGGGCAGAAATACCACGGGGCGGCGGTCGCAAGACCCCCGCCCCTTTGTTGCGACCTTCGGTCGATCATTCGGCCTTCGCGACCAGAAGACCGTCAGCCTTGAGCCCGGCATAGCTTTCGTCGAGCGACTTTTTGGCCCGTTCGATCAGCTGATCAATCTCGCCCTCTGTGATGACCAAGGGCGGCGCGATGATCATCCGGTCGCCGACATGGCGCATGATGAGGTTGTTGGCAAAGCAGCGTTCGCGGGTGCGCAGGCCAACGGTGCCCGCCTCGGACGCGAATTTCGCACGCTTGGCCTTGTCGGGGGTCAGCGCGATGGAGCCCATGAGGCCCACCAGTTTCGCCTCACCCACCAGCGGGTGGTCGGTCAGCGCATCCCAGCGTTCCTTGAGGTAGGGATGGGCCACGTTGCGGACATGTTCCACGATCCCCTCTTCCTGAAGGATGCGCAGGTTTTCCAAGGCAACCGCTGCCGCGACAGGGTGGCCGGAATAGGTGTAGCCGTGGAAGAATTCACCCCCTTCGGCCACCACCGCCGCCACGTCGTCACAGACGATAGAGCCGCCGATGGGCTGATACCCAGAGGAAAGGCCCTTGGCGATGGTCATGATATGAGGCTTGATCCCGAAGGTCTGCGAGCCGAACCAATTGCCCGTGCGGCCAAAGCCAGTGATGACCTCATCCGCGATCAGAAGGATGCCGTATTTGTCGCAAATCCTTTGGATTTCAGGCCAGTAGGTGGCGGGGGGCACGATCACGCCGCCCGCGCCCTGAATGGGTTCGCCGATGAAGGCCGCGACGTTTTCGACGCCGAGTTCAAGGATTTTGTCTTCAAGCTGACGTGCGCGTTCGATGCCGAATTCGTCTTCGGTCATCGACCCGCCCTCGCCCCACCAATAGGGCTGGTCAATATGGACGATGCCATCGATCTTGCCACCATGGGCATGGATCGGGGCCATGCCGCCAAGGCTGCCGCCGCCCATGGTGGAGCCGTGATAGCCATTCTTGCGGGCGATGATGATGCGCTTGTCGGGCTGGCCCTTGACTTGCCAGTAGCGGCGCACGAGGCGGATATTGGTGTCATTCGCCTCGGATCCCGATCCGGCGAAGAAGACGTGGTTCAGATCGCCCGGCGCGAGTTCGGCCAGTTTAGCGGCCAAGGCGATCGCGGGGACGTGGGTCGTTTGGAAGAAGGTGTTGTAATAGGCCAATTCTTCCATCTGGCGGGCCGCCACTTCGGCCAGTTCCTTGCGGCCATAGCCGATGTTGACGCACCAGAGGCCCGCCATGCCGTCGATGATCTGCTTGCCTTCGCTATCGGTCAGCCAGACGCCCTTGCCGCGCGTGATCACCCGCGCGCCCTTGGCGGCCAGACCGTTTGAGTCGGTGAAGGGGTGCATGTGATGCGCCGCATCCAGCGCCTGAAGCTCTGCCGTGGGCAGGTGGTTGGTGATCATGTTCATGAAAACGGCCCTCGCGGAATCAACGCCCGCCCGGATGGCAGGTTCAACGCGGAGCATAGGGTCAAAATGACCGCCCTTCAAGGAATTTGATCAAATTCCGAAAGTAGCGGAGGTCATGGTCGGAAATGGCCGGAATTTCAGGGATTTGGCCGATAACGATTGTGCCCTGTTTTGTGCCGGGTTTTGTGCAGCAAACTGTGGCCACAGAGCGCACGGTCGCAACGCCCCTTTGCTGCCGAGGGGTCGCGTCAAACGCCGCCTTCGGCTTGGGCCTGACGGATCTGGTCGATGCCCTGCTGGATGTCGTTTTCGATGGCGCGGGCAAGCGCGGCGCGATCCCCCGCCCGCATCGCGGCAAGCGCCTCTTCGTGCCGGTCTGGCAGCGCGGCCGCCCCGTAGCGGGCGCAGACCACCCGGAGCGATGGGCCAAAGCGCAGCCAGAGGCCGCGGGCGATATCGACGAGGATCGGGGCTTCGGACGCCTCATAGAGGGCGAAGTGGAAGGCGTGGTTGGATTCGAGATAGTCCGAAACGCGACCAGCGCGGATGGCGCGGTCCACCTCATCATCAATCGCCTCAAGCCGGTCGATCAGCGCGGGGGTCAGATGCGCGCCGGCAAGATCGGCGAGTTTCGGTTCCACCGTCAGGCGGACGAAGGCGAGCTGGTCCAGCAGCGCAGGTGTCAGTTGCGGCACGGCCACGCGGCGGTTGCCTTGGGGCAGGAGGGCCCCTTCGGCGGTGAGGCGGCGGATCGCCTCTCGCACCGGGGTCATCCCGGCCTCGAGATCGCGGATCAGGCCTTGGATCGTGACGGGCTGGCCGGGTTGCAGATGGCCAAACAGGATCATGTCGCGAAGCTGCGCATAGGTCACTTCATGCGACGGGATCTTGCGCGTCTGATCGTCCATCGTTGGTGTTGCCCCCTGGCAGGTCACAGTCAGGGGGACAGGTAACGCGCCCATATGGATTTGATCAAGTTGCAATGCGCCCTAGGGCGCGGGGATATAGTCGAAGTGCAGGAAATCGGCACTCCAGCCCTGCCCCGTCAGGTCCATCGCCGCCATGCCCACGAAGGCCCCGGTGAAAGAGGCATGTTCCCCCCTGCCCCCTTCGTCCGAGATGATCCGGGCGTCGAGGTCGGGGCCGATTTCGGCAAGGGGCGCGTCACCTATGGCCATGCGGAAGCGCTGGGTCGGGCCGATGACCTGCACCGCGATCCGTACGGGACCATCGGGAAGGCGGTAGAGGCCATGATGAGTCAGCGCCTCGCCCGGCCAATCGCCGAGGCAGGAGACAAGGCTGAGGCAGCGGCCAAGGGCGGGGTCATGGGTGACGAGGGCGGCGTGGAACTTGTGGCGGTTGTAATAGGTGACAAGGCCCGCCGCACGTTGCCAATTGGGCGGATCGGCAAGGACCGTGGTGGCGGCGGAATAAGCGAGGTGTTCCTGTCGGCGGGCGATGAGGGATTGTTCGAAGAAGGAGCCTAGGCTTTCGCGCCCTGTCAGGCGAAGGGCCTGCCCCGTCAGGGTGAAGAGGCGTTCGGGGTAAGGCGTACGCAGCCACTGGAATTCGGGCGGCAAGTCGCGCGTTTGGAAATGGCGGTGGATCGGCAGGTCGGGGCGGCGTTGGGCTGGCATGTCCACGGTGACGGGCGGGGCCATGCCGCCGCCGGCAAGGCGCGGCCAGCCATCGGCGTGCCAGTCGATCCGGGCAATTCCGGTTTCGCGGCCCAAGGGGCAGAACTGCCCTGGCAGAGGGCGGCCACAGAGAAAGGTGTGAAGGCCCTGCCCGTCCGGCGTTTCGACATATTGGCCATGGCCCACGCGTTGCAGCGGGTGGTCGGGGGTGAAGCGTGCGGTCAGAAGATGGATGTCGGGATGCATGTCATAGGGGCCAGTTATGGCTTTTGACCGGGCCATTGTGACGGCATGGTCATAGCCCGTGCCGCCTTCGGCGACGGTCAGGTAATACCAGCCGTTCTTCTTGAAGAGATGCGGTGCCTCGGTCAGGCCGAGGGAGGAGCCGGCGAAGATCGTGGTGACATCGCCGACCAGCCCGTGGTCTGGATGCCATTCCTGAAGCTCGATCCCGTCGAAGGCGTCATGCGCGGGGTTGAGGCCGGTTCCCGTGCCGCGATGGTTCCAGCGCATATTAAGGAACCATTTCCGCCCATCGTCATCGTGGAAAAGCGACGGGTCGAAGCCGGAGGAGGTCACGTAAGTGGGATCCGACCAATCGCCATCGATGCGGTCGGCGGTGACGATGTAGTTATGGGCGTCTTTGAACGCGCCATCGAAGCGTTTGACATCGGTGTAGACGAGCCAGAACCTTTGGCCGTCATGGCTTAGGCAGGGGGCCCAGACGCCGCAGCTGTCGGGATTGCCGCGCATGTCGAGTTGCGCGGGACGCCGCAGGGGGCGGGAGATGAGGGTCCAATTCACCAGATCGGTGGAATGATGGATCTGCACGCCCGGATACCATTCGAAGGTGGAGGTGGCGATGTAGTAATCGCCCCCCACCCGGCAGATGGAGGGATCGGGGTTGAAGCCGCGCAGGATGGGGTTTTCGATCATCGAAGCCGCGCTTTACGCCATAAGGGCCTGTGCCTCGGCGATCCCCAAGGCTGCGGGACGGGTGCAGGTGGTCTGCATGGTGACAAAGCTGCCTTCCGCGCCGGATTTCAGGCAGGCGGTCATCACCTCGACCCCGTGCAGGGCGCGGTCGATGGAGCAGCGGGCATCGCGGCCGGACAGGATCGCTTGCGCCATGTCGGCAAGGCCCGCCGTGCGCCAATTGGCGTGCGGACCCATGGCGGGGTGATCTTGGTTGTTGCGCGCGAGGGGATGATCCCAGAGCGGCACCTCGGCCAGCGCGCCGTCGCGGCCTGCCACTTCCACCTTGCCGCCGAAGAAGTTCGGGTCGGGAAGGTAGATGGTGCCTTCGGTGCCGTAGAGTTCCATGTTCACGCGCTTGTGGTGCCAGACATCCCAGCTGGTGGACAGGTTGATCGTCGCGCCATTGGCGAATTCCAGAAGGGCGTGGATGTTGGTCGGGGTCTTGACGGGGATCACCTCGCCCTTTCGGGGTTCGGAGGAGATGGTGCGCGTGGCGGTGGCGGCTGAGGTGAGGGCGGCGACGCGTTTTACCGGGCCGATCAGGTTGATGAGATTGGCGATGTAATAAGGGCCCATGTCGAGCATCGGGCCGCCTCCGGGCAGGAAGAAGAAATCGGGATTGGGGTGCCAATGTTCCATCCCATGCCCAAGGACCGCCGCGCCACCCGCGGTGACGGTGCCAATGCGGCCTTCGTCAATCAGGGCGCGGGCCATCTGATGCGCGCCGCCAAGGAAGGTGTCGGGGGCGCAGCCGACCGACAACCCCTTCGCCTTGGCCAGATCGCGCAGGGAAAGGCCGTCTTCCAGCGACAGGGTCAGGGGTTTTTCGGAATAGACATGCTTGCCCGCCTGCAAGATCGCCTTGGACACGCCGAAATGGGCGTCAGGGATCGTCAGGTTGATCACCACGTCGATATTCTGATTGGCCAGCAGGTCATCGACCGACTGCGCCTTTGTGCCGAACTCGGCCGCCCGCGCGGTGGCGGCGGCCATGTTCATGTCGGCCACGGCGCGCACCTGAAGCCCCTTGAAAGCGGGGGCAAGCCGCAGATAGGCCGCCGAGATATTGCCGCAGCCGATGATGCCGATGCCAAGAGTGGCCATGGTTCAGAACCCTTTCACGGAAGCGAGCGAGCGCTGTGCAAAACGCGCATGGTCGGATGGATTGTCATGTTCGATGATGAAATGCGCCACGCCAGCCGCGCGCAGGGCGGCCATCAGATTGGGCCAATCGACGGTGCCATGGCCGACATCGGCCCAGCCGTCTTCATCCGTGTTCTGGCCTGCGGGGGCGATGTCTTTGACATGGGCCGATGTGATGCGGGGGCCTTCGGCGGCGATCCATGCGGCGGGGTCGGCCTTGCCCTTGATCACCCAAGCCACGTCCATTTCCCATTCGAGCGTGGGGCCGCCCTTGAGCAAGGCCGTCATCGGGATCGTGCCATCGGGCAGGGCCACGAATTCGAAATCATGGTTGTGCCAGCCATAGCCCAGACCTGCGGCGCGGATCGGGGCCCCTGCCCGTTCCACCCGCGCGCCGAAATCGTGCCAGCCTTGCGCGGTGGTGGGACGCAGGTCGGGATGGACCCATGGGCAATAGACCCGTTCGACGCCAAGACGGCCGGCGATGGCGATGCAACCATCGGGATCGGTTTCCAACTGTTCCAGCCCGAAATGCGCGGTGGGCATCTTCAGCCCTGTCTTGGCAAGGCCAGCGGCGAGGGCATCGACCGAGGCCGCATCGGCATAAAGCGCACCGAAGCCTTCGACCGCCCCATAGCCAGCGGCAGCCAGCATGGCGAGCGTGGCATCAAGCGGCGGGAAGTTCCGGGAGGAATAAAGCTGATAGGAAAACATTTCAGGCTCCTTGGTTGGGCGGCCCATAGGTCGCCGAATGGAGATCGCGCAGGGTGAAGCGGGGCGTGGCCCCGGCCTCTTGTGGGGTGAAGATCAGGGTGACGGGGATGCAGGGGATCAACGTCACGGCGTTGTTCGAAAAGCGGCCCGGAATATCGGCCTCGACCGCCGTGAAGGGCGCGAGGCTGCGAGAGGTGAGCGTGATGCGCCAGCGGTCCCCGTCCTGTGTCACCGACATCTCGGTGCCGGAGGGGAGAAGGTCATAGGCCTTCCATGGCAGGGGAGCGTGGATGTCATGGCCTGTTGCCGCGCCGTCCCAGATGAAGGAGAGGATTTCATCCGGCGCGATGTCGGCGGCTGGCAGGCGGATCGCGGGAACCGCGCGGTCGGGGGCGGCGGTCAGGTCGGCGGTGGCAAGGCGGCGAGAGGTGCCGTTCATGGCGACGGCCCATGCCTCGATCCGCAGATCGGCGGGGGCGCGGTGGTCGTTTATGGCTTTGAGGACGAAATCCGCGCCATCGGGGACGCAGACCACGGTCACGGCCTCATAGAAGCGCCGGGCCATGTGGTGCAGCAGTTTCCAGCCGCCACCATGATCGAGCGAGGACCAGGAACAGACGGGCCATGTGTCGTTGAGTTGCCAGTAAAGCGTGCCCATGCAATGCGGTTTCAGGCTGCGCCATTGGGTGACGGCGGTCTTGATCGCTAGGCCCTGCTGGACTTGCGAGAGGTAGACGAAATTCGGGAAATCCACCGGAAAACGAAAATAGCGGAACATGGTTTCCGCGATGCGGGCATTGCCGCCTGCGTTCTTTTGGTGGCTTTCCATCACCGGGGCGGCGATGTTGAAATCCTGCGGCGCGGCGAAGCGGCGGATCACATCCATCGATGGATAAGATTGAAAGCCGAATTCGGAACAGAAGCGGGGACGGATGTCGCGGTAATGGTCGAAATCGCGCCCTTCGTGCCAGACGGACCAGAAATGCATGTCGCCCGAACTGTCATCATGCCAAGCATCGCCAAAGGCCAGCGCCCCCGGCGAGGGCGAAGAGGGCCACCAATTCGCGCCCGGCAGAACGGCGTGGAGGGCGGTTTCGACGGTGCGGTTCAGGCGATCATAGCTGACGAGATACCGGTCGCGGTCTTGCCGTGAGACATCGAACCAGCCCAGCGCGCCGATCAGTTCATTGTCGCCGCACCACAGCGCGATGCAGGCATGGTGATTGAGGCGGGCCACCACATCGCGCACCTCGGCCGCAATCTCTTGCAGGAAATCGGGGGTGGAGGGGTAGAGGTTGCAGGCGAACATGAAATCCTGCCAGACCATCAGGCCCATCTCATCGCAGAGGTCGTAGAACCAGTTGGGTTCATAGCGCCCGCCGCCCCAAATGCGGATCATGTTCATATTGGCATCGATGGCCGATTGCAGCAGGTCGCGGGTGGCATCGCGGGTGATGCGGCCATGCAGGGCATCGGCGGGGATCCAATTCGCGCCACGGGCAAAAATGGGTTGCCCGTTGACGCGAAAGCCGAAGGACCGCCCGGCGGCATCGGGTTCGGAGACGAGCGCCAGATCGCGCAGGCCGATGCGGCGGGTGGCGCTTGCCGTGCCCATGGTCACGGTCAGGTCATGCAGCGCCTGTTCGCCCCAGCCTGCGGGCCACCAGAGGACGGGGTTTTCGATGGAGAGCGTCAGACGCGCGGTGCCGTGATGCAGGGGCGCGGTCGCGGTGATGCCGCAAAGGGTGGCGGTGACTTCGGTGCCGTCGGGAGCGGCTGTGGCGTGGATTTCGACCGCCACCTCGGCGGCGTTATCCCTATGGGTTTGCGTGACGATCAGATCGTCGATGCGGCTTGCCTGCGGCTCTAGCCTGATGCCGCCCCAGATGCCGAAAGGGGCCAGCGCGATGTTCCAATCCCAGCCGAAATCGCATTGCGGTTTGCGCAGCATATTGCCGTTGGGGAGGGGGCAATTGCCTGCGTGCCACGGCACAAAGAAGGGAAGTGCGGCCTGACGCGCCGCCCCTTCGGCGATGGCAGAGCGGAAGGTGATGGAAAGCGCGTTCTCGCCCTGCCGCAGATGGGCCGACGCCTCGACGCGCCAGCGGCGGAAGGCATTGGCCGCCGACAGGATGAGGGCCCCGTTCAGCCGCACCTCGGCCACTGTGTCCAGCCCTTCGATCACCAGATCGGACGGCGTGCCGTCATGGGTGAAGCGGCGGGTGGCGATCCAGTCGCGGTCGCAGATCCAGCGCAGGTCGTATTCGTTGCGCCCCCAATAGGGATCGGGGATGGCCCCTGCCCCATGCAGCGCGGTGATCCCGTCGCCGGGGATGGGGAAGGCCACCTGATATTCTCCCTGCCGATCCGCAAGGGTCCAGATGCCGCCAAGGTCTTGCATGGGTTAGATCCGCTGCTCTGTCTGGGCGTCGAAAAGCGAGGCCTTGGTGATATCCACGCGCAGATGCACCTGCGTGCCGGGGGCAAGCCTGCGTTCAACGGGGACGCGAACGGACAGTTGCGCGCCGCCCGTGGTCAGCCA
Source organism: Fuscovulum ytuae (assembly GCF_029953595.1). NCBI lineage: Bacteria > Pseudomonadati > Pseudomonadota > Alphaproteobacteria > Rhodobacterales > Paracoccaceae > Fuscovulum > Fuscovulum ytuae. The sequence goes on along the minus strand of NZ_CP124535.1, from coordinate 330,298 downwards.
GACAAGGCTATCGGCGCCCATCGGTTCGTCGATTTCCACGGTCGCGGGGATGGATTGGCCGGGTTCGGGGTCGGCTGCGATGGTGATATGTTCGGGGCGCAGGCCGAGGATGGCCTTGTCCATCGCCACGGGACTGCCACCGTCATAGCCGGACAGGTCCAGTTTGGCCCCTGCCACGGCAAAGGCGCGGCCCTGATCGGTGACCGCCCCATGGAGGAAGTTCATCGAAGGGCTGCCAATGAAGCCCGCGACAAAGAGGTTCGCGGGTTTGTTGTAGATGGTCTGCGGCGCGTCGAGTTGCTGGATGATCCCGCCGCGCATGACGGCGATGCGGTCGGCCAGCGTCAGCGCCTCGATCTGGTCATGGGTGACGTAGACCATGGTGTTGCCGAGGCGGGCATGGAGGCGCTTGATCTCTACCCGCAATTCAGAGCGGAGCTTGGCGTCAAGATTGGAAAGCGGCTCGTCGAAGAGGAAGACATCCACATCCCGCACAAGGGCGCGGCCGATGGCGACGCGCTGGCGTTGGCCGCCTGACAGGGCGGCGGGCTTGCGATCCAAGAGGGGGCCGATCTGCAGGATTTCGGCGGCGCGGGCGACGCGGCGGTCGATTTCATCCTTGGGCATGCGGGCGTTTTTCAGGCCGAAGGACAGGTTCCCGCGCACCGTCATCTGGGGATAGAGGGCGTAGGATTGAAACACCATGCCGATGCCGCGTTCCGAAGGTTCGGCCCAGGTCACATTGCGGCCCTTGATCCAGATTTGACCATCGGTGATGTCGAGAAGCCCTGCAAGGCAATTGAGCAGCGTGGATTTCCCGCAGCCCGAGGGGCCGAGAAGGACGACGAATTCCCCTTCTGCCACGTCGAGGTTCAGGGTCTTGAGGACAGAGACCGCACCGAAATTCAGGGTCAGGTCCCTGACAGAGATCGAATGCTGCATGGATCAGCCCTTTACCGCGCCCGCCGCGATGCCGCGCACGAACAGCTTGCCAGAGAGGAAATAGACGATCAGGGGAACAAGGCCGGTCAGCAGGGTGGCCGCCATGTTGACGTTATATTCCTTCACCCCCTGAACCGAGTTGACGATGTTATTCAGTTGCACCGTCATCGGGTAAAGTTCGGGCTTGGTATAGACGACGCCGAAAAGGAAATCGTTCCAGATACCCGTGACTTGCAGGATCATCGCGACCACGAAGATGGGTAGTGACATGGGCAGCATGATGCGGAAATAGATGCCCCAAAAGCCCGCACCATCGACCCGTGCCGCCTTGAACAACTCTTCCGGCAGCGAGGAAAAGTAATTGCGGAAGAGAAGCGTCAGGATCGGCATGCCAAAGATCGTATGGACAAGGACGAGGCCCCAGAGCGTGCCGTAAAGCCCCATTTCGCGCAGCAGGATCACGATCGGGTAAAGCATGATCTGATAGGGAATGAAGCTGCCGAAAATGAGGATGGTGAAGAATACATCCGATCCCTTGAAGCGCCAGTTGACCAGTGCGTAGCCGTTCACCGAGGCCACCGCGATGGACAGGATGACGGAGGGAATCAGGATCTGGACCGAATTCCAGAACCCGCGCGAAAGGCCATCGCAATTGAGGCCTGTGCAGGCCTCGGCCCAGGCCTTGACCCAAGGCTGGAAGGTCACCTCGACCGGGGGGGCGAAGATGTTGCCCATGCGGATCTCGGGCATCCCCTTGACCGAGGTCATGACCATGACCCAAAGCGGCAGGAGATAGTACATCGCCACCACGATCAGCGTGCCGTACAGCATGATATTGCCGGGCGAGAGGCGGCGACGGGGCTTTGCCCCGCGCGGGCCAGAGGCGGCGTCGATGCGCGCCGTGGGATTGACGGCGATGTCAGCCATGTTTCTTGCCCCCGAATTCCAGATAGGCCCATGGGATCAGCACGATCAGCACGGACAGAAGCATCATCGTCGAGGCGGCAAAGCCTTGGCCAAGGTTCTGCGCGGTGAACATGTAGCGGTAGACATACATGGCCGGCACTTGGCTGGCCGTGCCGGGGCCGCCTGAGGTTTGCGCCACGACCAGATCGTAAAGCTTGATGATGCCAGAGGCGACGATCACCAGGACCGTGATGAAGACGGGGCGCATCATCGGGATGACGACGAAGACATAGGTCTTCCAGCGGGGGATGCCGTCGACGCGGGCGGCCTTCCAGATATCTTCATCGATGCCGCGCAGACCGGCGAGCATGATGCACATGACAAAGCCCGTACCCTGCCAAAGCCCAGCGATGAGAAGGCCGTAAAGCACGGTATCGGGGTTGGAGAGGGGGTCGAATTCAAAGCCCGTGAAGCCCAGCCCGCGCACGAAATGCTGTATCCCCAGATCGGGGTTCAGCACCCATTGCCAGACCAGCCCCGTCACGATGAAGGACAGCGCGAAAGGGTAAAGCATGATGGTGCGGAAGGTGTCTTCGTAGCGGATTTTCTGATCCATCAGCACGGCCAGAAGAAAGCCCAGCCCGATGGTAAGGACCAGCGACAACACGCCGAAGATCATCAGATTCTGGATGGAGGTGAGCCAGAGGCTATTGCTCCAGAGCCGTTCATATTGATCGAGGCCCACGAAATTGGTGCGGGGCAGAAGTTTGGAATCCGTGAAGGAATAGGTCACCGTCCAGAGCGTGCCGCCGACAAAGACGACAAGCGTCGTCAGGATCATCGGCAGGGCCGCGATCTTGGCATAAAGGTTGCGAAAGGGGCGCATGCGCCGCGGGTTCGTCGCCATGTCCGGTCTCGCCTAGCGGGGGATGGAAAAGGGTCGGCCTGAGGGGCCGACCCTTCGCGATCGGTCGGGGATCAGAGGCCCGAGTTCAGGATATCGACATATTTCGCATGGGCCTCTTCGGGTGCCATGTCGGATTTCCAGAATTCGGCCTGAAGGTCGCCCAGCTGCGTTTGCACGTCTGGCGACCAAAGCTGATCGCCCGAAGGCATGATGTTGCCACCCGCAAGGATTTCGAGGCCCTTTTTCATGCAGTCATTCGCCGCCGCCAGATCGACATCGCCCCGGATCGGCAGCGAGCCTTTCTTCAGGTTGAAGGCCACCTGCGCCTCGGGCGAGACGAGCAGGGCTGCAAGGCGTTTCTGCGCAGCCTCTTTTTCAGGATCGTCCAGTTTGGGGAAGTAGAAGGCATCCCCCCCGGTGGAGAGGTAGGCATTCAGGCCAAGACCCGGAAGGCAGGTGTAATCCGTTCCCGCCACCTCGCCCGCGACTTGGAATTCGCCTTGCGCCCAGTCGCCCATGATCTGACCCGCGGCCTGATCGGTGATGACAAGGTTGGTGGCCTGGTTCCAGTCCTGCACGGTGGATTTGGCCGCCAGTTTGCGGGCATCCGCCGCGGCGGTGAAAACGGCGGCCATTTCCGGGCCTGCGGCCACATCCATGTTCTTTTCGATATTGACCTGTTTCCAGATATCGAGGCCCGCCACAGCCACGGTCAGCGCCCCGAAGGCGAGGTTCGACTGCCAAGGCTGCCCGCCCAAAGCGAGCGGGATCTTGCCCGCCGCTTCAACCTGCGGGGCGCTGGCCACGAATTCGTTCCAGTTCTGCGGCACGGGGATGCCGATCTCTTCATAGACCTTGTTCGACAGCCAGAGCCATTCGGGCGAATGGATGTTGACCGGGGCGCAATAGATGCGGCCATCGACGGTGCAGCTGTCCAGAAGCGAGGGCGGATAGACCTTGTCCTTCCAACCCTCGGCCTCGGCCACGTCGGTGAGGTCGAGCATCAGGCCCGCCTCGACCAGTTCCAGCGCCTGCTGGCCATGGTTGAACTGGGTGGCCCCCATCGGATCGCCGCCCGTGATGCGGCTGATCATGATCGGGCGCGCGGTATCACCGCCGCCTGCGATGGCACCATCGATCCACTTGTCGCCAGAGGCATCGAAGGCCTTGGCAAGTTCGGCCACGGCAGCGGCTTCGCCGCCCGAGGTCCACCAATGCGTGACCTCCAATTCCGTGGCAAGGGCGGCAACAGGGACGGCCACAGAGGCCAGAAGCCCCGCAGCCAGAGTAAAGCGCTTCATAGGTTCCTCCCAGTTTCTAAATCGTTATAGGTGTTTTCTATAACGTTATAGTTTCACCGATCAAGAAATCATTTCGCTTGTGGCGGCATCCGAGCCAAGGTCAAATACGGGTGAGTCCGATCCCCGGCAGACCCCGTTTTCCAATGCCCCTCCGTCCTATCCGCGACCATGGCGCGCAGAGCCAAATGCAGGCCCTTCAAGGGTTTTTCGCGCGGCTGCGTCGGGGCCTTGGGGACCCGGTTGCCGGATGCAGGCGCGGGGGAGGAAATGATTCGGGGAAAGCGGACGGGCAGGCGCGCGGCAGCGCAGCGGATCGCTTCTGCGGCGCGGCGCAAAGGGCAGGATGAATGACAGATTCGACCCTCATTCCCGATGGCTCCCTGCCCCAGGCTGACGAGCGACCCACGCTTAAGACCGTGGCGGCGGCGACAGGGCTTGCCGTGGCAACGGTCAGCCGTGCCCTGAAAGATGCGCCCGATATCGCCGAAGAGACGAAGCGGCGGGTGCGCGAAACGGCGACGCAACTGGGATACCGCCCCAACCGGGCCGGCGTGCGCTTGCGGACGGGAAAGACCAATGTGATCGCGCTGGTCCTTTCGGCCGAGGCCGATGTGATGAACCACACCTCGCAACTTTTGTATTCCATCGCGCGGACCTTGAAGGGAACATCCTATCATCTGGTGGTGATGCCCTTCTTCCCAGACGAGGACCCGATGACCCCGATCCGCTATATCGTCGAGACAGGGTCGGCGGATGGGGTGATCCTGAACCAGACCCGGCCCGACGATCCGCGCATCCGTTACATGCAGGATCGCGGCTTTCCCTATGCCACCCATGGGCGGACAGATATGGGGATCGACCATCCCTATTTCGACTATGACAACGAGGCCTATGGGCGGCAGGCCGTGCGCATCCTGCATGCGCGGGGGCGCAGGCGTCTTTTGATCGTGGCCCCGCCGCGCGCGCATTCCTATGGGCGTCACATGCTGACCGGGTTTTCGGACGAGGCGGCGCGGCTTGGCCTGACCTTCGAGGTGGCCGAAGGGATCACGTCGGATTCACCGGGCCATCAGATCGAGGTGGCGATCGAGGCGCGGTTCCGCGCGCCCAATCCGCCCGATGGCCTTGTGCTGGGATCGACGACGGCGACCATGGCGTCGGTCCATGGGGCCGAGCGGACGGGGGCCGTTCTGGGCCGGGATTTCGATGGGGTAGGCAAGGAGGCGATCCCCTTTCTGCATCGCTTTCGCAGTGATCTGATCGTGCTGCGCGAGGATGTGTCGCGGGCGGGACATTTCCTTGCCAAGGCCATCATCGACGCGATCGAACGCAGACCACCGGAGCGGGCGCAATACCTTGACGCGCCCGCCGCAACCGAGGGGCTGTGACAGAAGACGGGACGGATAAAATGGGAGGAGGAAAGCAATGAAGACGATCAAGGGCCCTGCCCTGTTCCTTGCGCAATTCGCAGGTGATGCGGCGCCGTTCAATTCGTGGAAGTCGATCACCCGCTGGGCCGCCGATTGCGGCTATGTGGGCGTGCAGGTGCCCAGTTGGGACGGGCGGCTGTTCGATCTGGAAAAGGCCGCCGCATCAAAGGATTACTGCGACGAGATCAAAGGCGTTGCGGCCGAGGCGGGGGTCGCGGTGACCGAACTTTCGACGCATTTGCAGGGCCAGTTGGTGGCCGTTCACCCCGCCTATGATGCGGCCTTTGACGGCTTTGCTGCCCCCGCCGTGCGCGGCAATCCAAAGGCGCGGGCGGAGTGGGCTGTGGATCAGGTCAAGAAGGCGCTGACCGCCAGCCGCAACCTTGGGATATCGGCCCATGCCACTTTTTCCGGCGCCTTGGCCTGGCCCTATGTCTATCCTTGGCCACAGCGCCCTGCCGGGCTGATCGAAGAGGCCTTTGACGAGCTTGCCCGCCGCTGGCGGCCCATCCTTGACCATGCCGAAGAGATGGGGGTCGATGTCTGCTATGAAATCCACCCCGGCGAAGACCTGCATGACGGGGTAAGCTATGAGATGTTCCTTGACCGCGTAGGGGGGCATGCACGGGCCTGCATGCTGTATGATCCCAGCCACTACGTTCTGCAACATCTTGATTACCTTGAACATATCGACATCTACCACGACCGCATCCGAATGTTCCACGTCAAGGATGCCGAGTTGAATCCCACGGGCCGGCAGGGTGTCTATGGCGGCTATCAGTCTTGGGTCAACCGGGCGGGCCGTTTCCGCAGCCCCGGCGATGGGCAGGCGGATTTCGTCGGCATCTTCTCCAAGCTGACGCAATACGGGTTCGACGGTTGGGCGGTGGTGGAATGGGAATGCTGCCTGAAACATCCCGAAGACGGGGCGCGAGAAGGGGCGGAATTCGTGCGCAACCACATCATCCGGGTGACGGAAAAGGCCTTTGACGATTTCGCGGATGCGGGGACGGACAGGGCTGCGAACCGGCGGATGCTGGGATTGGAATAGGGGGAAAGATCATGGCCATCACAGGGGCACATGTGGCGCGGGCACCGCGCATCCGGCTGGGTATGGTGGGGGGCGGGCGCGACGCTTTCATCGGCGCAGTTCACCGCATCGCGGCACGGATTGATGATCAATATGAACTGGTTGCGGGGTGTTTTTCATCTAGCGCAGAAAAGAGCATGGCATCGGGGGCGGACCTTGGGGTGGACCCCAAGCGGACCTATGCCAGCTTTGCCGAAATGGCCGCGCGCGAGGCGCGGCGCAAGGACGGGATCGAGGCAGTGGCGATTGTCACGCCCAACCACATGCATGCCCCCGTGGCGCTGCAATTCCTGCGGCGGGGTATTCATGTGATCTGCGACAAGCCACTGACCGCAACGCTGCCTGAGGCGAAGCGGTTGGCCAAGGCTGCCGAGGCGTCCGGGGTGGTCTTTGCGCTGACGCATAACTACACCGGTTATCCGATGATCCGGCAGGCGGCGGCGATGGTGCGGAATGGCGATCTGGGGGAAATCCGGGTCGTTCAGGTGGAATACGCGCAGGATTGGCTGGCGGAACCCATTGAAAACACGGGACAAAAGCAGGCCGATTGGCGGACGGACCCGGCGCGGACGGGGGCCGGGGGGGCGACGGGGGATATCGGCACCCATGCCTTCAACCTTGCGGGCTTTGTGACGGGGCTGGAGGTGGAGAGCCTTGCCGCCGATCTGCAAAGCTTTGTGCCGGGGCGACGGGTGGATGACAACGGGCATGTGATGCTGCGCTACAAGGGTGGTGCGCGAGGGATGCTGTGGTGTTCGCAAGTGGCGTCGGGCTGCGAAAATGGTTTGCGGCTAAGGGTTTACGGCACGAAGGCCGGGATCGAATGGGCGCAGGAGGACCCGAATTACCTATGGGTCGGCCCGTTGAACCAGCCGAAATATCGCATCACGCGGGGCGGGGCCGGATCGGGGCCAGAGGCGGGGCGCGTGACGCGTGTGCCGCCGGGGCATCCGGAGGGATATTTGGAAGGTTTTGCCAATATTTACGCCGAAGCCGCGCGCGCGATCCTTGCCCGGCGTGAGGGGGGCGCGGTTGACCCGGCGGTCACTTTCCCCGGCCTGAAAGAGGGCGTGGAGGGCGTGGCCTTTGTCGATGCCTGCGTGCGGTCCTCCAAACGCAACGGGGCTTGGGTGACGCTGGCGCTGTAAGGGCGTTAATCTGACGACAGATCAAGGGCTTGGCCGATATCGGCTGTGCCCTGTTCTGTGCCGGGTTTTGTGCAGCAAACTGTGGGCACGCAGCGGGCGGTGGCGCAGGGCGGCGTTAAGGTTAACGCAAGTCCGATGTGGGGGGCGGCGCTTCTCACTTGCCGGAAGGCTTGGGCAGAACCGGGGGCGGTTCGCATAGGCTTTGGCTCGGGACGCCCGCAAGGCCCGGGAGTGGGGGCCGGGGCACGCGCGCGTTTGGAAAGGTGTCAGGGGGCGAGCGCCTCGGCCCGCAGTCGGGGGCGTTCGCGTTGCAGCCACAGCGCGGTGAGGAGCATGGGGCCATTGGTGACTTCGCCCGTGGCGACGAGGTCCATCATCCGGTCGAAGGAGATGAGGTGGCCCCGGATATCCTCGGCCTCTTCCGCCGCGCCGAAGATGCCAGCGCTGCCATCGGGCAGATCGGTCAGGGCGACATAGGAATAGAGGTATTCGCTGACCGCGCCGGGGCTGGGATAATATTCGGCGACGGGCAGAATTGGGCCGAGGGTGAGACCTGCTTCTTCCACCGCCTCGCGCCGGGCGGCCTGTTCCGGGGTTTCGCCGGGGTCGATGCGGCCTGCAATCGCCTCAAGCTGCCAAGCCGCCTGATCGCCGCGCGCGAAAGGGCCGGGGCGGAATTGTTCAACGAGAAGCACGCGGTCGCGGATCGGATCATAGGGCAGGACGGTGACCGCATCGGCCATGACGAAGACTGCGCGATCCTGCGGCGCGCCCATCTGACCTGAGAATTGCCGCCATGCGAGACGCCACTCCTCGACCGCGAAGAAGCGGGCATAGGGGGTCTGGCGGTGGTCCACCGCCACCTCCCCTGCCCCGCCGGGATGGCGCAGGCTGGCGGCTTGGGGGGCGGCGGCACGCACCCGCGCCGCACCGCGGGTGAGCATCGCGCCATAACGGACGGCGACGGCAGACGGCGGCACTTGGCCCATCAGCGCCATGAAATCGCTTGCTGTGGCCACGACCTCGGCCCCGTAGCGGGCGACCCAGTCCGGCAGATGCCAAGCTTCGGCGGGGTGCCAATGGCCGGGTTGGGGCAGATAGACCCGTGCGGTTGTGGGGCCTTCGGGCGTGTCGATGACCCGGTCCACGGCGTCATAGCGAAAGCCGCCTTCGTAGAAATCGAGGCGGGCCACCTCATCCTGCGAGAGGGTGTCGAGGAGGACGCCTTCGGCCATCGCCCCCGCAACGGGATGGATGAGGGGGAAGGCCCCGCCTTCGGCCCAATGGACGGCGTGATCGGCCAGCCTTGCGGGCATGGTGGCGGCGTCCCGGCCCAGAACGGCGGCCAGAAGCGGCGGGTGGCACAGGGTGCCGTAGAAGAAGAAGCGCATCGCTTTGCCCCCGTCCCGGTTCGTGTCAGCGCCAGCGCCGACCCGCAGCCTCGGTCACCATGCCAGCGATGAGGCCGCCAAGGGCAATGGTGGCGAGTGTAGGGGCATTCAGGATCATGCCGCCGAAATCAATGAATTCATTGAAGATGTCGAGAAAGGCATCCATCGGGCCGCGATAGAGGCCGCGCATCGCGACATCAAGCATGGTGCCGGTGGCAAAGGCCAAGATCGCGCAGATGGTGGTGATGGTTGCAGTTCTGAGGCCGGTCATCGCGGCCTCGATCATCGTGCCGCGCGGGGCGGCACCCGATACCATCCAGCCGCAGATTGCCCCCATGGCGATGGAGACAGGGTAGAGGCGGCCCACGCGTTGCGCTTCGGGCAGCAGGTCTTCGATCACGATGCAGACAACCCAAGCAAGGAGGGCGAAACTTAGCGCGGCTACCAGTTTCGCGGCGGTGGGCATGGCGGATGTCTCACTGTGGGCGGGTGACGGTGATCTGCGTTACGTCACAGTTTCCGCCCTGAAAGGCACCTGCGCAAGAGGTGAGGTAGAAGTTCCACATCCGGCGGAAGCGATCGTCGAAGCCCATCTTCGCCACCTCGTCCCAACGGGTGTTGAACGTATCGTGCCAGCGCCGCAGGGTCTGGCTGTAGCTGCCGCCGAATTCGACGGAATGGGCGACGCGGAGGCCTGCCCGTTCCACCTCGGCCCGCAGCGCCATGGGCGAGGGCAGCATGCCGCCGGGGAAGATGTATTTCTGGATGAAATCGACGCCGCGGCGATAGGCTTCCCACCGTCGGTCGGCGATGGTGATGATTTGCAGCGTGGCGTTCTTGCCGGGTTTCAGACGGTCGCGCAGGGTGTTGAAATAGGTGGGCCAATAGCGTTCGCCCACGGCTTCGAACATTTCGATAGAGGCGATGCCGTCGTAAAGGCCGCGTTCGTCGCGGTAATCTTGCAGCTTGATCTCGACCCGATCCGACAGGCCCGCGCGGGCCATGCGTTCGACGGCGTAGTCATATTGTGCGCGGCTGATCGTCAGGCCGGTGACTTTGAGCCCCCGCTCTTTCGCGGCATATTCGGCGAACCCGCCCCAGCCGCAGCCAATCTCGAGCACATGATCGCCGGGGCTGGCGCCCATCTGATCGACCATGGATTTGTATTTCTCGGTCTGCGCGGCCTCGAGGCTTTCTTGCCCGGTGTGGAAGATGGCGCTGGAATAGGTCATCGTTTCATCCAGCCAGAGGCGGTAGAAATCGTTGCCCAGATCGTAGTGGTAGGAAATGTTCTTCTTGGCCTGCCCCTTGCTGTTGGATTGCAGCCAGAAGCGCATGCGTTCGTACAGGCGCAGAAGGCCCATGCCGGGGAAACCGTCGTTGATGCGGTCGTTTTCGGGCAGTTGGACAAGGTCCATGAGCGCCTGAAGATCGGGGCTGGACCACCAGCCTTCCAAGTAAGCGTCGCAAAAGCCCAGATCGCCTTCGCGGATCAGCCGGGCGAAGGTGTCAGGGTTGTGCACCACCACCTCGCCCACCGGTCCCGGCTTGGGCGCATCGACGCGGAAACGCCGCCCGTCGGGCAGGACGAAATCCAGCCGCCCCCGGCCCATGCCTTTGAGCACATCGAAGGCCGAGGCGAAATAGCGCGGCAGGCCGGATTGGCCCTTGATGCTGGTCAGTACGTCCATCGACTCCCCACGTTTCTTCTTTTTTGCGCGTCACAGTTCCAGATACGGTGCCCGCACTCAAGGGTTTCATGCGGGGGATTGCGAGGGATTGGCAAGGGGAAAGCGGCCAAGGCGCGGCCGGTTCGCGCGGTGGTTGCAGGCTTCCCTTGCGTCACCCTGCCCTACCCCTCGGCTCCGCCGCGCGCGGCATAGGCGGCAAGGGCGCGGGCACGGCCTTCGGCCAGATCGACGATCGGGCGCGGATAGGGACGGGTTGGATCGAGGCCCCAGGACCGGGGGGCGGCGTCGAAAAAGGCCCGCGCCTCGGCGCCGGGATTGCGGGACAGTTCGGCGATGAAGCGGCGGCGATAGGCGGCATTTGGGTCGAACTTTTCCACCTGCGTGGCGGGGTTGAAGATGCGGAAATAGGGGGCGGCATCGGGGCCGGAACCTGCTGCCCATTGCCAGCCCATCGCATTGGCGGCGGGGTCCCAGTCGACAAGGCAATCGGCGAACCAGTCGAGGCCCGCCTTCCAATGCGTCATCAGATGCTTGGTCAGATAGGAGGCGACGATCATCCGGCCCCGGTTGTGCATGGTGCCTGTGACGTAGAGTTCGCGCATGGCGGCATCGACGAAGGGTTCCCCGGTCAGGCCGCGTTGCCATGCGGTCAGTTGCGGGCCCGTGGTGGCCCATGGGAAGGCATCCCATTCGGCCTTCCAGTTGCCGGTCGCGATATGCGGGGTGTGGTGGAGGAGGTGATAGGAAAATTCGCGCCAGACCAGTTCCTTGAGGAAGGTTTCGGCCCCGGCGTGGCCCTGTTCGAAGGCGGCAAGGGCAGCGTGCCAAAGGCGACGGATGCCGATCTCGCCATAGGTCAGGTTTTCCGACAGGCGCGAGGTGCCGGGTTCGGCGGGCAAGTCTCGGGCGCTGGCGTAGCGGTCGATGGGGCCAGCGAGGAAATCGTTGAGCCGGGTCATGGCCGCGGCCTCCCCCACCCGGATATGGGCGGCGACGACGGGCGCGCCGCGCCGCATTGCGGCCCCCATGCGCCAGTCGGAGATTTGATCAGAGGCGGGCCAGTGGTCAGGCGCGGGCAGGCGGGCGGGCGCGGGATCGGGGGCCGCAACGGGGATGCCGCGCACCGTCCGCCAATAGGGGGTATAGACGCGGTAGAACCCGCCCTGCCCCGTCTGCACCGTCCAAGGTTCGTGCATCAGGTGGCCTGCGAAACTTTCGGCGCGCAGGCCCTGCCCCTTTAGCGCGGCCTTCACCGCCGTATCGCGGGCCTTGGCGGCAGCATCGTAAAGCCGCGACCATAGAACGCCCGTCGCCCCGGTTTCGGCCACCAGCGCCTCAAGCACCGCCAAGGCCGGGCCGCGCCGCAGGATCAGGCGGGATCCCGCCTCGGCCAGACGGGTGGAGAAGGCCTCTAGCCCCAGACCAAGCCGCCATTTCGGCGCGGCACCAAGGGTTTCGGTTTCTGGGTCAAGGATGAAAACCGGGATCAGGGGCTGACCACTGGCAAGGGCGGCGGTCAGCATCGGCAGGTCATCCAACCGCAGGTCGCGGCGGAACCAAAGGATCAGGGGGGGTGTCATGCGCGCAGTCTTTATTGTTCTGAAAGAGATACGCGCCGCCCGCCCCCCCGGATCACCTTATGGATCAGAGAACCTCATCCAGCGCGGCGATCAGGCGGGCCACGTCATCGGCGCCTGTGTAATGCACGGCACTCATCCTGAGGACGCCTTTCTCAAGGTCAACGCCCATCGCCGTCAGGGGGCGAACGGCGTAGAAATCGCCTGCCCAACAGGCGATCCCCCTGCGGCCGAGTTCTTCGGAGACGGGTTCCGCCGCGCGGCCCAGATCGACGGCGACAGTGGGGGCGCGGTGGGCGGCGTCGCGGGGGCCGATCAGGCGGATGTCATTGCGCGCGGCGAGGTAGTCCAGAAGCGGGGCGATCACCGCCACCTCTTGCGCACGCATGAGGTCATGCACGCCCCGGTTCCGTGCGGCCGCATCGCCGCCGATCCCATGGCGGGCGGCGAGAGCGTCGATGTAATCGGCCATGCCCGCGCAGGCGGCGATCTGGGCATGATCCGGGCCTGCGGGGGTGAAGCGTTTGTAGAGCGTGGCGTTGTTGAAGTAATGCGCCTGCCCCGGCAGCATCATCCCGAACTCTTGCCGGATCACCATGATCCCTTGATGCGGGCCATAGGTCTTGTAGGCCGAGAAGAGATAGACATCGCAGCCGAGTGCCGGGATATCGGGAAAGCCGTGGGGGGCGTAGCTGACGCCATCCACCACCGTATGCGCGCCCGCCGCCCGCGCCATGGCGGTGATGGCGGCGACATCGTTGATCTCGGCCACCACGTTGGAGCAATTGGGAAAGCAGACAAGCCGCACCTTGCCATCGGCGAGCAGTGCCGCGAGGTCTGCGGGGTCGAGCGATCCGGTCTGCGGGTCAAGCCGCCATTCGCGCACCTCGACCCCTTCCTCGGCCAGACGCCGCCAGACGCCGGAATTCGCCTCATGGTCCTGATCTGTCACCACGATGGCTTGGCCCGTGCCCGACAGCCATTTCCGCACCGCTTGGGCCAGCACATAGGTATTGGCGCTGGTCGAGGGGCCAAAGGATACTTCTTCCCGCGCCACGCCCATCAGGGCGGCAAGGCGCGTGCGGGCCTCGTCCATCTCGGCCCCGCCTGCTTGCGCGCCGGGATAGGGGGCATAGGGCTGCACCTTGCGGTCGGTGTAGAAGCGGTGGAGGCGTTCCACCACCTGCGCGCAGGGGTAAGAGCCGCCGGCATTTTCGAAAAAGGCATGGCTGGACAGGACCGGCGAGGCAAAGGCCGGGAATTGCGAGCGGACGAAATCAAGATCAAGCGCGGTCATCGGGGGCATCCCTTCAGGTTTCGGTTTCCACGGGACCGGGGGGCGCGCCCGTCACGGGCGGGCAGGTCCCGATCCGTGGCAGGTCTTCCAGCCAGCCTGCGGCATGTCTGTTCCGCAGGCAGAGGGGCGCAAAGGCCCTTCGCGGGAAGGCGTAGCAAGCCAATGATCGCCGCTCAAGCCCTGAAATGGCGCGAAGCCCCCTGCCATTTTCTGTCTGAACATATCGGCAGGGGGTGAATTGCCGAGGCCAAGAGGGGGCGCGCAGGCCCCCTGCAACGGTGGCCCCAAGCGCCTTAGCGGCGGACGTCAACGACGACGCGGCCCTGCACCGCCCCTTTCAGGATGGCGCGGCCAAGGTCGGGCAGATCGCCCAGCGCGCATTCCTTGACCATCGCCTCAAGCTTGGCCATCGGCAGTTCGGTGGCGATGCGGTTCCATGCGGTGACCCGCTTTGCATAGGGCACAAAGACCGAGTTGATCCCCAGAAGGTTCACGCCGCGCAGGATAAAGGGCGTGACCTTGGCCGGCAGGTCGGCACCCCCGGCAAGGCCGACGGAGGCGACCGAGCAATCCGATTTCATCTGGCCCAGAAGGCGGGCCAGCATCGGGCCGCCGACATTGTCGATGCAGCCGGCCCAAACCTCGGATTCGAGCGGTTTCTTCACGGTTTCGGCCAATTCCTCGCGCGGGACGATGCGGGATGCGCCAAGGTCACGCAGATAGGGTTCGGTTTCCGGGCGGCCAGTAACGGCAGCAACCGCATAGCCACGTTCGGCCAGAAGGGCCACGGCAACCGATCCCACGCCGCCTGCCGCGCCAGTGACCAGCACCTCGCCCAGAGCGGGGGTCAGGCCGTGATCTTCCAGCGCCATGACCGACAGCATGGCGGTAAAGCCCGCCGTCCCCACCGCCATGGCCTGCCGGGTGGACAGGCCTTCGGGCAACGGCACCAGCCAATCGGCCTTGACGCGGGCCTTTTCGGCAAAGCCGCCCCACCAGCTTTCGCCGACGCGCCAGCCTGTAAGGACCACGCGGTCGCCGGGTTTGTAGCGCGGATCATCCGAGGATTCGACAGTGCCCGCAAAATCGATGCCCGGCACATGTGGCCATGCCCGCACCATGCCGCCCCCGGACCCAAGGCAAAGCCCGTCTTTGTAATTGAGCGTTGACCATTCGACCGCGACCGTCACGTCACCCGCGGGCAAACGCGAGTCGTCCAGCATCTGAACACCCGCCGAGGTTGCGCCCGCCTCATCCTTTTCTACCACCAACGCCCTGAACATCCTGTTTCCTTTCCTGCGATCCGGGGCGGAACCAGCCCGATCCAAGCGCCAATGCCCATTCTTTGGGCAAAAAGCACCGCACCAAGCGGCAAACCCGCCCTTTCCCCCTTGCCGTTGCGTCGAACAATTCCAATGTCGATATCGGCTTGAGGCTACCCGATGCCTGAAATAGCGTCACTTCACCATCCGGCTGCAAGGGGAAAAGCGCCGGAAACAAAACAGAGAGGAACCCGAATGCACCTGACCCGCAAGCTGCTTGCCACTGCCGCCACCCTTGTCATCCTGACCGGCGCCGCCCGTGCCGCCGATCCCGAAATGGTCGTCTTCGACTGGGCAGGCTGGGAAATGGATGGGGTGCTGACGGATTACGTCGCAAAGAATGGCCAGAAGCCCACCTATTCCTTCTTTGCCGATGATGACGAAGCGTTCCAGAAAGTGTCTTCGGGCTTCAAATCCGATGTGACCCATCCTTGCGTGGCCAGCCTGCCGCGTTACCGCGAAGCCGGGCTGATCGAGCCTTGGGATGTGTCGAAGATCCCGGAATTCGCCAATATCAATCCGGCCCTTCTGCAGTCGTCCTATGTGCAGGATGCCGAAGGCACGTGGTTCATCCCGACCGACTATGCCTATACCGCCGTGGCCTATAACACGACCGAGGTTCCGGCCGAGGATGTGGCCTCGCTGCAGGTGTTTACCAACGCGAAATATGCAGGCCGCATCTCGCTGCCCGACAATTCGGATGACATCTGGGCGCTGGCCTTCCTTGCCACCGGTCTGACCAGCTGGAACGACGTGACGGATGAGCAGTTCCAGGCGGCAGCCGATTGGCTGCGTTCGGTCCATCCGAATGTGCGCGCCTATTGGTCCGATCCGGCGGAACTGTCGCAGCTGATGGCGACGGGCGAGGTTCTGGTCGCCTGGTCGTGGAATGACGGCGTGGCGCTCTTGCAGGCCGAGAATTTCCCGGTGGGCTTCAACCGCGCGCCGGCGGAAGGGTCCTCCACCTGGTATTGCGGCTATGTGAACATGAAGGATGCGCCCGGGTCGGAAGACAAGGCCTATGACTTCATCAACTCCATGCTGGCGCATGGCTCGGCCCAGACCTTCCTTGAGGAACTGGGCTATGCCCACGCGAACAACGCCGCAATGGCCGATATCCCGCTGGAAGCGCAGCAGGCGGCCTTTGTCGACCCGATCACCACGACGCTTTTGGCGCAAACCCCGGTGACGTCGGAGTTCCGCGAGAAGATGATCCAAGAGTTCGAAAATATCAAAGCCGGGTTCTGATCCGGTTTACCGAGCGGTGACATGCGCCCGGGCCGAAAGGTCCGGGCGTTTTTTCTGGGGCGCGTCACGAATTCGTAACCTTTGATCCGCATCCTGCGGCCATGTTCACCTTGCGCCCCGCCCTTCCCGACGATGCCACCTTCCTTGCCACGCTGGAGCGGCGGCTGATGGAACTCCATGCGCGCGCCCTTTGGGGGCAGTTCCGCCCAGCAGAGATCAGCGCCTTTGACCTATCCAACACGCGCATCGTGATGGTTGATGGCGCAATGGCCGGATACCTCATGCTGGAACGGGCCGAGGATCATTTGCGGCTGCGCAAACTCTATCTCGACCCCGGCTTTCAAGGGCGCGGGATTGGCGGCGCGCTTTTGGCGCTGGCGCGGGACGAGGCGCGGCTTGCGGGTCTTCCCCTTCGACTGAGCGTGCTGCGCCCGAATGCGCGCGCGCAGGCCTTTTACCTGCGCGCCGGCATGGCGTTGCGCGAGACGACGGCAGAGCGGGTCTTTCTCGAATATCCGCCAGAGACCGCCGCCCTGCGCCGCGCGGGGTGAGGCGGGCATCGGGGCTTGTGACCGGCAGCGCCTGACCCTATATTCCCCTCTGTTCGGGGCAACCCGAACTATGGCGATAAACGCACCTGTAATAGACGGCTCGGACCCGGGGGCGGTACCCGGCGGCTCCACCAAACTCACCCGGTCATTGCGGGGGTAAGGGGCCGAAATAGGATCGACGAACGTTCAAAGAGGCCAGCTTTCGCTCGGTGAGGTACCACCGTTATCGGTCCAAGATCACAGTTGCCAATGACAACCGTGCTCCGGTGGCGCTGGCTGCGTAAGCAGCTCGCAATACCAAATCTAAGCCCTTGCGCTTAGCCGCGTAAGGCGGGGTTCGCAGGTACCTGGCAACAGAAACCTGCACTTTCCCATTTTGCACTGGCGTGGATTTGCGGACCTGTCCGGTTCGGTCCCGTTGCGGCCAAGTGGCCCAAAAATCTCCACTGGAGATTTTTCGGATGGGGGTGCGAAAAATTTTCGGGAAAATTTTTCGCGCCGTGTCACGCCCGCAAGACGGCTCCGGGATTGAGAATCCCCATGGGATCGAGCGCCGCTTTCACCGCCCGCATCGCCGCCAATTTCGTCGGGTCGCCATAGCGTTCCAGATCGGCAACCTTCAGCCGCCCGATGCCATGTTCGGCACTGACCGAGCCGCCCATCGCATGGACAAGGTCATGCACCGAGGCCTTGATCGCATCGCGCTGCGCTTCGTGATCGCGGCGGGTGCGTCCGGGGATGGGAAAGACATTGTAATGCAGGTTGCCGTCACCCAGATGGCCGAAGCAGTTGACGCGGAACGCCCCGATCCGGGCCAGCGCGGCATCGGCCTTGGGGATGAACTCTGGCACTGCGGAAAGGGGCAGCGCGATGTCATGCGATGAGATCGCCCCAATCCGGCGATTGGCTTCGGGGATGGTTTCGCGGATGCGCCAGAGCGATTTGCGCTGCGCCTCTGACGCGGCGATCACGCCGTCTTGCACCAGTCCGGCCTCGTCGGCCTCGGCATAGAGGCTGGCCATGACGGCCTCGGCCTCAAAGGCGGAGGGAAGGCCAAGGTCGAGAAGCACGCACCATTCCGGCGCGGTGGGAAAGGGGCAGGTCACTTCGGGCATGGTTTCGGCGAGAAAGTCGAAGCCCATTTTCCCGATCAGTTCAAAGGCCGAGATCATCCCCGGCAGGCGCGCCTGCGCGAGGGTGAGGAGGCGCAGCGCGGCGGCAGGGTCCGGGACCACGAGAAGGGCCGTCACAGACACCGCGGGACGCGGCACCATGCGGAGTGCGGCCGCCGTGATGATGCCGAGCGTGCCTTCGGACCCGATCAGCAGGTGGCGCAGATCGTATCCGGTATTGTCCTTGCGCAGCCGTTTCAGGCCCGCCAGCAGCGATCCGTCGGCCATCACCGCCTCAACCCCCAGACAGAGGTCGCGGGCATTGCCGTGGCGCAGCACGCCGATGCCGCCCGCATTGGTGGCAAGGCAGCCGCCGATCCGGGCCGAGCCTTCGCTGGCAAGTGAGAGCGGGAACATGCGCCCGGCTGCGTCGGCGGCCTGTTGGACCCCGGCGAGGGTCATGCCCGCCTCGACGATCAGCGCATTCTCATCTGGCCAGAGGCCGCGCAGGGCCTGCATGCGTTCCAAGGACAGGATCACCGGGGCGGGGCCTTGGGGCATGATCTGCCCACCGACAAGGCCCGTCCCGCCGCCCCATGGCACGATCCCCACCCGCGCGGCGGCGCAGATCTGGACGATGGTCTGCACTTCGGCTGTGCTGCGCGGGAGGGCGAGGATGCCCCCATGGCCCTGCCAGCGGCCGCGCGGTTCTTCCAGATGGGCGGCATCGGGCGCGCGCAGAGTGCCTTCGGGCAGTCGCGACGCGAGGGTTTCTGCAAAGGCGGCATCGGCGGGGTTGAGCATGGGGCACCTCTTTGCGCCCTACCTAGCCCGCGCGGCTTGGGACGAAAAGACCCGCCTCGGTCAGGGGATGAATTCCGGCTCCAGCACCATGATCGTGGGGCTGCCGGGCAGGTCTTGTAGCGACAGTTCAAGATCCGGGCCGCCCACCTCGACCACTTGGAACTTCCCTTCCATCTCGTCGAGGAAGGTCACCAGCGACGCGCCGGAAAACCAGTGCATCGGGATCACGATGGAGGCGCGGAGGCGCGAGACGACCTCGGCCATCGCCTCGGTTGACATGGTGTAGCCGCCATCCACGGGGACCATCACCACATCAAGTCGCCCGATAGAGGCGTATTGCGCGTCGTCGGGGATCTGGTGGAGGTGGCCGAGATGGCCGATGCACAATCCGCCCGCTTCAAACACGAAGATGGAATTGCCGTCGGCGCGCGCCCCTTCGCCAAAGGGGCCGCGCGTGTCGGTGGTGACGTTGCGAATGAGCATGGAGCCGAGGTCAAGCTCGTGGAAGGCGGGTTTGCCGTCCTGCGGCCAGCCGGGCAGGACATGGGGGATGCGCGGGTCGGGGTTCGATGTCCAATGCGTGGAGTGGGCGTTGTTCATCGTGACCACATCCGGCACGACATCCGGGTTGCCGATGAAGCCTGTATAGTCCGTCACCGCAAGGGTGCCCCCTTCAGCCTCGATCGCGAAGGAGGCGTGGTGAAGAAAGCGGATGCGCACATGGGCGCGGTCAATGGGCGTGCCGATGGAGGCGCGCCAGATCTTTTCGACCGGAATGTTCTGGGCAAGGGCGAAGCAGTTGGAGGGGATGCGGTCCTGCGCGGAGGCCGCGCCTGCGGCGAGAAGGGCGATGGCAGTCATGATCGGCAGAAATGGCGGCATGTCGCGTCCCCAGTGCTGGCCCTGTGCTGGCTGTCCCATGGCAAGATGCAGCAGGGTGGCACAGGGCAAAGGCATGCGCCGTTCACGGTTGCGTCATCGGAGGGCGGAATCAGCCAACATCCGTGCGCCCGCGCCGATCGGTGCGTAGGGCGGCATAAAGCACATGATTGCGCCAGCGGCCTGCGATTTGCAGATAGCTTTGCGCCACGCCTTCATATTTGAATCCGCATTTTTCCAAGACACCGCGAGAGGCCGCGTTC
Source organism: Fuscovulum ytuae (assembly GCF_029953595.1). Classification (NCBI taxonomy): domain Bacteria; kingdom Pseudomonadati; phylum Pseudomonadota; class Alphaproteobacteria; order Rhodobacterales; family Paracoccaceae; genus Fuscovulum; species Fuscovulum ytuae. The sequence continues at coordinate 310,439 of NZ_CP124535.1, read as the reverse complement.
TCCGGCAGGCAGGCGGCTTCGATCCGGCTGAGGTCGAGGCTGGTGAAGGCGTGATGGGTGACCGACAGGATCGCCTCGCGCATATAGCCGCGACGCGAGAAGCGTTCGCCGATCCAATAGCCGAGCGTGCCGGATTGCGCCGGACCCCGGCGGATATTGTCAAGCGTGATGGCCCCCAATAGCGCCTGATCTTCGCGACGGATCAGCAGGAGGGGCAACGCCGTCCCCTGCCCCTCGGCGCGGGCGGCCCAGTAGACGCGGTTGGTAAAGGCGCGGCGGGTGAGGTGGTCACCCGCCCAGACCGGTTCCCATGGCGTGAGGAAGGTGGCGCTTTCTTCGCGCAGCGCCGCCCATGCCTTCCAATCGGCATGTTGCGGCAGGCGCAGCGTCAACCGCTCGGTCTCGATCCGAACCTTGCGGCGGAAGGTCAGCATCACGCGGCGAGCCTTGCCTTGACTGCCTCCAGATCGGGGGCGTCATCGACAGGGCCATAGAGCGCCATGGCGGCCTTGGCACCGACCAATCCTTCGGCATAGGCGCGCACGTCGGCGACCGAGACGGCGTCGATCTTGGCGACGGTTTCTTCCACTCCCGGCACGCGGCCCCAGATCGCCAGCAGGCGGGCATTGCGTTCGGCGCGGCTGGAGGGGCTTTCCAGCCCCATCAGGAGGCCTGCCTTAAGCTGGGCGCGGGCGCGGTTCACCTCGGCTTCGGACATGTCGTCGGCGGCGCGTTTGAGTTCGTCCATGGTCAGGCCGATGAGATCGCCGATCTCTTCCTCGGACGTGCCAGCATAGACGGTGATCTGACCTGTATCTTCATAAGCGCCCGACTGGGCGAAGATGGAATAGCAGAGGCCGCGTTCTTCGCGGATTTTCTGGAAGAGGCGCGAGGACATGCCACCACCCATCGCGGTGGCATAGACCTGCGCGGCATAGACATCGGGCGAGCGATAGCCCGGCCCTTCGAAGGCCAGCGCCACATGGACCTGTTCAAGGTCCTTGATTTCGCGCCGTTCGCCGCCGGCAAAACGGGCGGGGTGGATGCGGGCATTGCCCACGGGTTTCAGATGGCCAAACGTTGCCTCGGCCTGCGCCACGATGGCGTCATGGTCCACGCCGCCTGCCGCGGCAAGGATCATCTGGTCGGGGCCGTAATGTTCGCCCACGAAGGCGCGCAGGTCATCGCGCCCGAAGGCCTGCACCCGTTCGGCGGGGCCAAGGATGGTGCGGCCGAAGGGTTGGTCGGGGTAGCTGACTTCCTGCAACCAGTCGAAGATGATGTCATCTGGCGTATCCAGCGCCTGCCCGATTTCCTGAAGGATGACATGACGTTCGGTTTCGATGTCATCGGCGTTGAACACGGGGTTCAGCACGATGTCAGAGATCACGTCCAGCGCAAGCCCCACATCGGGCGACAGGATGCGGGCGTAATAGGCCGTCATCTCGCGGCTGGTATAGGCGTTGATATAGCCGCCCACATCTTCGATTTCCTCGGCGATGCGGAGGGAGGTGCGCTTCTCGGTGCCCTTGAAGGCCATATGTTCAAGGAAATGGGCAATGCCGTTCTGTTCGGCGCGTTCGTGCCTCCCGCCCGCCGTGACCCAGATGCCCGCCGAGGCCGAGAGGAGGCCCGGCATGTCTTCGGTCACGATGCGCAGGCCGTTTGGAAGCGTGGTGATCTTCAAGCTCAACCGCCGATCCTTTCACGTATCAGGGTTTGCAGCGCGGCCAGATCATTGGCCACGCGGGTGACGCGTTCCGGGCGGTCGAAAAGATCGGCCATCCGGGGGGGCAGCGCAGGCCGGGTGCCCATCGCACCTTCCACCGCATCGGGGAATTTCGCCGGATGCGCCGTGGCCAAGGTGATCATCGGGGCGGTGCCCAGATGTTCTTCGGCCACTTTCACGCCGACGGCGGAATGGGGGCAAAGTACCTCACCCGTGCGGGCGAAGGCAGTGCGGATGGTGGCGGTGGTCTCCTCCTCGGAGCAGCGGCCCGAGCCGAAGGTGGCGCGCAGGGTTTCCAGCGCCCCTTGGGAGATGTGGAAACCGCCCGCTTTGAGTTCGGCCATGAGTTGCGCCACGGCCTTTCCGTCGCGGCCATAGGCATCGAAGAGGGCGCGTTCGAAGTTTGACGAGACCTGAATGTCCATCGACGGGCTGATCGAGGGTTTGACCCCATCCGTCACATAGGCACCGGAGCGGAGGGCGCGGTCGAGGATATCGTTCTGGTTGGTGGCGATGACCAGTTTCTCGATCGGCAGGCCCATCTGGCGGGCGATATAGCCTGCGAAGATGTCGCCGAAATTCCCGGTGGGGACGGTGAAGCTGACCGCGCGATGGGGCGCGCCGAGGGAGACGGCGGAAGAGAAGTAATAGACGACCTGCGCCAGAACGCGCGCCCAGTTGATGGAATTGACGCCCGCCAGCCGCACGCCATCGCGGAAGGCGAAGTCGTTGAACATGTCCTTCACGCGGGCTTGGGCATCGTCGAAATCGCCATCCATGGCGAGCGCATGGACATTGCCTTCGGTCGGCGTCGTCATCTGGCGGCGCTGCACTTCGGACACGCGGCCATGCGGGTAGAGGATGAAGAGATCGACATTGGCAAGGCCGCGAAACGCCTCCATCGCGGCGGACCCGGTGTCGCCTGAGGTGGCGCCGACGATGGTGATGCGGTCCCCCGTCTTGGCCAGCGCCGCCTGCATCATCTGCCCGATCAGCTGCATGGCGAAGTCTTTGAAGGCGAGCGTGGGGCCGTGGAAGAGTTCGAGGAGGAAATGGTTGGGGCCAAGTTGCACGAGGGGCGCGCGGGCGTCATGGCCGAAACCTGCATAGGCCTTGGCGATCAGGCCACGGAATTCGTCATCGGTGAAGGTGGTGCCCAGAAAGGGGCGCATCACGCGGAAGGCCACTTCTTCGTAGGGCAGGCCCGCCAGCGCCGCGATATCGGCCTGAGCCATTTGCGGCACGGTTTCGGGGACGTAAAGGCCGCCGTCGCGGGCAAGGCCGGTCATCATCGCCTCACCGAAGGTCAGGATCGGGGCCGCGCCGCGGGTGGAGATATACTTCATGCTTCTGCCTTCAAACCGTCCGCTGCCTGATACGCCACAGAAGATACGCTGTCATCCCCAGCCAGACGGCGGCGAGCGAAAACCACGTGATGGCGTAGTTCATATGGTCATTGGGAATACCGGAGGAATCCACCGGCATCGGTTCGATCTCGCCACCAGTTGGCCTGCGGGCGACAATAAATGTCGCCTCTGTGTTCAAGGCCTCTGCCATGGCCGCGACATCGCGGGCAAACCACAGGCCCGTTGTGGCATCGGGGGTGGGGGTGTAGCTGTCCACCTCATCGGGCCAGTGGAGGTTGCCTTCCACGCTGGCAGGCCCTGAAACACGCGGGGCGTTGCGGACGTCTTGGCGCAGGAAGCCGCGATCGACGAGGATGCGGCGGGCGTCGGTGGTTTCAAACACCTCGACCACGCGGACGCCGGGGCCGATCTGCTTGCGGCTGACCAGCACGTCGAGATGTTCACCGGTGAAGCGGCCTGTCGCGGTGACGGGAAGGTAACGGTCCGCCTCTGGGTCGGGCGCGGCGGGCAGCGGGATGGGCGCGTCGGCAATGCGCGCGTCGATTTCGGCCAGCACGGATTGCTTCCATGCCAGACGCTGCACCTGCCAAAGCCCGAGCGAGATCAGGATCGCCCCGCCCAGAAGGCCGATCAGGAGGGGGATGATCATGCGGCGGGTCATGCAAACCTCGGTTCAAAAGGAAAGGCGCGCACCCTTTGGGTCCGCGCCTTTCTGCAAGGGGTGGGGGGCGGGGCGCCGCCCCCCGGTTCCGATCCGGCGTCGGGGATCAGCGGCCCCAGACGTAGATCGAAGCGAACAGGAACAGCCAGACCACGTCGACGAAGTGCCAGTACCAAGCGGCGGCCTCGAACCCCACATGCTTTTCGGGGGTGAAATGGCCCTTCATCGCGCGGATCAGGCAGACTGCCAGGAAGATCGTGCCGATGATCACGTGGAAGCCGTGGAAGCCCGTCGCCATGAAGAAGTTGGCGCCATAGATGTTGCCCGCAAAGCCGAAGGCGGCGTGGCTATATTCATAGGCTTGGAAGCCCGTGAAGATGATGCCCAGCGCGATGGCGAGCATCAGGCCGTTGATCAGGTCCTTGCGGTTGTTTTCATGCACGAGGGCATGGTGCGCCCAAGTGGCCGCTGCGCCCGAGCAGAGCAGGATCAGCGTGTTGATGAGCGGCAGGTGCCACGGGTCGAAGGTTTCAATGCCTGCCGGAGGCCAGACACCATCGACGGCGGGGCTGAGCGGGCCCATCGGATACATGGCGTGCTTGAAGAAGGACCAGAACCATGCTGCGAAGAACATGACTTCGGACATGATGAACATGATGAAGCCATAGCGCAGGCCGATGCGGACGACCGGGGTATGGTCGCCCACTTGGCTTTCCTTCACCACATCGGACCACCAAGCGAACATCACGTAAAGGACGCCCGCAAGGCCGATTAGGCCAAGCCACGGCCCCTGCCCGTGCATCCACAGCACGGCGCCAAAGAGCATGAGGAAGGCCGACACCGCCCCCATGAAGGGCCAGATGGACGGCGGGAGGATGTGGTAATCGTGGTTCTTGGCGTGTGCCATTCCGGTTCCCTCGCGTGTTTTTATCAGTTTACCGCGCCATCCGCAGGGGCGGCAAGCGCCGCCTGCTCTTCTGGCAGGGGTGTTTCGTAGAAGGTGTAGGAGAGCGTGATCTCCTTCACGAATGCGCCTTCGGGGTCGTTCACCATTTCGGGATCGACGAAGAAGGACACGGGCATCTGCACCCGTTCGCCCGGTTGCAGCACCTGTTCGGTAAAGCAGAAGCAGGCGATCTTGTCGAAGTAGCCCCCTGCCGCTTCTGGGGCGACATTGAAGCTGGCGGTGCCTGCGACCGGGCGGTCAGTGGGGTTATACGCCTCGTAGAAGGCAAGGGCGTTTTCGCCGATGCGGACGGTCATCTCGCGCTGCACGGGGTGGAATTCCCACGGCATGCCGCGTTCGATGGAGGCGTCGAATTTCACGACCACGGTTTGGTCAAGGATGGTGTCAGGTGCGGCGGCGGCGACGCCGGGGGTGCCGCCAAAGCCGGTGACGCGGCAGAACCAATCATAGAAGGGGACCGCCGCGAAAGAGAGCGAGGCCATCGTGGCCACGACGCCCACAAGATAGAGAGCGGTACGGTTCTGACCGTTCATTGCCCCTCCTTCTGCGCCATTTCCGGGCGCACCGTGTGATCAAAGGCCTGCATCGGGTCGCCGCGCGTGACCTTGACCACCGTCAGAGCGAAGACCAGCAGGATGAACAGGCCCAGCGTCACCGCCACGCCGACATTGCGGCCGAGGCGGCGCTTGTGCAGGTCATGTTCCGGGGGAAAGGCCATCACCAGCCCCCCATGCCATAGGGCCGCAGCGCCGCTTCGGCGAGGAAGGCCCCGAAATGCAAGAACAGGTAGTAAAGCGAGAAGCGGAAGACCGATTTCTCGACGGCGTAATTGTCGGCCTCGGCCACCGCCTCATCCCGCCGCCAGATACGCCATGCGCCAAGCAGGAACCAGCCGTTCAAGAGAATCGACGCGGTCAGATAGATCGGCCCGCCGATGGAGGTGAAGCCCGCGCCAAGGGCGACGGGGATCAGAAGAAACGTGTAGACAAGGATATGGGTCCGCGTCGCCTTGCGCCCGTGAGTCACGGTCAGCATGGGCACGCCCGCCTTGGAATAGTCATCCTTCATGAAAAGCGCGAGCGCCCAGAAATGCGGCGGCGTCCACATGAAGATCAGCGCGAACATCAGAAGGCTTTCGACCGACACGGTCCCGGTGGCGCAGGCCCAGCCGATCATGGGCGGGAAAGCCCCGGCCGCGCCGCCGATCACGATGTTCTGCGGCGTGGAGCGTTTCAGCCACATCGAATAGATGACGGCATAGAAGAAGATGGTGAAGGCCAGAAGCCCCGCCGACAGCCAGTTCGCCGCCAGACCCAGCATCAGCACGGCAAGCCCCGAAAGGCCAAGGCCGACGGCCAGTGCCTCGCCCGCTTCGACCTTGCCCGCAGGGACCGGGCGGCCTTTGGTGCGGCGCATGACGGCGTCGATATCGGCATCCCACCACATGTTCAGCGCACCCGAGGCCCCTGCCCCCAGCGCGATAAAGAGGATGGAGGCGAAGGCGATGACGGGATGGACCGAAACCGGTGCCACCAGAAGGCCCACCAGCGCCGTAAAGACGACAAGCGACATCACGCGCGGCTTCAGAAGCTGCACGTAATCGCCGAAACCCGCCTCACCCGGCTGTTCGTAGGCGCGGATATCGCTCATGCTTCGATCCTTCCGGTGGGAGAACGGCCCCGGCAGATCGGGGCCGTGCCTGCCTTTTCGCCTGTAAAGATCAGTTCGAGGCCAATTCAACCGGCTGCGCCAGATCGGCGGCAGACAGCATCACATCACCCGCTTCGGCCTTGGCGACCCAAGCGGCATAGACGTCTTCGGACACGACCTTGACGGTGATCGGCATATAGGCGTGGTCCTTGCCGCAAAGCTCCGAGCACTGGCCGAAATAGATGCCTTCGCGTTCCGCGCTGAACCAAAGCTGCGCCAGACGGCCCGGAACCGCATCCTGCATCACGCCAAAGGCCGGGATTTTCCACGAATGGATCACATCGGCGGCGGTGACGTTCATCACGATGGTCTTGCCCACGGGAACGACAACGGCGGTATCGGTGGCCAGCAGATAGGCGCTGTCTTCATAGCCATGCGCCGCAAGATCTTCGCGCGCCAGCATGAAGCTGTCGAAGGCGATCGGCTCTGCCTCGGCGTCTTCGGTCACGCCGTTATCGGTGTATTCGTAGGACCAGTACCACTGGTTGCCGATCACCTTGATGGTGATGTCGGCCGTCGGGATTTCCTGCTGCTTGAACAGAACGGGCAGCGAGAAGGCGCCGATGAAGACAAGGATCAGGATCGGGATCACCGTCCATGCCACTTCCAGCGGGGAGTTGTGCGTGAAGGTGGCCGGGGTCTTGTTGGCCTTGGTGTTGTAGCGGATCATCACCCAGATCAGCAGGCCGGTCACGAAGATCGTGATGACCGTGATGATGATCAGGATCATGTGGTCGAGCCCTTGCAGATCGCGGGCCAATTCCGTGGCCGCGGGCTGGAAGCCCATCTTCTGCGGCAGGGGCTGCCCCACCACCTCAAGCCCTTGCGCGAAAGCCGCGCCGGACAGAAGCGAGCCGAGGCCGGACGCGGCCACTGCTTTGAAAATGGTCGAATGACGCATGGTCTTATCCCGTTCGAGTGCGCGGCCTTGCGCCGCTGCTTCTTTGCCCGCCTGCCGCCCGCAACTGACGATCAGACGAGAATCCCGTTGTTTCCCGACCGCTTGAAACCATATTAGGGGCTGCGCGGCAAGCCAAACCGTTGCGGCAAATGCGCGCCGTTTGACACAGATCAAGGACATCGCCATGACCGACGCCCCCTTCCGCCCCTTTGAGACGGCGCTGGACGAAGGGGCCGCGCTGGCCCTGCTGCGGCAGGCCACGGCGGGGGCCGAGGATGGCGAATTGTTCCTTGAACGCAAGCGGAGCGAGGCCATCGTTCTGGATGACGGGCGGATCAAGACGGCGTCCTATGATGCCTCTGAAGGGTTCGGCCTGCGCGCGGTGAAGGGCGAGGTCGCGGGCTATGCCCATTCGACCGAAATTTCGGAACGCGCGCTGCGCCGGGCGGTGGATACGGCGCGGCTGGCGGTGGGCGCAGGCGGGGGCACCTTGGCCGCTGCGCCGCAGGGGACGAATCTGCGGCTTTACGGCGATGCCGATCCGATGGCGGATGCGAGTTTTCCGGTGAAGATCGACCTTCTGAAAGAGATTGATGCCTATGCGCGCGGCCTTGATCCGCGGGTGGTGCAGGTGTCGGCCACCCTGTCCGCCGGGTTGCAGGAGGTGGAGATTCTGCGCCCCGAGGGCCTGCGCTTGGCCGATATCCGCCCCATGGCGCGGCTGAATGTGTCGGTGATCGTGGAACAGGGCGGGCGGCGCGAACAGGGCGGCATGGGCAGCGGCGGACGCTTTGGCCTTGCCGCGCTGATGGAACCCGCGCGCTGGAAACCCATGGTGGATGAGGCGCTGCGGATTGCCGTGGTGAACCTTGACGCGGTGCCCGCACCTGCAGGGGTGATGGATGTGGTCCTCGGCCCCGGCTGGCCCGGCATCCTGCTGCATGAGGCGATCGGACATGGGCTGGAGGGGGATTTCAACCGCAAACAGACCTCTGCCTTTGCCGGGCTGATGGGGCAGCGGATCGCAGCGCCCGGGGTGACGGTGCTGGATGACGGCACGCTGCCGGATCGGCGCGGGTCGATCAGCATCGATGACGAGGGCACGCCCTCGGCGCGGAATGTGCTGATCGAGGATGGCATCCTTGTGGGCTATATGCAGGATCGGCAGAACGCGCGCCTGATGGGGGTGGCTGCCACGGGGAACGGGCGGCGCGAAAGTTTCGCCCATATCCCGATGCCGCGCATGACAAATACCTACATGCTGGCGGGTCAGGAGGACCCGGCGGTGATCCTTGCCGGCCTGAAGGACGGGATCTATGCCGTGGGCTTTGGCGGCGGGCAGGTGGACATCACCAACGGCAAATTCGTGTTCAGCTGCACCGAGGCCTACCGCGTGCAGAACGGCAAGCTGGGCGCTCCGGTCAAGGGCGCGACGCTGATCGGCGACGGGGCCACCGCGTTGAAGCAGATCCGCGCCATCGGCAATGACCTCGCGCTGGACCCCGGCATCGGGAATTGCGGCAAGGCGGGGCAATGGGTTCCGGTGGGGGTGGGCCAGCCCACGCTTTTGATCGGCGGGCTGACGGTGGGCGGGGCTGCGGCCTGATCGCCCTGAGGCATCTGTAGACGGGGGGCTGTCTGCCCCCCAAACCCCCAGCAGGCGCACAGGGGGGGTACAAAGCCCCCCTGCCCCGCTGGCAACCCCGCGCCCTAGCGGGTGAATTTTCCCTTCAGCGCATCGGCAAAGGCATTGCCTCCGCCACCCGTCTTGGGGGCTGCGTTCATCGGCCCACGCGGCGGTTGCCCCTTCGGGGGCGCGGCGCGGCGGTCCTGTGCGGCCTCGCGCGCCTCGCC